>JAEUMG010000352.1 GCA_016793355.1 Hyphomicrobiales bacterium
TCGGAACGCTCTATCTGATCTTCGCCATGGTGGGCGGCCTGGTCGGCGGCCTGCTGTCGATCGGCATGCGGCTTGAGCTGCAGGAACCCGGCCTCCAGTATTTCGCCGACGGCCACGGCTTCAATGTCTTCGTGACCGGCCACGGCCTGATCATGGTGTTCTTCATGATCATGCCCTCGCTCTTCGGCGGCTTCGGCAATTGGATGGTGCCGCTGATGATCGGCGCCCCCGATATGGCCTTCCCGCGCCTCAACAATATTTCCTTCTGGCTGCTTCCGGCCGCGCTGTCGCTGCTCGTCATCTCACTCTTCGTTGAGGGCCCGCCTGGCGGGCTCGGCGCCGGGATCGGCTGGACTGCCTATCCGCCCAATTCGACGACCGGCCATCCCGGTCCTGCTGTCGATTTTGCGATCCTGTCGCTGCATCTGGCCGGCGCATCGTCGATATTGAGTTCGATCAACTTCATCACGACGATCTTCAACATGCGTGCCCCCGGCATGACGCTGCATAAGATGCCGCTCTTCGTGTGGTCGATCCTGCTTACCGCCTTCCTACTGCTTTTGTCGCTTCCCGTCCTCGCCGGGGCGATCACCATGCTCCTCACCGATCGCAATTTCGGCACGAGCTTCTTCGTGCCCGCCAGCGGCGGTGACCCCATCCTGTTCCAGCATCTTTTCTGGTTCTTCGGGCATCCCGAAGTCTACATCCTGATTTTGCCGGGCTTCGGCATCGTCTCGCAGATCGTTTCGACCTTCTCGAAGAAGCCGGTCTTCGGCTATCTCGGAATGGCCTACGCCATGGTGGCGATCGGCGTCGTCGGCTTCATCGTGTGGGCCCACCACATGTATACGGTCGGCCTGGATGTCGATACGCAGGCCTATTTCGTGGCCGCGACTATGATCATCGCGGTTCCGACCGGCGTTAAAATCTTCTCTTGGATCGCCACCATGTGGGGCGGCTCGATCGAATTCCGCACGCCGATGCTCTGGGCGATGGGCTTCATCTTCCTCTTCACGGTGGGCGGTGTCACCGGCGTGGTTCTCGCCAATGCCGGCGCCGATCGCTCGCTGCACGACACCTATTACGTCGTCGCGCACTTCCACTATGTGCTGTCGCTCGGTGCGGTCTTCGCCATTTTCGGCGCCTGGTATTACTGGTTCCCGAAGATGAGCGGCTACATGTACAACGAGTCGATCGGCAAGCTGCATTTCTGGATGCAGTTCATCGGCGTGAACCTCCTGTTCTTCCCGCAGCACTTCCTCGGCCTCGCCGGCATGCCGCGCCGCTACGTCGATTATCCGGATGCTTTTGCGGGATGGAACTGGGTGTCCTCGCTCGGATCCTACATTTCGGCCGCCAGCGTTCTTGTCTTCCTCTATGGCGTTTATGCCGCCTTTGCCGCCAAGAAGCGGGCTGGCGACAATCCCTGGGGCGCGGGCGCGACGACGCTCGAATGGACATTGCCCTCGCCGCCGCCCTTCCATCAGTTCAGCACGCTGCCGGTGATCAAGTAGTGAAGTCCCAGGGATGAGCGACGTCCACGCAAAACTCTCCGGTCTGACCGTCGCCAGCGAAGGCGGGCAGGGAACCGCCGGAGATTACTTCGCGCTGCTCAAGCCGCGCGTGATGTCGCTCGTCATTTTCACTGCTCTCGTCGGCATCGTCGCCGCACCCGGCGCGGTCCATCCCTGGATGGCGGCGATGGCGCTGCTTTCGATCGCCATCGGCGCCGGCGCCTCGGGCGCGCTGAACATGTGGTACGATAGCGACATCGATGCGCTGATGAAGCGCACGACCAGCCGTCCGGTACCGCGCGGCGCGATCCTTCCCGGCGAGGCTTTGGGCTTCGGCCTCACCCTTGCGGTCGGATCGGTGCTGAGCCTCTATCTCTTTGCCAATGCGGTTGCCGCGGCGCTTCTGGCTTTCACCATTTTCTTCTACGCCGTCATCTACACCATGTGGCTCAAGCGCAGCACGCCGCAGAACATCGTGATTGGCGGAGCGGCCGGGGCTTTCCCGCCGATGATCGGCTGGGCGGCGGTAACCGGCTCCGTCGACCCCGGTTCGATCGCGTTGTTCCTCATCATCTTCATGTGGACGCCGCCGCATTTCTGGGCGCTCGCTCTCCTGGGCAAGGATGAATATGCGCGCGCCGGCGTACCGATGCTTCCGGTCGTGGCGGGCGTCGCCGAAACGCGCCGCCAGATCCTCATCTACACATTGCTCGTCGTTCCGATCTCCTTCTTGCCCGCACTGCTCGGCATTGCGGGGGCGCTTTACATCGCCGGCACCGCGTGTCTGGGCGTGGCCTTCATCTGGTACTCTTGGAAGGTGTTCCGCAGCGGGCAGGGCGATGCCGAACGCCTGGCCTGCCGGCGCATGTTCAGTTTCTCGATTGCGTGGCTCTTTGGAGTCTTCGCGCTGATCCTGATCGAGCGAATGGCGGGGCTGCCGCCCTTCCATTCGATCCTGGGATGAGCGTGCCGGCGATGGCGATAAAGCCCTTTGGGCCGGAGGATATGGCGCGGCGGCGCAAGCGGGCCATCGCACTGGCCCTGGTGCTCGCGGCTCTGGTCATTCTGTTCTTCGTCACGACCATCGTGCGGCTCGGCGGCAATGTCGCGGATCGGACGTTCTGAGCCATGGTGACACCCATCCGTCAACAAAGGCCAGTGGACCCCAGGCGCAACCGGCAGGTCGCCTTCGCCGCCGGCTGCGTCGCGCTCGGCATGGTCGGGCTCGCCTATGCCTCGGTTCCGCTTTATCGATTGTTCTGTCAGGTGACCGGTTTCGGCGGTACGACGCAGCGTGCCGATGTCGCGCCGGGCGTCGCGGGGGAGCGCGTGATAACGGTCCGCTTCGACGCCAACACCGCAGCCAGCCTGCCCTGGGCCTTCCATCCCGAGCAGCTCGAGATGAGCGTCAAGCTCGGCGAACAGAATCTCGCCTTCTATCGTGCCGCCAGCCGGTCCGGCGATGAAACGACGGGAAGCGCGATCTTCAATGTGACGCCGGCCGAGGCGGGCGCCTATTTCAACAAGATCCAGTGCTTCTGCTTCAACGAGCAGCGGCTCAAACCTGGCGAGTCGATCGACATGCCGGTCGTATTCTTCATCGATCCGGAGATCGAGCGGGATCCGGACCTGCGGACGCTCACCACGATAACGCTATCCTACACGTTCTATCCGGCCGAAAAGGGCGCCAACCTGTCGTCCGCCGCGCCGGAAAAATCGAATTCAGTGACACGCTAGGGGAATCGACGAGGAGACGGCAATGGCCGACAGTCACGCCAAAAACCACGACTACCATTTGGTCAATCCCAGTCCATGGCCCTTCGTCGGGGCGGTGGCCGCCTTCATCATGGCGGTGGGAGCGGTGCGCTGGATGCATGGAGCGAACCCCATCGTCGCGATCATCGGGCTCGTCGGCGTTCTCTACACCATGTTCATGTGGTGGCGCGATGTCATCCGGGAGGGCGATGAGGGCGATCATACCCCGGTTGTCCAACTCCACCTGCGTTACGGAATGCTGCTGTTCATCGCTTCCGAGGTGATGTTTTTCGTTGCCTGGTTCTGGGCCTTCTTCGATGTAAGCCTGTTCCCCGACGATCCGCTCCAGGCCTCGCGCACCGCCGTCACCGGCGGACAATGGCCGCCGGTGCATATCCAGGTGTTCGATCCCTGGCACTTGCCCCTGCTCAATACGCTGATCCTTCTGACCTCGGGCACGACGGTGACCTGGGCACATCACGCGCTTCTCAAGAATGACCGCCAGGGCCTGAAATGGGGCCTCGCGGCGACTATCGCGCTTGGCCTTCTGTTCACGGCTGTTCAGGCCTACGAATACACGCATGCCCATTTCGCCTTCAGCCGCGAACTGGCGAACGTGCCGCCCGAACAGCAGGGCAACATTTACGGCTCGACCTTCTTCATGGCGACCGGTTTCCATGGTTTCCACGTCATCGTCGGCACCATATTCCTGATTGTCTGCCTGTTCCGCGCCATGGCCGGCCATTTCAAGCCGGAAGGGCATTTCGGCTTTGAGGCCGCCGCCTGGTACTGGCACTTCGTCGACGTCGTGTGGCTTTTCCTCTTTGCCTGCATCTATGTGTGGGGGTCGGCGGGCGTCGACTTCTCGGCGGGACATTAGCCGCCGAGCCAAGCTGCGCCGCGCCAAGCATTTCGTGGCGCGGCACAAGGCCTGGAGGCCTGAATGAGCGAGCCTTATTATCCGCCCCAGTCGCCGGTGAAGAACGGACTGGCGGGACGCTGCCCGCGTTGCGGCCGCGGCAGGCTGTTCGCGGGCTATCTTACCCTCGCGCCGCGCTGTTCAAGTTGCAACCTGCCATTCGACTTTGCCGATGCGGGCGATGGCGCCGCTTGGTTTGTCATGCTCGTGGTCGGTTTTGTCGGAGTCGGCTCGATCCTGGGTGTCGAGGCCGCCTACGCGCCGCCCTATTGGGTTCATGCACTGATCGCAATTCCGTTGTTGATCATTCTGCCGCTTATCCTTCTGCGGCCGGTCAAGGGCATCCTCGTCTGCCAGCAATATCTGACCAAGGCCCAGGAAGGCCGCGTTGACGCGGAATGAGCAGGCGCGGCTGGCAGATCCTCGTCGCGGGCGCCATCGGGTTTGCGATTCTGGCCGGGCTTGGCGCCTGGCAAGTGCACAGGCTGGCAGGCAAGCAGGCGCTGATCCGTCAGATGGAGGAGCGCAAGGCCCAGCATGCCCTAAGCCTCGGCGCCGCGGTCGACCTGGCGGATGACACGGGCGACGTCGACTATCTGCCGATCGCCGCCCGCGGGCGCTTTGCCCAGGACAAGGAAATCCTCATGTTGACGACATTCGAGGGAAGTCCGGGCTGGCGGGTCATAACGCCGTTCGTCGGCGACAAGGGCATTGTCGTGCTTGTCGATCGCGGCGTCATACCGGACAGCATGCGCGAGGCCCGTGATGCCCGCGCGCTGGCCGGTGAGCGGGAAGTCACCGGCTATGCCCTGTGGCATCGTGCCGGCCAGGGGCTGTTCGATCCCGAAAACGATGTGGCTGGCAACAAGTGGTTCTGGTGGGATGTGCCGGCCATGCTGGCCGAAATCTCGATCGGGGAGGGGCTCAAGACCGCGCCATTCATTCTCCAT
>JAEUMG010000375.1 GCA_016793355.1 Hyphomicrobiales bacterium
GCGGCCTGTTGCGGCAGATAGCGCAGCGCCAGGAGCATGAGGACAATGGTGACAACCTCGACAGACAGCTGGGTCAGGGCAAGATCGGGTGCCGAGAACCACAGATAGGCGAGCGACACGGCGAGGCCGATGACGCTGACGAAGATGAGTGCCGTCAGCCGGTGGCGGTGCCAGACGACCGCTCCGACCGCGCCAAAGGCGAGGACCGCCAGCCAGCCGAGAGAAATGGCGTCGGCCGGGCTGTGCAGTGGGCCGGCGAGCTCCGTCTCGGGCGATGAGAGCCAGGCCCAGCAGGCCAGGCCAACACTGAAAACGGCGAGCGTTGCCAGGTAACGCCGGGGCGAGCCATCGTCGAGGCGGCCCATGATCCAGGCGGCCGTGCGGGTCAGCCAGCGATAGAGCCGCTCGAAAGCCGCCGGACTGTGCAGGTGGGGCAGATAGTGCTCATGCAGCGCGAACAATGCGCGGCGGTTGAGGTAGTAGAGAAAGCCGGCCGCCATGGCGATGAGGCTCATGATGAGCGCCCTGTCGAAGCCGTGCCAGACGGCGAGCTTGAAGGCCGGCAGGGCTTCCCGCAGCACCGCTCCCGCGGCGGCGTCGAGCAGCGCACCGACCGACACTTGCGGCAGGACCCCCACGACGATGCAGCAGACAACCAGGATGTCAACCGGGAAACGCATCCAGCGCGGCGGTTCGTGCGGCTGCCGCGGCAGGTCAACCGGTTCGCCGTTGAAGAAGACATCGTGGACGAAGCGGATCGAATAGGCCACGGACAACGCGCCCGCCACAACCGCGAAGGCCGGCATTACCAGCGAATAGGGCTCGAAGGCGGGCGACTCGACGGTCTCGGCGAAGAACATCTCCTTGCTGAGAAAGCCGTTGAGGAGGGGCACGCCGGCCATCGAGGCAGCGGCCACGATGCCGAGGATGGCGGTGAGCGGCATATACCTGAACAGACCATTGATCCGGCGCATGTCGCGCGTGCCGCATTCGTGGTCGATGATTCCCGCCGACATGAACAGCGACGCCTTGAAGATGGCGTGGTTGATGATGTGAAAGACGCCGGCGACCGCACTGAGCGGCGTCGACAGCCCGAAGAGCAGGGTTATCAGACCGAGGTGGCTCACCGTCGAATAGGCGAGCAGGCCCTTGAAGTCGTGCTTCAGCATGGCGGCATAGGCGCCATAGGCGAAGGTGACGGCGCCGGTGAGGCTGACCACTCCGAACCACAGGTCGGTGCCGGAGAGGACGGGATAGAAGCGGGCGAGAAGAAATACGCCGGCTTTCACCATCGTCGCCGAGTGCAGATAGGCGCTGACCGGTGTCGGCGCGGCCATCGCATTCGGCAGCCAGAAATGGAACGGGAATTGTGCCGATTTGGTGAATGCACCGAGGAGAATGAGGATCAGTGCCGGCGCGTAGAGCGGATGAGACTGGATCTCGAGTTTGCGGTTGAGCAGATCGGACAGTTCGAAGCTGCCGGCAATATGGCCGAGCAGCAGGAGGCCGGCGAGCAGGGCGAGGCCGCCGGCTCCGGTGACGGCCAATGCCATCCGTGCCGCTATTCTGCTATCGTGCGTCTCGTGCCGATAGGCGATGAGAAGAAATGAGCTGAGGCTGGTCAGCTCCCAGAAGACCAGCATAAGCAGGATGTTCTCGGAGAACACGATGCCCAGCATGCTTCCCGCGAAAACCAGCAGCATCGCAAAGAAGCGGCCGAGCCGATCGGCCGCCGGCAGATAATAGCTGGCATAGAGGACGATGAGCAGGCCGATGCCGAGAATGAGCAGCGCAAACAGCAGTCCGAGACCGTCGAAGCGGAGCGAGAGGTTAAGTCCCCATTCCGGCAACCACGGGTGGGAGGCGCGAACAACGTTGCCCGACAGGGCGCCGGGTACAAGCGGGGCGACGAGAGCCAGCCCTGCCGCCATCGTCGCGGCAGCCGTCCAAGAGGCAAGGCTGCGCCCGCGCCGGGCCGCCCAGAAGACGATGGGGGCGCCGGCGAACAGGACAAGGAGGGAGGAAGTCAGGAAGAATTCAGCCATTAATCAATTATGGCATCTGTGCTGTCACGGGGAAACCGCGACCAAAGGGCAAGCCGCCTTCACGGCCCTTGTATTCACAAGTTCCGTGATTCTTGACGCTGAGATTTGCTGCCGGCGCTTCCTCAGGCGCGATGCCGGCTCACGCAAGCGAGGCACCTATTGATGTTTGCTCTGGCATCGCTGCTGGGCGGGCTTGGCCTGTTCCTGCTCGGCATGTCAATGATGACCGACGGCCTGAAGATGGCCGCGGGCGAGGCCCTGCGTTCGATCCTTGCCCGGTGGACGGGCACGCCGCTGCGCGGGCTCGTTGCCGGCGGTCTCGTTACGGCACTCGTCCAGTCTTCGAGCGCCGTCACCGTTGCGATTATCGGCTTTGTGAATGCCGGGCTGCTCAATCTGAAGCAGGCGGTCTTTGTCATCTTTGGCGCAAATGTCGGAACCACGATGACCGGCTGGCTGGTCGCCCTGGTCGGAATCAAGATCGATGTCGGGTCGTTCGCTCTGCCGCTACTGGGGATCGGGATGCTGGTGCGGCTTGTGGCCGGATCGCAGGCGCGCTTCGCCGGCATCGGGCGGGCGCTCGCCGGCTTCGGCGCGTTCTTCCTCGGTGTCGGGGTTCTGCAGCAGGGTTTTGCCGAACTGGCGCCGCGCATCGCCGGTCTCGACCTTGGCGTGACGGGTGGGCTGGCGATCGCGACCTTTGCCGGACTTGGCACATTGCTGACCGTGCTGACCCAATCTTCGAGCGCCGCCATTGCGATCATCCTGACGGCAAGCGCCGGGGGCGAGGTGCCGCTGCTGGCGGCCGCAGCTGCCGTCATCGGTACCAATATCGGTACGACATCGACCGCGCTCTTTGCCGCGATCGGTGCTACCTCGCCGGCCAAGCGAGTCGCCTCGGCGCATATCGCGTTCAATCTGTTGAGTAGCATAGTCGCGCTTGCACTCCTGCCATTTCTTGTCGGCGTCAGCGGCGGGATCGCCAACCGTCTCGGCCTCGGCGAAGGCGTTCCCACAACGCTTGCCGTGTTCCATACCCTCTTCAACCTCCTCGGCATCGTCGTCATATGGCCGCTGACGCCCTGGCTGATCGCCCGGTTGTCGCGGCTCTACGTCTCGTCAGAAGAGGAGATCGGCCGGCCGCGCTACCTGGATGCCAATCTCGCCGAAGTGCCGACGCTCGCCGTTGACGGGCTGGTGCGTGAGTCGAAGCGCATGCGCGACGCAACTTTCGCGCTCGCACGGCAGAGGGTGATGCAGCCGGCGGGCAGGCACGACATCCTTGCCGCCAGGCAAGGCGGCATCATCAGGCTGGGCGAGGCGATCCGCGAATTCATCGACGGTCTCGGATCGCATCCGGTTCCGGAAGCGGTCAGCAAAGTCCTGCCCAATATCGTGCGATCGATTCAGCACCTCGAGACGATCGTCATCACCAGCGAACGCATGATCGAAGCGCCACCTCCGGCAGAGATGATCGCCAGCGAAGACTGGGCGGAGTTTCGATCGATCGTGCTTGCCAGCCTCGCCGAGACTGATTCCGATGAAGAATTGCCCGACCGCCTCAATCTCCTGGCCGAACGGAGCGAAGCGACTTATCAGCGCCTCAAGCTGAACCTCTTGACGGAAATCGCAACCGGCAGACTGCATGTCAGATCCGTCGATGCCGCACTTCTCTATGCGCAGCGGCTGCGGCGCATCGCGGACTCGGCCGTCAAGGCCCGACGCCGTGTCGGCCAGGTCGAGCATAATATTGACGGCGAGTAGGCGCGACCGGCGCGCCGATCGACCCTGCAATCTTCAGCCAACGATCTGTCGATGGGCAGCCCGCAAGGTCCAAGGCCGCCCGGCTTACTCCACCAGCCCGAAGATCGGTCCGTAGCCGCCGTGCCAGGAAAAATCGTTGCGCCGCATACTTGGTAGATAGAGCCCGACTCCGCGTCCGCCGTCGAGGAAGAGGGCATTGGGGCATGCCAACCGGTCGCGAAATAGCCGGGCGAAATCGTGAAAATTGACACTGCCGTCGCTGATGGCGAACCGTACTTGGCCTCCTTTGCAGACACCCACGCCGCTGCGGCGTGTCAGATCAGACGAGCCTGCAATGAATGCAGGGTGCAGTTCATTCTCGATGACCAGCATCGGGCCAGACTGCGTTGCGAAGCGAGCCCGGGGCCGCAACTTCAGAAACGCGTCCGTTGGCAGGATGCCGGCCGCCGCTTCGCCAAGAAAGAAAATGCCGTTGGGCTTCTTGTAGAAATTTGGAATCTCGCGCGGCGGGGCTTCGATGGTGGTCGTATTCGCCGGCCGCAGCTCCTCGCCCTCCTCGATGAAAAGGCCAAGAGGAGAGAAATCGGACTGGTACATCCCGGCATTGACCGCAAAGACCAGCTCATGCCCCTGATTGCGGAGCGCTCTGGCCAGACCGGAGAAGGTCCGATAGGGCTCGTTCCTGGAATTTTTCCAGAAGAGCCGCAGGTCAGACGCCGCGGGGTCAACACTGCAGACGACGTAGCTGACTTTCTCGAACGCCTCTGTCGCACATTGTTGGGCTTGCACGGGCTGCGCGACAAGGGCAGCGAAGAGCATCGACATCGCCGCCGCGATGATGTCCTTGCAACATGGCCATGCAATCATGACGTGACGTTGCTCCTTCTGAGGCGTTGTCCACGACCGTGCGACCCGGAGCTCCTGAATGCAAGGGTGTGCGTCTTTGTCAAAGTCCTTGTGTCACAGCTGGCAGATGCGACTTCGCGCTCTGGACAGCACACTCGACAATCGCGACCCCGCGCGCGCCGTCCTCGAAGGTCGGATACAGAATCTTCTCGCCGCGCATCGCACGCCAGGATTCGGCTATCACATTACGGAAGGCGTCGAGATAGCCTTCGGGATGCCCGGGCGGTACCATGGCGCTGAAGCGATCGTCAGCATGGAGGCGATCGGGATTGCGCTCGCGAATGCATTTCTCCCCAAGCCGGCGCTCGATGAAACTGTTCGGCTGCTCCTGCAGCCAGTCGAAGCCGCCTTTGTCGCCATCTACCGACAATGACAGATGGTTTGGATTACCGGGCGATAAGGCCATGATCGTTGCCGTACCGCTTGCGCCGCTCTTGAAATTGATCAAGAGATCGGCTTGGTCTTCAAGGGAAACGTCTACCGCAACCTGGCCTGCCTCAAGTATCCTTCCGGGCGGGCGCGGCCCTTGGCCCGCTTCCCCGGTCCAGAGACGCCGCGGCCGGCGTGTCCGGAAATTGGCGGTGACGTCGTGAATGCGATCGTCGGTGACGAATTCTGCAAGATCGAACCAGTGTACACCGTAGTCCATCAACGCAAAGGCGTCGCCCACGGTGCCGGGGGTAAAGTGCCAGACGTACTTCTCGGGATCGAAGACATCCTGTGAGAGGTAAAGCCCGCTGACCCGCCACAAGACGCCGAAATCACCGGATTGAACGCGGCGACGCAACTCACGCACGAGCGGATAGCCGCGATAGCAATAGGCAACAGCGCCGACGCGTTTCGCTCTGTCAGCCGCCTCTATCATGTGCAGGCAGTCGTCGACATTCGTCGCCATCGGCTTCTCGCACATGACGTGGGCGCCCGCGTCGAAGGCCTTGATCGCATGCTCCTTGTGGAAGTGATTGGGCGAACAGATATGAACCACGTCTGGCTTAGCGGAGCGAAGCATGGCGTCGACATTGTCATAGGCGGTGCCGGCTCCGAATGCCTCAGCCGAAGCAAGTGTGCGACCGCAGGCTGCAACCACCTGGCCGCCCAGTTCGCGTATAAGCCGTGCATGAACCCGCCCTATATAGCCGGTTCCAATGATCGCAGCGCGCATGCGTCCTCCCTAGCGATTGTGTTGCGCAATATGTGTAGCGAGACCGCAGAGCAGCACCTGGTCTCGCCGCGCCTCCTCGGGCGGATTGCGGACCGGCGCGCCTGATACGACTGAATTCCAAAAGCCTTCGAGCTGCCTGATATAGGCCTCCTCATAGCCGGCATTGGTCTCGGTCACATTGAGCACATGGCCTTCGCTCCTCTCAATGACGAGACGGGTCGGCTGGTGATTGAGATAGGGCGAGGGGAATACGAGACGCAAAATCGCATCGTCGAAATAGAGGCTGATCGTCTCGCGGTAGTCCGCAAGCGCCGGCACGGCGAGATGAACCATGTTCCATAAGGCCTTTCCACCGGGCAGTCTCACCGTTCCGAGCCCGCCATCCCCG
>JAEUMG010000051.1 GCA_016793355.1 Hyphomicrobiales bacterium
AATCTTCAAAAATTCGATGAGCCGGTCTTCCTCGAGCACGAAGAGCTGGTCTTCCTCGTGTTTCTGGAAGCCGAAACGCTCGTAAAATCGGGCCGCGCCGTCATTGGCGTGGTCGACTTCGAGCTTGATGAAGGTCGCGCCCCGCGTCCTGGCGCGCGCTCCGGCTGCGCGCAGCAGAAGCGCTCCCAATCTGCGGTTGCGGGCGCTGCGCGCGACGAACAGATCGACGACATAGAGCCCGCGCGCCGCGCGCCAGGTCGAGTAGGTCATGAGGCCGAGACAGGCGCCGAGGAGTTCGCCCCCCTCTTCCGCCACCACGACGTCGACAAGGTCGAGCGCCTTGCGCAAGGCATCGCCGGTAAGCCTCGGCTTCACCGGCACGCCGACATCGCGGGCAAGATCATGCACCATGCGGGCGACGGCGTCGGCCTCATGCGGATGCATCGGCCGGATACTGAGGCTCATGCGCCGAGGCCTCCGAGAAGTTCGGCGAGATTGGCGCCGAGGCTCGGCGATGGATAGCCGCCCTCCTGCACGACCAGCATCGGCAGATTGAGTTCGCGGATGGCGCGGCCGATCGTGTTGAAACCTTGCGTCTCGATCGCGAAACCCTTGAAGGGATCGTCGATCGCGATGTCGAGGCCGGCGGCGACAACCAGGGTATCGGGCGCGAATTTCGCGATGCGATCGAAGGCAATGTCCAGTGCCTTGCGGTAGTCGGCAAGCACTGTGCCACGCGGTAATGGCAGATTGAGATTGTAGCCCTCGCCCGCACCCCTGCCCGTCTCCGTCGCATAGCCCCAGAAGAAGGGATAGAAGCGCTGCGGCTCGGCATGGAGCGAGACGGTGAGGACATCGGCGCGCTCGTAGAACACCGCCTCGGTGCCATTGCCGTGATGGACGTCGATATCGAGGATGGCGACGCGCCGGCCGGCCCGGTTCAGAATCTCCGCCGCCAATGCCGCATTGCTGATGTAGCAGAAGCCTGCCGCGACATCGGCCGCGGCATGATGGCCGGGCGGCCGGCAGAGCGCATAGACGAGTTTCTCACCGCCGAGCAGAAGATCGGCGGCATGGGCCGCCGATGAGGTGCTCGCCAAGGCGGACACCCAGGTCTCAGCGGTGATCGGCGCCGAGCCGTCGCCTATGTGATAGCCGCATTGGCCGACGACGCCGTCGGGATAGGAGACCTCGGCCAGGGTCGAGCGTCCCAGGGCATGGATATTTGGAACCGGGTAAGGCCCGGCATCGGGAAGCCTTGACCAGCGTATCCAGACATTTTCCAGAAAATCGAGATAGCGCGGCGTATGGACGAGTTCGAGACGTTCGCGCCCGATCGGCGGCGGCTTGACGATGGGTCCGCCGATCCGCTTCACACCCTGCATCAGCGCATCGATGCGATCCGGGCGCTCGGGACTCGGCTGCAACTTTCCCGCGACGATGAAGCCTTGCGGCGCGTGCAGGCGTTGGGCTTCGTCAAAGACTGTGATCATGGAATTGCCGGAATGGTGAGGGCAGTGCTAGAGGCTCATTAACATCCGAACCCCTTCCCGTCACGCTCAAGGCTCCTCCCGCATGAACGCCCGCACCGAACTGCCGCCCAACATCAATGTCGTCGGACCGAAGCTTCCCAAGGTTGCCCGCGCCAAGGGCAGCTATGTGTGGGATGTCGACGGCAAGCAGTATATCGACGGTTCGGGCGGCCCCGCCGTCTATTGCATCGGCCATTCGAACGAGGAAGTGAACGCTGCGATCACCAACCAGCTGCAGCAGATCGCGCATGGCTATCGCTACAACTTCACCTCGGACGCGCTCGAGGAGCTGACCGAGATCGTGGCGGATCGCTGCGGCGGCACGCTGAAGCACATGGTCTTCGTCACCGGCGGCTCCGAAGCGGTCGAATCCTGTCTCAAGCTCGCCTTGCAGTATCACGCCGCGCGCGGCGAGATGAGCCGGCGCCGTTTCATCGCGCGCGAGCGGTCATGGCACGGCAATACGCTGGGTGCCCTTTCCGTCTCGGGCTTTCTTGAGCGCCGCATGGCCTTTGAGGGCTCACTGCTCGAGGTTTCGCGGATATCCGCGGTCAATGAATACCGCCCGCCGGCGGGCGCGACGGCCGAAACGGTGGGTGAGGTCTGTGCCGCCGAGCTCGAGCGCGAAATCCTCAAAGTCGGTGCCGACAGGGTCGCCGCCTTCATCTTCGAGCCCGTTGTCGGCGCGGCCGGCGGCTGCGTCCCTGCTCCCGAAGGCTATGCCAGGCGGGTGCGCGAGATCTGCGATCGCCATGGCGTCTTGATGATTGCCGATGAAGTCATGTGCGGCGTCGGGCGCACCGGCACCTGGCGGGCGCTCGAGAAGGACGGCGTCTTCCCCGACATCATGTCGGTCGCCAAGGGACTCGCCGCCGGCTATCTGCCGCTTGGCGCGGCGATCTATTCCGACAAGGTCAACGACACTATCGCCAGGGCCTATGGCGGCCCGATGACCGGCCACACCTTCACCGGCCACACCGCCTGCTGCGCCGCCGGCGTCGCCGTCCAGAAGATCATCCAGCGCGACAAGCTCGTCGAGCGGGTCAGGGCCTATGAGCCCAAGCTCAAGAAAATGATCGCCGATGCGACCCAGGGTATCGAGGCGGTGGGCGACATTCGCGGCCGCGGCTATTTCATCGGCACCGAACTGGTGCGCGACCGCGAAACCAAGAAGCCCTTCGACGGCTCGCTCAAGCTCTATATGCACATCCGCCAGCAGGCCCTTGAAAACGGACTCATTTGCTACCCGGTCGGCGGCAATGTCGACGGCATTAACGGCGATGTGGTTATCCTGTCGCCGCCCTATAACGCCAGCGACGCCGAACTTGAGGAGATCGTCGGCAAGATGGCGATGTCGATCCGACAGGTGCTTGCCGCGCAGGGGCTGGGCTGAAATCCCGCCCTACTTGATCAATCGGACGAGGAACTCGCCGGTCGATTCGGAAACCGGGCATTCGATCACGACGCGGATGTCGTTGTAGTCGCGATCGGTCCAGCCCAAACCGGGCGGGCGGTCTTCCCAACCGTAATACATGAACTTGCCGGACTGGCATGACTGCGTCGCATGCTGCGGCGTGCGGTTGGCGCCCTCCGGGATCACCCCGCCCTGGCTTTGGCCGACGCATTTGGCGGCCGTGTCGCACAAGACGGTTTCGAGGATCGCATAGCCGCCGAGATCATAGGTCTCGACACCACCCGACATCACCGTGTCGGTGTAGTAGTGGTACTGCGTCGCTTTGGGGTTGTCCCACTGCTTCGGCTTGGTTCTGGCATCGCGGACATTCTTGAGATGATAGCTCATCGTCTCGCCCGCTTTGCAGGTCGGCAACGTGTAATTGTATTTGGTGCCGGCATTGTCGGCGATAGTCGTTTCCTGGCTGCGGCCCTTGGTGAGCGGATCGTTTTTCTTCTCGATATCGAAGCAGTAGACCGAAAGCCGGTTATAGTCGCTCGCTTCGGGATCGAGATCGGTGAACTTCGGCGGCTTGTAGGTAAGTTTCGGCTTGGTCACGCGCGCAACCGATTCGACCTCGATCGCAAAATGATCCTCTATGCCCGGAACGATGCGCAGGAAGGTCAAGGGCACATCGGCGCTGGCCTGGACGCGGAAATCCGACGTCGAAACCCATTCGCCGTCGGCGGCGAGATTTTCGATGGCTGCGCCCCCGCTGAACCTGTCGCCGATCGTGGATTTGAGATTGGTGACCCAGGCTGTGCTTGCGGAAGCATCCTTGCTCGCAGCGGATGCCAATGCCGCGGCATCGGCTTCGACCTGCAAGGCCGAGCGCACTTCGGAGGCGCGCATATAGTCGATTGCCATGCCGGCAATGCCGATCAAAGGTATCGAGGCCAGCGCAAAGGCGACCGCGACGCCGCCATGCTCATCCCGCCAGAATCCCAACATGGAACAGATCCTCCATCATGGGCTTACGGTTGAGCAGGTTCCTTGCCATTGCGGGCCAAGAGCAGGCGCGTAAGGCCTGAAAATTAACCTTGTCGTCAGAGTTTTTGCGGCGGGGCGAGCGAGGGAACCGTGGAGAACGGCTTGAACATCCGTCTGTAGGCGCCCGGCGTCAGGCCGGTCGAGCGCTTGAAGAGCCTCCGAAAGAAGGCCGGGTTGTCGTAGCCGACCATCGCGGCAATTTCGTCGGCGGCAACTTCATTCGCCTCGAGCAGCCGCTTGGCCTCTTCGATGCGCAAATTCTGAACGTAGCCGATCAATGTCTGGCCGGTGGCTGTCTTGAAGCGGCGCTTCAGGCTGCGTTCGGGGATTGCGCACTGCTCCACCGTGCGCGCGACCGCATTCTCCTGCCGAAATTCACGCGACAGATATTCCTCGGCCCGACGCACCACCGAATCGGCGTGCGGCTGCCGCCGCACCAGGCTCGCATAGGGCAACTGCCCTTCACCATGCCATTTCAGAAGGTAGACCTTGGCGATGTGCAGTGCCTCGCCGGGGCTGCAGTGGCGGGCGATGATGTGGATCGCAAGATCGTGCCAGGAGGTGGTTCCGCCGGCCGTGACGAGGCGGGCATCGGGATCGGCGATGACGAGATTGGGCGCCGGATTGAAGCGCACCTTGGGAAAGCACCGCCTGAAAAGATCGGCATAGCCCCAATGTGACGTTGCTTCGCGGCCGTCCAGCAGTCCGGCCGCCGCCAGCAGGACCGAGCCTGAACAGGCCGAGTAGACGGTGCTCCCCTGCGCGTGGCAGTGCCGGAGCCAATCCTTGACGTCCGCATAACGGTCGCCCAGGTCGTCGGTGGGAGCGAGCCAGAGTTCGGGCACGATGAGGATCGCCGGTACTCCGGCCTCGTCCAACTTCAGATCCGGCGTGACGGGAATTGCGTTGCCGCATGTGAAGGGGGTGCGCGTGAGACCGACGATCCGCGGATTGATCATCTGCGTGCCCGGCATCTCGCCATTAAGCTCCCGCCAAAGCCGGCCGGTCGCTGCAAGAACATCGACCATGCCATAGAGCGCCGAGCCTGCCGTTTCAGGCAGGGCCAGGATGCAGGCTTCGAGAGTACGGTCCATCGTCTGGATCAGAAACTGGCATGAAAGGATTGATTCTGGCCAGAGTCGCGCTGACGCAGCGACCTGTCCACACATAATCTCCGCTCATTCGTTACCTTAAAACATGGAGAAAGATCATGAACGCAATGCCCAAAATGCTGAATGGACTGAACATGGACGCCGCCATGGCGACGATCGCCGCCATCAAGGCCGATCCGAGCCTTGGCAAATTCCAGTTCCGCGCCATGAACCAGTGGATCAATGGCGGAGAGAACCGCTCGACCATCAAGGACTTCTACGGTGCGGGCCAGGAAGACACCTCCCGGCAAACGGCCTTCGAATTCACCAATGGCGAGCCGCCTGTCCTCCTCGGGAACAATGAAGGCGCCAATCCCGTGGAGTTCCTGCTTCATGCGCTGGCCGGCTGCGTCACCACGACCTTCGTGCTGCACGCGATGGCGCGCGGGATCAAGATCCAGGCGCTCTCGACCGAACTCGAAGGCGATCTCGACGTGCGGGGCCTGCTCGCCCTCGATGCGGCGGTGTCCCCCGGCTATGAGCAGATTCGCATCAAGATGCATGTTGAGGCCGATTGCAGCGATGCGGAGCTTGATGACCTCCTCGCCTTCACGCAGCAGCATTCGCCGGTCTGCAACACCGT
>JAEUMG010000130.1 GCA_016793355.1 Hyphomicrobiales bacterium
CGTGCGCGCGAAGTCGTTGAGCCTGAGCGATATCTTGAAGGGTTTACCGACGGGGCAGTCCTCGGGAAATTCATGGCCGTCGCGATGGCTGAGATTGAGGACGCCATAGGTCATCACGGCCGATGTACCGTCCGGGTAAACATCACAGAGCCGCACCGCCAGATTCACCCTGGGCTTATCGACCGTGAGCTCGAGCGTGAGTTCGGGCGCACCGAGCAGCGTAAGGTCGGCCTCAAGCGGCGCAGTATCGAAGCACAGAGACAGGCCGTCGTCGCGGCGCTGATCGATGGCGAGATCGGGCGATTCTCCGCCGTAGCCGCCCCAGCGACCGTAATCCGTGCCGGCCGTCGCGGGCGAACACACCGACATGCCGCGGCCGGGTCTTGCCGCGGATTCGAGCCCAGTGTCGTTGAGGTAGAATACCTGCCAGCCGATGCGCGGACTCGGCCAGGCCTCTTCCGCAGCCCACGAGCCCAGGTGGTCCATGTACCAGGGGCGCGGACGTTCCGCCGCGTGAATCCAGACGCGATAGAGCGGTTCGTTCATGATGCCGGTGTCTTCGCCCGCCAGCCAATATTTCCACCAGCGCAATGCTTCCTGAAGATAACCGATGCGCGGACCCGGATCGCCGCGGCACGGATAGGAATGCGTCCAGGGGCCCATGATTGCGAGCTTCGGCGATGTGAGGCCGGTGAGCAGGCGGGCGACCGAATTGGAGTAGCTGTCTTCCCAGCCGCAGACGGCGAGGACGGCGCACCGGATGCGCGAGAAATCCTCGCAAACCGAACCCTGTTGCCAGTACGCGTCGCGGCGCTGATGGGCGAGCCAGTGTTCCGACCACGAATGATTGGCCTCGAGCCGCTTCAGCCACATGTCCCGCCAGCGTTCCCCGACAATCTGCGGATCGGGGGGCATAGCGTTCTTCACCAGCATGAAGGTCGACCACATCTCGTTCTCGGTGAGGAGACAGCCGCCCATGTAATGAACATCATCGGCATAGCGGTCATCGGTCGAGCAGAGCGTGATGATCGCCTTGAGCGCCGGCGGCCGGCGTGCCGCAACCTGCAGCGAATTGAAGCCGCCCCAGGAAATGCCGGTCATGCCGACACTGCCGTTGCACCAGTCCTGACCGGCGAGAAATGCGATGAGCTCGCAAGCGTCATCCTGTTCTCCCGGGAGATACTCGTCCTTCAGGATTCCATCGGAATCCCCGCTCCCCCGGATATCGACTCGGCATGCGGCGACGCCGTGGCCCGCGAGATAGGGATGCATGTCGAGATCGCGAAAGACGGTTCCATCACGGCGGCGATAGGGGATCATCTCGACGACGACCGGAACTTTTTTGTCGGTCACCGGGCGCCACAGCGTCGTTGCAATGCGCGTGCCGTCGGCGAGCGTGATCCACCAGGGGTCTATTGTCTCGACCATGAACGGGAATTCACGGCGCACATAGGCGCCATGGGCCATTTCATTGTCATGCGGCGTTACGGCTTCAATCGGCATGCGCCCATCCATCTTATTGAACAGATGTACAATAAGCTTCAGAGCCAGGCAATGCCGTGCGCAAGTGGCGGAATGGCGAGATGTCGGGCGATGGACTGACCGATATCGGCGAAGGTTTCGCGCCGGCCGATGCATCCCGGCGCGATTCCCGGAGAATAGACGAGTATCGGCACGCATTCGCGGGTGTGATCGGTGCCGCGCCATGTGGGGTCGCAGCCATGATCGGCGGTGATGACGAGAAGATCGCCATCACGAAGCCTCGCGAGAAGCTGCGGCAGGCGCAGGTCGAAGGCTTCGAGGGCGCGCGCATAGCCTGCGACATCGCGGCGGTGACCATGCTGCATGTCGAAATCGACGAAATTCACGACGATCAGGCCGCCATCGGCGAGCGAGTCGAGCGCGGAGAGCAAGGTCTCGAACAGCGCATCGTTTCCCGCTGCCTTGATCTCGCGGCCGGTTCCCCGATGCGCGAAGATGTCGCCGATCTTGCCGAGCGAGACGACCTCGCGGCCGGCGGCGGTCAGGCGATCGAGCAAGGTCGGCTCGGGCGGCGCAATCGAGAAATCACGGCGATTGGCGGTTCGCGCGAATGTGCTGCGATCGGTGCCAAGGAATGGCCGCGCGATGACGCGGCCGATCCTGAGCGGCAAGGTCAGTTCGCGCGCGACGCGGCAGACCTCGAGCAGGCGGTCGAGGCCGAAAGCCTCCTCATGCGCGGCGATCTGCAGGACGGAGTCGGCCGATGTATAGACAATCGGCCGGCCGGTCCTCACATGCTCTTCGCCAAGTTCGGCAATGATCTCGGTCCCGGAGGCATGCTTGTTGCCGAGGATGCCGGGCAAATCGCAGCGCGCCATGAGGGGGTCGGTGACCTCCTTGGGGACGGCGGGGATCGTGTGCGGGAAATAGCCCCAGTCGAACGTCACCGGCGCGCCGGCGATCTCCCAATGGCCGGACGGCGTATCCTTGCCGTTGGAGCGCTCGACGCCATAGCCCCACTGGCCGCGGATCGGCCGTTTCGCAAAACCGCGGGGTCGCGCTCCGCTCGCCATTTCCGCCGCCTCGGCAAGGCCGAGGGATGCGAGATTGGGGAGCTTCAGATCGACCCTCGCGGCGATGTGGCCGATGGTATTGGCGCCCTCGTCACCGAAGCGCGCGGCATCGGGCGCACCGCCGATCCCGACCGAGTCGAGTATCGCCAGAATGGCGCGGCTCATCGGGCGTGCGCCCTTATGATGTCGTGGACCGGCAGATGGAGTTCGGGTTCACCGCCGATGCGATAGGCGCGCGTCAGCACCAGAGCCGCACGGGCAAAGTCCGTCTCGTCGCGGGCGTGGATATAGGCAAGCGGCTTCTCATCATCGAGATAATCGCCTTCGCCGGCCAGTTCGGTGATGCCCACCGCCGAGTCGATGCTGTCATCGGCGCGCCGCCGGCCGCCGCCCAGTTCGATGACCGCCAGGCCGACCTCACGCGTGTCGATGGCACTCACGATGCCCTCGGTTGCGGCGAAGATCGGGCGGATGATGGAAGCGCGCGGCAAGTGCCTGGCGCAATCATCGACAAGATCGGATGGCCCGCCGAGCCGCGCCACCATGCGCTGGAAGCGTTCCGCCGCCTCGCCGCTGTCGAGCGCGTGCTGCAGATGATCGCGTGCCTGGCTCTCATCACGGCTGGCGCCGGCGAGGCAAAGCAGTTCCGCGCCGAGCGCCATCGTGACCGCGTGCAAGCGCGGATCGCGCCGGGTCCCGGTGAGATAGGCGACCGCTTCGGCGACCTCGACCGCATTGCCCGCGGCACCGGCGAGCGGTTCGTCCATATCGGTCAGAAGGGCCGATGTGCGCAGCCCCGCGTCATTGGCGACCCCGACGAGGCTCTGCGCCAGGGCCCGCGCATCGGCTTCCTCGCGCATGAAGGCGCCGGAGCCCATCTTCACGTCGAGCACCAGGGCATCGAGGCCGGAGGCCAGTTTCTTCGCCAGGATCGACGCGGTAATGAGCGGCAGCGATTCGACCGTCGCGGTGACGTCGCGGATGGCGTAGAGGCGGCGGTCGGCGGGCGCGAGATCGTCGGTCTGGCCGATAATGGCGCAGCCGACATCCTTCACCACGGACCTAAATGTCGTGATATCGGGTTGCGAGACATAGCCCGGAATCGCATCGAGCTTGTCCAGCGTTCCACCGGTATGGCCGAGGCCGCGCCCCGATATCATCGGCACCGAGCAGCCGCAGGCGGCCAGCATCGGCGCCAGCATCAGTGAAACATTGTCGCCGACGCCGCCCGTCGAATGCTTGTCGACGACCGGCCCGTCGGCATCCGGCCAATCGAGAACGAGGCCCGAATCGCGCATGGCGAGGGTGAGCGCCACAGTCTCGTCCTCCGCCATGCCGCGAAAGAAGACAGCCATGGCGAAGGCGGCCGCCTGGCCTTCGGTGATTGTTCCCGCCGTCAGTCCCCTGATGAAGGTAGTGATCTCGTCAGCAGACAATGGATTGCCGTCGCGCTTGTGGCGGATGATCTCCTGAGGCAGCGTGCGCTCAGACATCGCCTGCCTCGCGCATGAAACTCTCGAGCAATCGCGTCATGTCGGCGGCCGCCTTGGCGCCCTCACGCTTGGTCTCATCGTGGCTCGGTGCCGCGCCTTCGATGCCGGCGCCTAAATTGGTAATGATGGAGAGCGCTGCAACACGGAGACCAAAGCGCCGGGCCAGGATGACTTCCGGCACCGTCGACATGCCGACCGCATCGCCGCCCCATTGGCGCACCATGCGGATTTCCGCCGGCGTCTCGAAACTCGGGCCCGAAAACCAGACATAGACGCCTTGCGCGAGCGCGATCTTCTCCTGCTTCGCCGCCTTCAGGAAACGCATGCGCAAAGCCGGATCATAAGCCTCGGTCATGCCGACGAAGCCTTGATCGCCGGTCTCGCCGATCAAGGGATTCATGCCTGAAAAATTGATGTGATCCTCGATCAGCATAATGCTTCCGGGACGCAGTTTCGGATCAAGAGAACCCGCGGCATTGGTAACGATCAGGGTCGTGACACCACTCTCGGCAAGCGCCGAGATAGCCGGGCGCATGACTGCAGCATTGCCATTTTCATAGGCATGCGCGCGGCCGCGCAGGAACAGGACTTGCCGTCCTCCCAGCGTGCCGACGATCAGCTCGCCGGCATGGCCGGAGACCTTCGGAACCGGGAATCCCGCAATTTCGCCATAGGCGATGCTGCGCGGCGCCCCGGCCGCGGCAGCGACATCGCCCAGACTCGACCCGAGGATGGTCGCAATCTTCGGACGTTCGGCGCCGAGATGCTCGCTTAAGGTCCGCACTCCAGATGCTCCGGTCCGAAGGATTGGGGGAGAAGCTCACCGAGCGTGAAGCTTGCTCTGAGCCTACCATCTTCGCCGCAGATGTGTACTGGAACATCGCCAGCGCAGAATTCCCTGAGCTTCTGCCGGCAGCCGCCGCATGGCGTGACCAACGCGTCGCCGGCGCCCGCAACCGCCACCTCGACAATCCTCGAACCGCCGGCGAGTATCATGGCGGCAATCGCACCGGCCTCGGCGCAGGTTCCCTGTGGATAGGCCGCATTCTCGACATTGCAGCCAGCATGAATTCGCCCCGCCTCGTCCTTGACGGCGGCGCCGACCAGAAACCGGGAGTAGGGTGCATAAGCCTTGCTGCGTGCCGCCGCCGCAGCGGCGATCAATGCGCGATCTGCCGGCATGATCAGCGATCCTTCGTATAGGGGATGCCGCTGGCGCGCGGCGGGACGGCCCGGCCGATGAAGCCGGCAAGCAGGACCACGGTCAGCACATAGGGCAGGGCCTGGACCGCCTGCACCGGCACCGCGCCGATCCCCGGCACATCCACGCCCTGAAGGCGAATGGCCGCGGCATCGAGAAAGCCGAAAAGCAGGCATGCGCCCATCGCCGGGAAGGCGCGCCAATTGGCGAAGATGAGGGCTGCGAGCGCGATGAAGCCCTTGCCCGCCGTCATGTCCTTGATGAAGCCTGCCGACTGCGCGATGGCGAGATAGGCACCGCCGAAGCCGCAGAGCAGCCCGCAAATGATGACAGCACGATAGCGTAGCCAGGAAACGGATATGCCCGCCGTGTCGACCGCATGCGGATTTTCGCCAACCGCGCGCAATCTCAATCCAAATCTCGTGCGCGCCAGGGCATAGGCGGTGACGGGGACGCAGATGAAGGCCAGATAGGTCAGCAGAGTCTGGCCGGAGATGATGGAGCTGTAGATCGGGCCGATGATGGGAACGTCTCGCAATTCCGCAGCGCCGGGAAGCGTGATCGGCATGAAGCGTTCGAAGGGATCAAGGGCCGGGGTGCGGCCACCCTCGCTGAACCATCGGGCGCCGAGGACCAGAGTGAGCCCGGCGGCCAGCATGTTGATCGCCACGCCCGAGATGATCTGATTGCCGCGATGGGTGATCGAGGCATAGCCATGCACCAGCGCCAGGGCGACGGACACGATCAGGCCAAAGAGCAGGCCGATCCAGGCCGATTCAAATACGAATGCCGCGGACGCCGCGGCGAAGGCCGCGGCCAGCATCTTTCCTTCCAAACCGATGTCGACGATGCCGGAACGCTCCGACCAGAGTCCGGCAAGGCAGGCAAAAATCAGCGGAATGGACAGACGAATGGCGGAAGCCAGTATTTCGGGCAGGAGCG
>JAEUMG010000008.1 GCA_016793355.1 Hyphomicrobiales bacterium
CCGGTCCCGATGCGCAAGATCGCCGTCTCCTCCGGCGCGCAGCGCAGTCTCGCCGGCTTGCGACGCAAGGGGCTCGTGCAGCTCTGCGGCTTCACACCCTCCGATGCCGCGCATGCGCTTGGGCTTCAGGACAATTGGTCCGCTGAGGCGGCGCTGCTCGGCGCACAGCTCTGCGCACGATTCCAGGACATGAAATCGCCGACAGTCGAGCGCGGCCGCGCCTTCGCGCAAAACGTATGGAACGAAACCGTGCGCCTGTCGGCGCGCGCCGTGCTCGAGAGCGCCCTGGGAACGGGCCGCCATGAGGGCGCTCTCATCGATGCCGTATGCCGGGGCGAGCCGCGGGCCGGCTTCACGCGGATATCGCTGTCGCCGGTTTTTCCGGTCGTCGCGGTCGGCGGGCCGGTCAAGATCTATTACGGCGAGGTAGGTCGAAGGCTTGAATGCGAGGTCGCCTTTCCCGCGTTCTGCGCCGTTGCCAACGCGGTTGGCGCGGCGACGGGCGTTGTCGCGCGGACGGTCAGCATCGCCATCGAAGGCGATGGCAACGGCGTTTTCCGCGGGCACGGGCCCAATGGCGTCGAGCAGTTCACGGGGGCTGCCGCGGCGCTGGACTGGGCGAGCGCGCTCGCCGAACAGGCCGCGCGCGAGGCGGTTCACGCCATGGGGGCGAGCGCGATCGAAGTGCGCATGGCGGTGAAAAAGCATCTGCTGCCGGATGCCGCCGACGATAACGGCCTGCTCGAAGCGGTGGTGACCGCGGAAGCGATCGGACGGCCCGACCTCGTTACGACCTGATCGGACACCTCGGCCTGACCGGTGCCGCGCCGGGTCTCGCCCTGGCGGCGGTATTGAGCGGGGTTTACGGGTGACGCGAGTTCATGCCGCCTTCCTCGGCCGTCTGTGCAGGCGCGGAGGAGCGGCGGCTTCGGCAAGGGGGGCGGCCTTCCGCTCCAGTCCCGACATCACGATCGCGATCTGCCGCGACATGCGCTGTTTCAGCTCCGCCATCGGCATTGCCTCGTTCGCCACGAAAAGCGTGAATTCGCTGTTGCAGAGGTAGAACAGCAGGCGCCCGGCCGATTCCGAATCGATATCCGGCGACAGCGAGCCGCGACTCTGAAGCGCGGAAACCAGCTCGCAGACCTGCGCGGCGAGTTTGCCGTCGAGCGCGGCATAGCCCTGGCCGAAGCGCGAATCCGGCTGCAGGAAGTAGTTCGCCAGCGCGTGCCGCCACTCGTCCTTGGTCAGGTGGACAAGGGAGTGCTCGATATAGATCTCCAGAAGCCTGGTGATCGCCGTTTCGGGATCGCGCGGCGGCCTGGCAATGAGCTTCGCGCCGGCCGCCCGGACCTCTTCCCCATCGAGAGCCACCAGAGCCAGCAGAATGTCACCCTTCGAGGGGAAGTAATTATAGAGCGTGCCGGTTGCCAGATTGGCGCGGGCTGCGATCGCTTCGATGCCGGTGGCGCGAAACCCGTCACGGCGAAACAGATACTCGGCAGCGGCAAGAATGTCGCGGTGGCGCGTGGTTTTCTGGCGTTCGCGAAGGCCTGACATGGCAATGTGCGGTGAAAAATGAATTGACTTCAAACATGAGTCAATTCATTTTTTCGCCCATCGCCGGATAAAAAGCAAGGAGGGATGGTAATGAAGAGCAACCACCGGGAAGTGCCCGCTCGCAGGCGGCTGATCGCATGGGCGCTGGGTTCGACGATGTTCGGCTTCTTCGCCTGGCAGGCCGGCCCGGCGCAGGCCGCCGAGGAGATCAACGCGCTCGTCTGGTGCGATCACGACGATCCCAATCTCATCGAGCCGTTCACCAGGGAAACCGGGATCAAGGTCAATCTCAAGGTCTATGAAGGTACGGGGCAGGCGCTTTCGCTCATCGAACAGTCGCAGCCCGGGGACTGGGACGTGCTGGTGGTCGACGGCATCGATGTTCCGCGCGTTGCCGCGCAGGGCCTGCTCGATCCCTTGCCCGACGACAAGCTGCCGCTCGCCGACATCTTTCCGCCGCTGCTGATGGAGGCGCAGACCGTCAAGGACGGCAAGCGCTATGCGATCTCGGAGAAGTTCGGCTACAACTCGATCTCCTACAACAAGGAGAAGGTCGATCCCGCCGACATGCAGGCGATGGCGATCCTGTGGGGCGACAAATACAAGGGCCGGATCGCCATTTACGACTATTATCTGCCGGTCATCGGCATGGTGGCGATGGGGCTCGGCAAAAAGACCGCGGACCTCACCGAAGCCGACCTTCCGGCCATCCGCGACACGCTTCTGAAGATGAAAGGCGTCTCCAAGCTCGTCGGCGACGTGGCGACCAGCCAGAACGCCATTGCAACGGGCGAAGTCGACATTCTCGTCGGCGGCGGCGAATGGGTGACGGCCGGTCTCGCAAAGGACAATCCGGCGCTCGACTTCGTCCTGCCGAAGGAGGGCGGCGTCTTGTGGTCGCAGGCGATCGGTATCTTCGCCGCGAGCCAGAAGAAAGACGCCGCGCTCAAATTCCTGCAATATATCGTGAGCCCGGAAGGCCAGGCGCGGCTTGCGACGTCGTCGTGCTACTGGGCGATGCCGGTCAACACCAAGGCGACACTGACCGACGAGCAGAAGAAGATCCTCCGCTGGGACGACCAGCCGGGCTACCTCGCCAATTCGCAGCTCTATCCGGCGCCGTCGGCCGAGCTTGATGCGAAGATGCAGGAAGTCTGGACGGAGATGCTGCAGAAGTGACGGCACAGATGCGCGGGCGGCGGTTGGGGCCGTGGCCCTTCATCGCGCCCGCGCTCGCCTATACGGCATTGTTCTTCGCCATTCCCTTCGTGGTGATGGCGGTGGTGAGCCTGTGGACCTTGTCCGGAACCGCGCTCGATATGACGCCCGGTTTCGGCAATTACATCCGCTTCTTCACGACCGAATCCTTCTTCAAGGCAATTCGCAATTCGCTTGAGGTGACGGCCTTGGTCACGATCGTTTCGGTCGTGCTCGCCTATCCCATGGCATGGATCCTCGCCGAGAAGGTACCGGTGCGCTGGCAGCGCATGGCGCTCATCCTCGCCATCCTGCCGTTCTGGACCTCCTATGTGGTGCGCTCCTATGCGTGGCTCCTCGTCCTTGCCGAGAAGGGGGTCATCAATTCCTGGCTGATGGGACTTGGTCTCCTCAACGAGCCTGTCCAGATGGCCAATACGCGCTTTGCCACCGTGCTCGGCTTTGCGCATTTCTTCGTGATGCTGCTGACCTTGACCATCTATGCCAATCTCAAGCAGCTCTCGCCCAATTACCGCCGCGCCGCCGCCGATCTCGGCGCCAATGGCATCCAGACCTTCATCCATGTGATCCTGCCGCTCACGCTTCCCGGCATCATGGTGGGCGCGTTCCTCACCTTCGTGCTCGCCATCGGCGACTACATCACGCCGCAGATTCTCGGCGGCAGCAACGAGTTGCTCATGCCGCAGCTCATCATGCTGCAGATTCTGCGCAAGCCGGATTTTCCGATGGCCTCGGCGCTTTCGATCATCCTGATGATCGTCGTCAGCATCGCCTATCTCGCCTGCGCGCGCTGGCTCAAGCTGGAGCGCGCCTGATGCGGCGCGCGTCCGACATGGCCGCGGTGGCCTATGCGTTGCTGATCTTCGGCTTCATCTTCCTGCCCGTGATCGTACTCGCCGTCTTTTCCTTCCAGGGTTCGCAGATCCCGGTGCCGCCCTTCAACGGGCCGAGCCTCAAATGGTATGGCGCCGTACTTTCGGATGGCCGCATGCTGACGGCCATCGGCAATTCTACTCTCGTCGCGCTCATCTCGTCCCTTGTCTCAACGGTACTCGGCTTCCTCGCGGCCTATGGCTTTGCGCGCCATGCGGTGCCGGGCGGCGGCTGGCTCAAGGGCCTCATCGTCGCGCCCCTGTCGGTGAGCTATCTCATCATCGGCATGGGGCTTCTCATCACGTTCACCCGGCTCGGCATCCCCAAATCGCTCTTTGCCGTCGGGCTCGGCCATGTGGTGATCAACCTGCCCTTGTGTTTCGCCATCATCTACAGCCAGATGGGCGAGCATCACGCCAATATCGAACGCGCGGCACGCGACCTTGGCGCCAGCGACGTCCAGGTGCTCACCCTCATCACGGCGCCGATGCTGTGGCCGGCGCTGTTCGCAAGCTTCTTCCTGTCGATGACGTTCTCGTGGGACGAGTTCATCATCGCCTTCCTGCTGACGCGCTTCGAAACCACATTGCCGGTCGAAATCTGGACTCTGCTGCGCTCCGGCCTTTCGCCCAAGGCCAATGCGATCGGCACGGTCGTCTTCGCGATCTCGATCGTGCTCGTGGCGGTCATCGAGCTGACCGTCTTCCGGAAGCGTGCCCGATGACGAATCTGGTCGAAGTCAGAAACGTCAGTCAGCGCTTTGCCGGGGTCACGGCGCTCGATGACGTGTCGTTACATATTCCCGAAGGCAGCTTCACGGTTCTGCTCGGGCCTTCGGGCTCGGGCAAGACGACGCTGCTCAATATCATCGGCGGTTTCATCGCGCCGAGCGAGGGCAGGGTGATGATCGCCGGTGCCGACATCACCGAGCTTCCGCCGGCGCGGCGGCCGACAGCCACGGTGTTCCAGGACTATGCCTTGTTCCCGCACATGACGGTCGGCGCCAATGTCGGCTTCGGCTTGCGGATGCGCGGCATGCCCCTGGCGGAGCGGGCGGAGAAGGCGCGGCAGACCCTGCGGCTTGTCGGGCTTGCGGAGGCCTTCGATCGCAAGCCGCACCAGCTCTCCGGCGGACAAAGGCAGCGCGTGGCGCTGGCGCGCTCGCTCGCCGTCGAGCCGAA
>JAEUMG010000201.1 GCA_016793355.1 Hyphomicrobiales bacterium
CGGCCAAGAGGACTCGAACCTCCACGGTGTTACCCGCTAGCACCTCAAGCTAGTGCGTCTACCAATTCCGCCATGGCCGCGTACCGGTGGGAAAGCGGGCGGTGTGTATCAGGCACCCCCCGCGAAATCAACCCCCGCCGACAGGTGAATTCCTGGCCGGCGCCCGCGGCAAAGACTGGTCCTTCCGCCCAACCGGAAACGGCTGCTAAGAGGGCGTAATCATAAATCCGACCTCATCCTGAGGAGCACCGTTGGCAAAACGATGCCTCGAAGGATCGGCTGAGGTTCGTGCGCCGGCCATGCTTCGAGGGCGGCTGCGCCGCCTCCTCAGCATGAGGGACAGCAAGCTTGAGGGTTCTCCATGGCCAAATCGCTCCCTGCCCGCGCCGATGTCGTCATCATTGGCGGCGGCATTGTCGGCACCTCGATCGCCTATCACCTGACCAAGATCGGGATCACCAATGTCGTGCTGCTCGAGAGGAAGCAGCTCACCTCGGGCACGACCTGGCATGCGGCGGGCCTCGTCGGGCAATTGCGCGCCTCACGTAATCTCACCGAACTGGCCAAATACACGACCGGCCTGTTCGAGGGCCTGGAAAAGGAAACCGGCCAGGCGACCGGTTTCAAGCAGAACGGCTCGATCTCGATCGCGTTGACCGAGGGCCGCATGGAGGAACTGAAGCGCGGCGCCTCAATGGCCAAGAATTTCGGCCTCGCCGTCGACGTCATCTCGCCGCATGAGATCAAGGAGCGTATCCCGCACTACAACCTCGAAGGCGTGGTCGGCGGCGTCTTCCTGCCCAAGGACGGCCAGGTGAACCCGATCGACGTGACCCAGGCGCTGGCTTCGGGCGCTCGCTCGCGCGGTGCAAAAATCTTCGAGAACACCAAAGTCACCCGCATCATCGTCGAGAATGGCGCGGCCAAGGGCGTCGAGACGGCGGACGGTACGATCCTGGCCGACAAGGTGGTGATCGCCGGCGGCATGTGGTCGCGCGATCTCGGCCGCACGATCGGCGTCAACATCCCGCTCCATGCCTGCGAGCATTTCTATATCGTCAGCGAACCCATCGCGGACCTGCCGCGCAACATGCCGGTGGTGCGCGTTCCGGACGAATGCACCTATTACAAGGAAGATGCCGGCAAGCTGATGGTCGGCGCCTTCGAGCCCAAGGCCAAGGCCTGGGGCTTCGAGGGCATCGCCGAGGATCATTCCTTCGAAACGCTTCCCGAAGACATGGATCATTTCGAGCCGATTCTGACCGCCGCGATCAATCGCGTGCCGCTCCTCGAAACCGCCGGCATCGCGCTCTTCTTCAACGGGCCGGAAAGCTTCACGCCGGATGTGCGCTACCACCTCGGCGAGGCGCCGGAAGTGAAGAATGTCTATGTCGCGGCCGGCTTCAATTCGATCGGCATCCAGTCATCGGGCGGCGCGGGTCTCATCCTGTCGCAATGGATCAAGGACGGCCATCCGCCGATGGACGTCAACGGCATGGATATCCGCCGCATCCATCCCTTCCAGTCGGTGAAGCGCTATGCGCGCGATCGGGCCACCGAGAGCCTCGGTCTCCTCTATGCCATGCACTGGCCCTATCGCCAGGCGGAGACGGCGCGCGGGGTTCGGCGCTCGCCGCTCTACGAAGCGGAGAAGAAGCTCGGCGCGGTGTTCGGCGAGGTCAATGGCTGGGAGCGGCCCAACTGGTACGCCCGCGACGGGGTGAAGCCCGAATATGAGTACTCCTACGGCCGCCAGAACTGGTTTCCTTGCGCCGCTTACGAAGCCAAGAAACTGATGAAGGATTGCGTCTTCTTCGACCAATCATCCTTTGCCAAATATTCGGTCGAGGGCCGCGACGCGCTGCAAGTGCTGAACCGCATCAGCGCCAATAATGTCGACGTCGCGCCGGGCAAGATCGTCTACACGCAATGGCTCAATGACCGCGGTGGCATTGAAGCGGACCTCACCGTGACGCGACTGGCCGAGGACCGCTTCCTTGTCGTGACGGGTGCAGCGCCGCAGACGCGCGACATGGCCTGGCTCAGGCGGCATGCGGGTGATGCCTTCTGCGTCGCGACCGACATCACCTCCGGCCTGCCGATGATCGCGGTAATGGGGCCGAAGTCGCGCGCGTTGCTGGAAAAGGTTTCGGGCGCCGATCTTTCCAACACCGCCTTCCCCTTCGGCCAGTCGAAGGAGATCGAAATCGGCTACGCCCGTGTTCGCGCCAGCCGCATCACCTATGTCGGCGAGCTTGGCTGGGAGCTCTACATCCCGACCGAATTTGCAGCCCATGTTTTCGAGACCCTGTGGGACGCAGGCCAGGAATTCGGCCTTGCACCCGCCGGCATGCATTCGATGAACAACGCCCGCATGGAGAAGGCCTATCGCCATTGGGGCCATGACATCGCCGATGAAGACACGCCGCTTGAAGCGGGCTTGGGCTTCGCGGTCGCGTGGGACAAGAAAGGCGGCTTCCTCGGCAAGGAGGCACTGGAGAAGCAGCGCGCCAGGAATGTGCAGCCGAAGCGCATGGTCTGCCTGGCGCTCGAAGACAATTCAGAGGCGGCGCCGATGATCTATCACGAGGAGCCGATCTATCGCGACGGGGTCATTGTCGGCTCGACGACGTCAGGCGCCTGGGGCCATCGCATCGAGCGGTCGCTGGGCTTGGGTTATGTGAAGCACGAGGCCGGCGTGACCAAGGACTGGATCGAGTCCGGCAAGTGGGAAATCGAACTCGCCTGGCAGCGCTATCCGGCCAAGGTGCAGTTGCAGGCCTTCTACGATCCCAAGGGGGAGAGGATTAAGGGGTAGGTCGCTATTGAGGCAGCTGTATTGCATCTTGGGTGATCTGCTGTGTACTATAGCCAGATAGTGACTCAAGAGTCCCGAAGTCGATAGTTCCGGTCTTTTTCAGTCCGGTTGCGAACTGATACTCGCCCAGTGATGTTTGGAGCTTCTCGCTAAGCTCAATATTGCCGTTCGAAACCTTCACATTTTGCTCCGGAGTGAGGCCGACAAACGCCGCAGTGGCTCCGGCAGCCAATACCGAAAACTCCTTTGCCTTGTCCTCTTGTCCGGTTTTTATCAGCATCTCAGCGATGATCGCGGAGGTCTGAGCCAATGTTTCGTAGTCGCCCTGCGTAAACGCGTTGTCCCAGTTGATGAGGAGACTACCTGCGTTCCCCTTTTTAAGCTCAGCTATGGTCTGAAATATTACTCCCTCATTGATGAACGTGAATAGTTGATCGGCCTTCTGAACCTGAAGTACAATCTGATCGAGACCTGGAGCACAAGGCTTGCTCGGTGAGTATGTAAACTTTTTCTCGGCAGGATGAGCTCGAAACAGCTCTCCTATCTTACATTCATGCGGAAACTGGTAATTCCCGTTTTGGTCTGTGTCCGCAACATCCGCTCAGTCGTTACCAAGCCGAAGCTTGATTCGAGATTTAACTCCCTTGCTATTCGGATCAATGACCGAAATCTTGAGGACCGGGTCAGCAGATGCCAAAGGCGGGAACACACATACGAACACGCATCCTGATAGGAGATAAACCAACCACGATAGTTTCATGATTCCTCCTGTGCGCCTTTGTGTGTGCTCCGCGCAAGAAGCAGCAGGAACACTCCTGCAACCGCAGCAAGAAACAACCCCATGTACACTTCTACCAGGTGTTTGGCGATGACGCCTTCAATGCTACGACCACTAATGAACCTCACGGCATTCTGAGTTTTGTCTCCATCTCGGTTAGCGTGCGCGCGGACCAAGAAAGGTAGCAAGGTACCTTGCCCCTGAACCATAGTCTTAAATCCTAGATTCGCCCCCGGAGCGAAGGTTAGATTTTCGACGGAGAGTGGCAGATCACAGGGGCCCGCCGTGCCACCAGTTAGGATAGGAGGGGCGTCTTCGCTGACCACGTGAGGAGAAACATTTACTACCTGGAGGCAAGATGGCTGCGTGACTACTACCGCGCCATCAGACGCAAAGTTCAGTTTGTCGAAGACAACAACCTCGGTCCTGGAAATATTTGAGACATAGAGAGCGTATGCCCGCTCCTCTATACCGGGATTAGAGCTGATATAGTAAGCTAGGGTTGGAGCATTGGTCAGGTTATCTGCGATTGATGTGACTAACCATCCTAAACCGCTGAACAATATAAGCAAAAGATATGGCGCGTCCTTTTCTGTAAACATTCGCCTTACAGTTACTTTTGGTCATCGCTATACTTTTCTAGTCGAAAATTTCCTGTTTGTCAGGGGCCATTCGTTAGGAGCGTAGCGATGCCGGCGTGACCAAGGATTGGATCGATACGGGCAAGTGGGAAATCGAACTCGCCTGGCAGCGCTATCCCGCGAAGGCGCAATTGCAGGCCTTCTACAATCACAAGGCCGAGCGGGTTAGGGGGTAAACGAAGTAGCTATTATTCGAGCCGATCCCATCGCGCTAAGTCGATCCCGGATGGAAGGGCAATACCCTTATCGCTCGTTACAAACCGGTCACAATCTTCGGCAAGCGCAGTTGCGACATGAATTGCATCCGGAAGTTTATTGCCGAGTTCACTTCGCAGGCGCGAGGCATTGAGAAGTACTGCGCGGTCGATCGGCAGGACCGGCAGTTCCGGCCATCCGTCGAGATAAGTCATGAAGGCTCTAAATCGCTTTGAGGTCGTGGTCCATGAAGGGATTGACCAGACACTCCGCCACTGTCAGCTCGCTGGTCACGGCTTCGATGTCACCGGAGTCGAGACTGGCGATGAAGTGCGCCTGGGCTACCCCGTATGCGCTGGTCGCCTCGACGACCGAAATCACGACATTCGAATCAAGATAGTAGCGGAGCCAGCGAAGGACGTCCCGTCGCTTGCGGCTTCAGGGCGTCGGTGATGATCTCACGTGCTTCATCCTCGACCGAGCGCTTCTTGGCCTTGGCGCGTGCTTTCAGCCGTGTGAGGATGTCATCCTCCAGATTGCGTAAAAGAATCTCCGCCATATCCAATTGCACCTTGACATCGAGCTAAACTCGCCTGAGCACAGTAACGTGACTAAGGCAGCACGATCCCCTTGATGAGCGCGAGCTGCGTATCGAGTCCGGCCTTTGAGGGATCGTCTATGGCGAGGATGATGTCGACCTTGCCGTCCGCCTTGCCGGGGATGACGGTTACGCCCTCGACCGCGGCAGAGGCAAATTTGCCGCCGAGCGCCCCGATCAGCTGCGCCTCCTCGGCACCCGGCGTCCACATCCACAGCATTGGGGCAAGACCGCTTTCGGCGTTCGGAAACTCGTCGCCCTTCATCAGGTCTGGGCAACCCATCTCCTTGTCCCTTGAGCGCGTAAGCGCCAGTTCCGTGCCCTTCACCCCGGCATCGCCGGTGAGCAGGATAAGCTTGCCATTGACCGCATCCATGCCGCGAATGCCGATGCCGGCGACCGGCTTGCCATCGGCGCCGGCGAACTTGACCTTATCGAGTTTGGCGGTGCCCGCCGGCATCGGCTTGTCGGAGAAGAAGGCGTTCTCCGGCGCGTGGATGATGTAAGCGATACCCTCGGCGCGCTGGCCCGGGCTGCGCAGGCCGAAATAGAGTTCGCCATCCATGCGCTCAAGGCCCTCGACAATCAGACCGCCGCATTGCTGCGTCCGGTCAATCGCCCATTCGAGTTCCGCCGACCCCGTATTCTTGATGAAGGCGGCCAGCGCGCCGCGGCCCATCGCCTCGCATTTGCCGGGGGAATCGCGGAACAGGGACCATTTGGACTTTTTCGCCTTGCCGCGGTTGATGGCGAGCGAGGTGACGGCGATCAGGTTGTCAGGCGCCAGCGATACGCCCTCGAATTCGCGATCGCCGTCGAGGTTGCCGGGCAGGCAGCCGAAGCGCTCCGGCGCCAAGGGGGCACCCGACAGGCAGGTGAGGTCGCCATCCTGGTCGCGCTTCAGCGAAAACTCGGTGATGCCGATCTCCTTGTCGGCGACCGCAACACAAGCGAAGGTCGACTTCTCTCCGGCAATACAGTCGATGCCGCTCACATTCTTGGCCGCATCTTCAAGCCTGCGGACATCGAATAGGCCCCGCCCGCAATAGAGCGGCTTCACCTTCAGCGGCTCCTGGGCCTGCGCCGGGGCGCCGCCAATGAGCAGTCCAAGGAAGATCAGCGCCGCGCGCGCGAATGGGGACATCGAGCCTGGCTCCTCAGATCGGGTCCGGCATAGATAGCCATCCACCGCCAGGCGTCAACGTTTTCTCCGTTGTGGTCGCGACGCCCTCTTTGCTGGCAGTCCCAACGACTGTCCTGCCGATGAACTCATTGACGGTCCGGGGCGGGATGCCATTCAGATCGGCCTCATTCACGATGACCGGCGCTTGAGGGGTGACATTTTCGCTCGGCATGGTCTGCTGGGCGGAATCGTCGTCCGACAGAATCACATCCGGCGTCGCCGGCCTAATCCGCGCGGGTTCTTCAGCAGACGTCGCCGGGTCATGGGCTGCGCAATGGCATATCCCGGGCTGATAGGCGCCGGAATGAACGCCGCGATCAGGTTTCGATCCATCATTGCCGGACTTTCCTTTGTCGGATCGGCTGGGTAGACGCCAACGCACGTGCGTGATTCCGGAATTTCCGCTGCTGACACATGCTGTCGCGGGCGGGCTTTGATGGCGGTGTGTCAGTCCCTATATTGGCGCGATCATGGGTCATTCACGTCAGGACGGCGGTTTCGCCGAAGCGCCGCAGGCGCGGCTCGAAGGTTTTCCCGAGATTCCGACCGCCGAGGCCTTGCGCCAGCGCCCGGATCGCCAATCGGCACGCGAGGGGCTCGAGGCCCTGCGGCCGGATTTCCAGCCGCCTGCCACTTTCACGCCCTACCGGCCGCCGCGGCCCGAAAAATCCGAGGGCGGCAAGGCGCTCAAGATCGTCTCAGACTACACGCCCTCCGGCGACCAGCCAACGGCGATCGCCGAACTCGTCGCCGGCGTCAATGCGCAGGAAAAGGACCAGGTCCTGCTCGGCGTCACCGGCTCGGGCAAGACCTTCACCATGGCGCATGTGATCGAGCAGACCCAGCGCCCTGCCCTGGTGCTGGCGCCAAACAAGACGCTCGCCGCCCAGCTCTATGGCGAGTTTGCGAGCTTTTTTCCCGAAAACGCGGTCGAGTACTTCGTCTCCTATTACGACTACTATCAGCCGGAAGCCTATGTGCCGCGCACCGACACCTATATCGAGAAGGAATCCTCGATCAACGAGCAGATCGACCGGATGCGGCATTCCGCCACCCGCGCGCTGCTCGAACGCGACGATGTGATCGTCGTCGCGTCCGTGTCGTGCATTTATGGCATCGGCGACGTCGAGACCTATTCGGCGATGACCTTCACGGTAAGGGCGGGCGAGCGCGTGCCGCAGCGGCGGTTGCTGGCCGATCTCGTGGCGCTGCATTACCGTCGCAATGACCAGAATTTCACGCGCGGCTCCTTCCGGGTGCGCGGCGACACGGTCGAGGTGTTTCCCTCGCATTTCGAGGATCGCGCCTGGCGGTTGTCATTGTTCGGCGACGAGATCGAATCGATCTCCGAATTCGACCCGCTCACCGGCCAGAAGACGGCCGCGCTCGATCAGGTGAAGTTCTATGCCAACTCGCATTATGTGACGCCGAAGCCGACGCTCGAACAGGCGGTCAGGCGCATCAAGGAAGATCTGCGGCTCAGGCTCGACGAGTTCAACGCCGCCGGCCGACTCCTCGAGGCGCAACGGCTCGAGCAGCGCACGCTCTTCGACATCGAGATGATGATGGCGACGGGGTCCTGCGCCGGCATCGAGAACTATTCGCGCTATCTCCCCGGCCGCAAGCCGGGCGAGCCGCCGCCGACGCTCTTCGAATATCTCCCCGACAACGCGCTCGTCTTCGTCGACGAAAGCCATGTCACCATTCCGCAACTGGGCGGCATGTTCCGCGGCGACTTCAACCGTAAGGCGACGCTCGCCGAGTTCGGCTTCCGCCTACCCTCGGCGATCGACAACCGGCCCCTGCGCTTCGAGGAGTGGGACGCGATGCGGCCGCAGACTGTGTGCGTTTCGGCAACGCCCGGCGCCTGGGAAATGCAGCGTACCGGCGGCGTCTTCGCCGAGCAGGTCATCCGACCGACCGGCCTCATCGATCCTCCCGTCGAGATCAGACCGGTCAAGAACCAGGTCGACGATCTCATCGCCGAATGCCGCGAGGTGGCCCAGAAGGGTTATCGGGCGCTCGTCACCGTGCTCACCAAGCGCATGGCCGAGGACCTCACCGAATACATGCATGAGCAAGGCATCCGTGTGCGCTACATGCATTCCGACATCGACACATTGGAGCGCATCGAGATCATGCGCGATCTCAGGCTCGGCGCCTTCGACGTCCTGGTCGGCATCAACCTGTTGCGCGAAGGCCTCGACATTCCCGAATGCGCGCTGGTCGCCATTCTCGATGCCGACAAGGAAGGCTTCCTTCGCTCGGAGACCTCGCTCATTCAGACGATCGGCCGCGCGGCGCGCAATGTCGACGGCAAGGTGATCCTCTATGCCGACCACGTAACGGGCTCGATGGAGCGCGCGATCGCCGAGACCAATCGCCGGCGCGAGAAGCAGATGGCCTATAATCTCGAGCACGGCATTACGCCGGAG
>JAEUMG010000251.1 GCA_016793355.1 Hyphomicrobiales bacterium
GACATCGCATTCCGGATCGAATTGGAGCCCGACCCAACCGGTCGAGGCGCCGATCGGGCTCGAAATGCGGCTTGGATTAAATCCCTGTTTACCGTCCTCGATAACCTTCTATTAGGACCTGACCCCATTCCCGGGGAAAAATGTGTCGTTAGCGCAACAGCCACGATCTATCTGATACCGGCGCCCCCAACTCGCTTTGTTTGCGCTGGGAATCTCACTGCTCCCACGGTAGATACGAAGCACAGGTTTTTTCTGAGAGGGACTGAGTTATGCTGAAGAAAACTTTACTCGCGGGTGCGGCCACTGTTCTGTTGAGCGTGCCGGCCATGGCGGCCGATTTCGTGGAGGCAACGCCAGTCTCCTCTTGGACGGCGTTCTATCTCGGCGCCGGCATCGGTGCTGCCTGGTCGGATTTCGACACGAAAGGCAAGTATTGCGAGGATTACGGCGCCTATTGCTGGGACGATAACTCCTACTGGTACTATGATTTCAAGAAGCTGTTCGGCAGCGACGACGATACGGCCTTCCGCGGCATCGGTCAGCTTGGGTTCGACTGGGAGGTCGCTCCGAGCTTCGTTCTGGGCGTCTTTGGCGACCTGAACTTCGGCCAGGGCACCGGCGCCTCCAGCAAATACAGCTATGATTACTGGGACGGCGAGGACTGGTGGGGATATCACGACAAGTTCAGCTATGAAGTCGACAATCTGTGGACCTTGGGCGGTCGCGTCGGCTGGGGCACCGAGAACACCTTGTTCTACGGTTTGGTTGGCTATAGCTGGGCCGATACCGAAGCCAAGCTCGGTCTGTTCTGCGAGGATGGCACGGGTGCTTGCTGGATAAAGGGCAAGAACGACGACACTGTGAATGGCTGGACTTTCGGCGGTGGTGTCGAGTTCAAGGGCTGGATGTGGGATACGGTTTCGACCTCGATCGAATACCGCTACACCGATCTCGACTCTGTCTCGGCCACGGCTTGGAATGGCGACGACTACTGGAAAGCGAAGATCGATCAGGACATCCAGCAGATCAATCTGGTGTTCAAGTATCGCTTCGGCATGTAATTCAGTCCTCACGGACTTGATCGAAAGGGCGGGAGAGATCCCGCCCTTTTCGTTTTGGCCGGCTCCTCAGGGCCTTAGCGGCGCCAGATCCTGGGCCAGAAGGCCACGAGTGCAAGGACCGCCGCCAGAATGATCGTGGCAATCGCCATCTGGACGAGCTCGAAATTGGGATTGTCGCGGGCGACTATCCATGCGGCAAAGAATCCGCCGACGGCCAACAATCCTCTTACGATCCAGCTGAGCATGACAGACCCCGATTCATCTTCCGGCCGACAGGATGATCTGCTTCGCCAGTACCGACAATCTATCAGAGATTGATGTACTTTCTGGGAACAACCATAATGTGCAACGTTCTTTCATTCGGCGTAATGACGAAATGAACGGGCGTTCAATAAATTCTGTGTGCGCAAATTGGACGATTCAAGCTGCGCAAAAGCACGATTTTCGGGGGTCAAATCTGCACTTTTCGATAGCCGCCACGCCAGAAAAGTAGCGGCCTTCCGTTTGGATCGAAGTCGTAGCGCAGCACTTCGCCAACGAAAATCACATGGTCTCCGCCCTGATAGGTATAGGCGGTCTTGCATTCGAAAACGCCCAGTGAATCCGGCAGGATCGGACAGCCGGTCTCCCCGGTCTCGTAGTCGAGGCCCTGCCACTTGTCGCCCAAGGCCTTGGCAAATCTTGCGGAAATCTCCTCCTGGCCTTCGCGCAGGACATTCACCGCGAAATGGTCGTTGGAGAGGTAAGCCTTGAAGCTGTAGGCCGAGCGCCCGAGGCTCCACAGGATCAGCGGCGGATCCAGCGACACCGCATTGAACGAACTTGCCGTATTTCCAACCAGTTCGCCCTTCGGTCCGCGAGTCGTAATGACCGTGACACCGGTGGCAAAGGTGCCCAAAGCATTGCGGAATTCGCGGAGATCCAACATTGTCGCAAGCCTATCGCGCGCGGTGCATGCGGACGTCAAGCTGCCTGTTGCGACTCACGGGAGGCGCGCAATCCGGTCGCTCAAGAGGTCGAAAAACCCTTGAGAATCAACGTCCTTGATGACGTGAGCGGTCGGCGGCTTGCCGGTCACACCCCACCAGTCGACGACCGTCATGCCCATGGTGAGTTCAGACTCGCATTCGATGGCGACGTGGCAATCGCGGCCGGAGAACAATTCGGGCTTCAAAAGCCAGGCCAAGACGCAAGGGTCGTGCAGCGGGCCGCCATCCGTCCCATATTTCCGCTCATCGAATCTCTCAAAGAAATCAAGCAGTTGCGCAACGATCGGGCCGGTCCGGTTGGTCATTCGCCGGAACTTTTCGACGCGCGCCCGCGAGGTAAGCGCCTTATGGGTGCAATCGAGCGGAATGAGAGTAATCGGTATGCCGGAATGAAAAACAACGCGCGCCGCCTGCGGGTCGACATAGATGTTGAATTCGGCCGCCGGAGTCGTATTGCCGCCCTCGAAGAAACCGCCGCCCATCGCGACTATCCGTTGAATTCGCGGAGCAATCCTGGGTTCCCGGATCAGCGCCAGGGCGATGTTTGTCAGCGGCCCGAGCGTGCATAGCGTGATCGTCCCCGCTTCCTGCGCCATCAGGGTTTCGACAAGAAAATCAACCGCATGCTGCTTTTGAAGCGGCATGGTGGGCTCGGGCAAATCCGGCCCATCGAGACCCGTCTTCCCATGCACATATTCCGCCGTGACCAGCGGCCTGATCAGGGGGCGCACCGCGCCGGCAAACACCCTGGCATCGCTGCGGCCCGCTAGTTCACAGATTTTGCGGGTGTTTTTTTCCGTGAGTGCAAGCGGAACGTTCCCGGCAACCGCCGTGAGCCCCAAGACATCGAATTCAGGCGACGCGAAGGCAAGAAGGATGGCTACCGCATCATCCTGTCCCGGATCGGTATCGATAATAATCTTGCGCGGCATCCAAAGATCAGGTCGTCGGCTCGTCTTTCGGCGGTTCCGGCTGTAATGCAGCCGGCAGGATCGGCGCCACCGTTGCGACGATCGTGCTCGTCACCTTCTCAACGACGACTTTCGCCTTTTCCTTCGCCTTGGCAATCGGTCCGGGCTTCTTGGCCGGCTTTGCTTTCTTAGCCTTTTTCGGTGCGGCCTTCTTCCTTGGAGCGACCTTCTTCGCTGCAGGCCGCGCTGCCGATTTGCGTGCAGACTTCCTTGCAGCTTTCCTCATCGGCTTTTTCGCCGGCTTCTTGACCGATTTCTTCGCTACTTTCTTCTTTGCCTTTTTAGCCATCCGAGTGATCCTCCGCCCAAGGCATGGAATCGCGACGCAACGATAACACTTTTCTCTGCGTCTTTGATCCAGTCATTTCGCAAGAATGCCGGATTTTGCACTGGAACTCGCAGCGCCATCGCGGCTAGCATTCAGGCATGCTCCAGCTACAGCAGCCCAGCAATGTCGGCCCCGCACCCCGGCCAAGCCGCATCCTTCGGCCGGGTATCCGCGCCCTGCCGCCGGGGGTTGAGCGCTACAAGGTCGCGGGCGGCGGCTCGCTGGTTGTTCCCATCGAGGCCGGCGACCGGATCACTTTGACAGACCTTGAAGGGCTTCAGGCTTGCGAAGCCTTGGCCGCCGGAAGGGATGGCCGGATCGATCCCGGCATCCTCGGGGCCAATGCAGATGCGGAGGCCGACGGCCTAAAGCTGTTGCTGGGTCGCGGCGGGGAGAGTGCCGGTAAGCTCCGCGCGGCGCTCCGGCGGCGCGGAATCGATATCAGCAACAGCAAGTGCATTCGCCTGTTCGGCGCCGGATCACGGGCCGGCGCGACGGCCGAATTCACCGTGCAGCGTTCGGGTGTCCTCATACTGGTAGGACCCGGCGGCGACATGGATACCGAGCTCCAGGACACGGCCACCGACATCGAGGTGCGAATAGCGCGTGCACGCCTTCCGAATGACAGGGTTGACGCCCCTCTTCCCGAGCCCCTGGCCGATCCCCTTCAGGACATCCGGGTCCATGCCGCGACTGCGCAGGCCTATCTCGTGAAGGCCGGCGAATTCATCCAGGTGATCGACGTGTCCGGGCGCCAGATGACCGATTTCCAGTGCTTCTCGGCTCGGAAGCTCGACAAGGGCATCGAGAATGCGCTCGATGCGACCGTCACTCGCACTCTGACGGGCCGCAGCTATCCGACGCCGGGCCTGCCTTCGAAGGCCTTCGGATTCGACTTCGAGCCACTGGTCGAGATCGTACAGGACACGGTCGGACGCCATGATGCCTTCGCGACGGCCTGCAACCCGCGATATTATGACGATGTCGGCTATCCGGGGCATGTAAACTGCACAGACAATTTCAACGCGGCGCTTGAGCCCTATGGCATTGCGAAGCGCCGCGGCTGGGAGGCGATCAACTTCTTCTACAACACGTCGATCGATGCCCAGAACCAAGTGATCTTCGACGAGTCGTGGTCGCGGCCGGGCGACTATGTGCTCATGCGGGCGCTCACGGATCTCGTGTGCGTCTCTTCGGCCTGCCCCGACGATATCGATCCCGGCAATGGCTGGAACCCGACAGACATCCATGTGCGCACCTATTCCGACAAGCAGAAATTCTCCCGAGCGGTGGCCTTCCGCATGACACCTGATGCCGACCCCCAGATGACGCGGGAAACCGCATTTCATCCGTGTTTTTCCGCGTTAACGCGCAACTACACCGAATATCGCGGCTTCTGGCTGCCGACGCGCTTCAACAATGCCAATGCGATCGACGAATACTGGGCCTGCCGCGAGCGTGTCGCGGTCATGGATCTTTCGCCATTGCGCAAATTCGAGGTCACAGGCCCCGACGCGGAAGCCCTTCTCCAATATTGCCTGACGCGCGACATCAGGCGACTTTCGCCTGGCCAGGTGGTTTACACCGCGATGTGCTATGAGCACGGCGGGATGATCGATGACGGAACGGTGTTCCGTCTCGCGCAGAACAATTTTCGCTGGATCGGCGGCGATGAATTTTCCGGGTTGTGGCTTCGCCAGCAAGCAGAGAAGATGGGCTTCAACGCCTGGGTGCGTTCGTCGACCGACCAGCTTCACAATATCGCGGTGCAGGGGCCGAACTCACGCGAGCTTCTCAAGGAGATCGTCTGGACGTCTCCCACGCAGCCGGCGATCGGCGAGCTCGAGTGGTTCAGATTTGCGATCGGCCGGATCGGGCATTTCGAGGGCGCTCCCATCGTCGTTTCGCGGACCGGATATACGGGCGAGCTCGGATACGAGATTTTCTGTCACCCGAAAGATGCGGAAACCGTTTTCAAGGCAGTGTGGGACGCAGGCCAGAAGCACCAAATTTCGGCACTGGGACTCGAGGCGCTCGACATGCTGCGCATCGAGGCAGGCCTCATCTTTTTCAACTACGAATTCACGGACCAGACGGACCCGTTCGAGGCCGGAATCGGATTCACCGTTCCGCTGAAGACCAAAAGCGATGACTTCATCGGCAAAGCGGCACTCATCGAGCGCAAGGAGCATCCGCGTCACAGGCTCGTCGGCCTGGAAATAGATTCGAACGAAACGGTCGGTCACGGCGACTGCGTCCATATCGGCCGCGCTCAGATCGGCGTCGTTACCAGCGGCTGCCGCTCGCCGATCCTGAAGAAGAATATCGCGCTTGCCCGCATGGACGTGAAGCACGCGGCGCTCGGCACCGAAGTCGAGATCGGCAAACTCGATGGCCAGCAGAAGCGCCTGCCAGCGCAAATCGTGCGCTTTCCGCATTACGATCCGGAGAAGACACGGGTTCGAGCTTGAACTTCGATCCCGAGGACTTGATCGACGCCCATAATCTGGCGTCGAGACCCTATACTGTTCAGCGATTGCGCGGCGGAGCCTGGAACGAAGTCTTCCGGGTCATCAGCACCGATGCCGACATCGTCATCAAGCGATTTGTCACCGTTCTCGAAGGCACTCTCTTTCCCAACTTGCCGCATGCGGAAGCTCTCGCCCTCGAACGTCTCAGCGGGCTTGCAGTGGCGCCCGATCCGATTCGCTTCTTTCCGGAAACCAATTGGGGTCCCGTGCTCGTCTATCGCTTCCACGAGGGCGAGAGCTGGAGCGGCAATGTCGGGCTCGTCGCGGACCTTCTAAAGCGAAAGCTGCCGGTCGACGCGACCGGCTTTCGCAACGTCCCCCTCGATCCCGGCGGCGTGACCGAGGAAGGCGACAGGCTGTTTGCGCGCTGCAGCGACGACCGTCGCGTGAGCCGGTTTCAAAAGGCGCGCCCGCAAGCGAGACCGGTGCCGGCACTATCGCGCCGCTCCCTGATTCACACCGATGTAGGCCCAACCAATCTGATCGACGGGCCGAAGGGCTTGCGGCTCATCGACTGGCAGTGTCCGGCGGCGGGCGATCCGGCGGAAGACGTGTTCAGCTTCCTGACCCCGGCCTGGCAGATTCTAAGCTTTCGCGATCCACTGAGCGCCGCGGAGCGCAACGCGTTTCTTCAGGCCTACAACGATGCAGCAATGGAAGAACGCCTGAACGTCCTCGAACCGGCCTTCATTTACCGCGCTGCGGGCTATTGCTGCCTGCGCTATCAGCTGCTTGAGACAGCCGATCCCATGTGGCACGCACTTTACACCCGAGCTGCCGATGCCGCACTTGAAAGACTTGCGGAGATTGCTTCGTGATTATCGATCTTGCTCTTCATTCCTTTTCGCTCTGGCACCATTTCCGCAATGTTCCGGGCTTCGGACCGATCCAGTATATCGATACCTGCGAGGCGCTCGGCTTTACCGGAATCAATCTTTCGCTCAACGACCCGAATTTCCGTCACCTTGGCGGCCGCGAGACATGGCGGATGGACGAGGTGCGCAAACGGCTTGAGCGCTCGGGACTCACTCTCGAGATCGACACGAGCGATACGAATCCGGCGCATATGCTGCACATGATCGACGTGGCCAATCGCATGGGCGCCAGATCGATGCGCTTCTATACGCGGCATCATGGCGAGCCCGCGGAGATGGTTCGCAAGACGCTGGCCGATCTCTATCAAATCGTGGACCATGCGCGACGGCAGGATGTGATCCTGGTCCTGGAGAATCACGAAGACTTCACCGGGCCCGAACTCGCCTCGATGGTCCGGACCGTCGACCATCCCAATCTTCGCAGCCTCTATGACTACGGCAATTCGCAAATGGTCCTCGAGGATCCGGATGCGGCGCTCGATGCCACCCTGCCTTTCGTGCATTCGGTCCATGCCAAGGACCATGTGATGGTGCGCGCGGAGGATTCGCCCCACGGCAAGCTGACCGTCGCCGGCGTCCCCATGGGAGAAGGCTTCCTGCCGATCCGGCACCTGACGAAGCGGCTCCTAGAAAACGGATTGCGCCGGGTCTGCTTCGAGAATGTCTGGGCCTATTCGGCCTTCATTCGACCGCACCGCACGCCGCTTCCCGGCGTGGTGCTGGGTGAAGGCTCGTTCCGCTTTGCGCAGCCGCCTTTCGACCCGCAATATCTGATCCTCGACCAGTCGAAATTTGCGGGCGCCGATCTGGTGCGGATGGAAAAGATCGCGCTCGATCGCGGAACAACATGGTTCCGCAATCTCCTGGGCGAACTGGGGTGCAGCTTCAGGACGCCGGCACCGGTCTAATCAGCCGGTGCTATTCGGCTGCCGCCTTGGTCTCATCCATGAGACGCTTGGCAAGCGCCTGCTTGTCGGCCGCCGACATTTTCTTGATCTCGTTATTCAGCACACGCTCGTTGATCGCCTGGTTCCAGTAGTCGAGCGCGCCGAATCCGAGCAGTGCGGCCTTGCCGACGAACTGGCGCAAGACCTCGTTCGTCGGCCCCATAACCCAGCCGGCCTTGCCGTCGCGCAGGTAGCGTTCAATCTCGAGCGGCCGCGGCTTGTAGGCCGTTCCGCCGCAAGCATGCAGCATCTTGTCGGTGACATGCGCCACGTTCTTGGCGGCGGCGAATTTCACCTGCCACATCCAGGAGAGATACTGCGCGCGCGGCAGGGCCTTCGTGTCCCTGTGGATGGACCAGTCGCAATTGTTGGTCACACTGTCCATGGCCTGGGCCATCATGAAATCGAAGGAGCGGCAGCTGTTGGTTTCGATGATCGCTTCGCCGACATAATCCTGGATGGTCGGATAGTCGGCGACGCGCATGCCGACGTCCTTGTGCGTCTTGCCGGTCGTATGCTTCTTGGCAATATCGATCAGCGCCATCGAAATGCCGTTCCAGCAGGCCGAAGAGCACAAGAGGAAGAAGGGATCGACGCATTCATCGTTGGACGCCGCACCGTCACCGGTGGCGCCGACCAGGCGGTCCTTCGGGATCGTGCAATCAACCTCGATCGGGCCCGACTGATTGCCGCGCAATCCGAGGCCATCCCAATTGGCGGGATCGGCCTTCACTTCGTTGCCCATGATCAGGAAGCAGGACAGGTCGGAGTAGTTGCCGGCAAAATTGGGCGATGTCGTCTGGATGATGTACCAATCGGCAAAACCGCCCGAGGTGGTCCATGACGCTTTCTTGCGGACCTTCCAGCCATCCTTGGTCTCTTCCGCGCCCGACGAGATCGGATACCAGAAGTGAGAACCTGTTTCAGGGTCGGAATAGGAGAGCGTGCCGACCAGACAATCCTTGTCGATCCGGCGCATAATGTCCTGGATCGGTTTGGAGTCGTGGTAGCGGAAGAGTGCCGCAGCGACTGCGCCGAGATGCATCGTGTAACACATCGCCGTCGAGGGGCAGCCATAGCGCGCGATCGTTTCGACCGCCATTGCGGCGGCGACGTGGTTTTCACCCATGCCGCCCAGTTCCTTCGGCACGATGAGGCCGAGGAAGCCGTGCTTGGCCAGAAGCTGGAAATTCTTGCGCGGGTACATGAGCTTCTTGTCGCTCTCCACCGCATTCTCGCGCATATCGGTCGCGCAGAGATCGATCAACGTGGCCTGAAGCTTCTTCTGGTTATCGGTCAGGATCCATTGCGGGTCCCATTCGGACCCAAGGCCCCAAAACGGCTCCTTACCCCACATTTTGTCCGACATGGCTGTTTCCTCTCTCGCTCGGTTTCCTGCGGCGGGTTTCTGCCTGCGCTCGCTGCTGCTTCTGCACGGCCCGCTCCATGGCGATGGACGTGGACCAATCCAGACCTTATTAGGCCAATTCCAGACCAATTTGTCCATAGCCTATACTGGCCCAAAACGGAGGTTCGATGCGGCGAATTGCCAATGCCGAGATGAGGAACGCCTTTCTGGGCTGGCAGTGCCGGATAAGGCAGATAGCCATGCGCGAATATGGCGGGCAGCCCCTGCCCGGCATGCGGCCGCGTGTGTCGACCCGGTCGGGCGAGAGCCTGTCACCCGGCCTGATCGTACTGCTGCTGCCGCTCGAGCCCCGGGAAAGCACGGCCTTCTTCAGATACCAGGTTCAGAAGACCAACGAGCCTCAGAAGACGCGGGAAGCCGGGATCGGATATCTGGGGGCCGAATTCTATCAGCTGCCGGAACTCTTCTCGGATGCCATGGCGGCGGTGTTTCAACCGGGATCCAGGCTGGCCGAACAGATCCTGAAGGCAAGCGATGTGCTTCTGGATTTCGAGCAATTCAGCCAGTCATACCGGATGTTCTGCGGTGTCCGGCGCCTGGGAAAGAAAGACGAAGCGCGCGAGGCTGCCCTGTGGCAGGCGCGTATCTTCAACCGCGACATCGGCAATGACAGCGTGGTCTTGAGCTTTAGCCCGGACTGGGCCAGCGCCCATGCCGATCCGCCGGCATGAGGACCTGTCCGATCGGCGGCTGATCAGAACTTCCGATAGGCCTTGTTCAACTGCACCATCGGATGGTTCGGAGACATCTGGAACTTGATCAGCAGTTCGCGCGCCACCATGTCGCGATCCTGCTGATTGTTCGGCAGCTTCACATTTTTCGGGATGCGCACCCAGCCATTGACATTGCGGTCGAAGATGGCGGGCTCGCCTTCCTCGTAGCCCATATGGACATCCTCGAGCCAGTTGAGATCGTCCCAGCCCATATATTCGAGGTAGCCCTTGAGAAACGGCGTAAGGCGCGAATAGTCCGGCAGGAGATTCACATCATAACGGTAGCCGATGTGCTGGCCGATTTCCTTCTCGCGCGCCGAGTCGAGCCCGGCCTTGTCCTTGATGAACTGGTCGACCGATTTGATTTCGGAGCCCTTATAGCTGGTTCCTGCCATGTGAATTCTCCGATCAGTATTTGTGATAGTCGCTGTCGAGACCGACCGTGTAGTTGGTTCCGGCGAGCGGCACCTTGCACATGGCCGAGGCTTCCATGGTCAACGCGGCCAAGTCTTCCGGCTCAAGCGAATGGATGTTGGTCTTGCCGCAGGCACGGGCCAGCAGTTGCGCTTCCATCGTCAGCGTATGAAGGAAATTGTAAACGCGCTCGGCGGCCTTATCGGGATCGAGACGCGTGCGCAGGATCGGATCCTGCGTGGCGACACCGACCGGACAGCGGCCGGTATGACAGTGATAGCAATAACCCGCTTCAACGCCGATTTCGTTCGGATAGTCGGTGACGCCTTCGATATGCTTGTTGCAATTGAGGGCCATCAGCACCGAATGGCCGATGGCAACCGCATCGGCGCCCAGCGCCAGCGCCTTGGCAACGTCGCCGCCATTGCGGATGCCGCCGGCATAGACCAGCGAGATTTCGCCCTTCTTGCCGAGTTCGTCGATTGCGCGCCGCGCTTCGCGGATGGCGGCAATGCCCGGAACACCGGTGTCCTCGGTCGCGATATGCGGGCCGGCACCGGTGCCGCCTTCCATGGCATCGATGTAGATGGAATCCGGATCGCACTTCACCGCCATGCGCACGTCGTCATAGACGCGCGCCGCACCGAGCTTGAGCTGGATCGGGATTTCCCAGTTGGTGGCCTCGCGAACTTCCTGAATCTTGAGGGCCAGATCGTCGGGACCGAGCCAGTCGGGGTGGCGAGCCGGCGAGCGCTGGTCGATACCGGCCGGAAGAGAGCGCATCTCGGCCACCTGGTCGGTCACCTTCTGGCCCATCAGGTGGCCGCCGAGGCCCACCTTACAGCCCTGCCCGATAAAGAATTCGCACGCATCCGCAAGGCGCAGGTGATGCGGGTTGAAGCCGTAGCGCGACTGGATGCACTGATAAAACCAGTGAATCGAATAACGACGCTCGTCGGGGATCATACCGCCCTCGCCCGAGCATGTGGCAGAACCTGCCATTGTCGCGCCGCGCGCCAGCGCGATCTTGGCCTCATAGGAGAGTGCGCCGAAGGACATGCCGGTCACGTAAACCGGGATGTCGAGCACCATCGGGCGCTTGGCACGCGGGCCGATGACTGTCTTGGTCTCACACTTCTCGCGATAGCCTTCGATCACGAACCGCGTCAGCGTACCCGGCAGGAAGGTCAAGTCGTCCCAGTGGGGGATCTTCTTGAACAGCGAGAAGCCGCGCATGCGATAACGGCCGAGTTCCGACTTGATATGGATGTCGTTCATCACCTCGGGCGTGAAGATTTTCGACGACCCAAGAATGTAGCGCTTGCTCTCCGCCGGGACCCGGGCAAGCGAGGCAAGGCCTGTCGCGGTTCGCGCAATCGCCTTTCCGCGCTTTGCAGGCGTCGCCTTGGCCTTGGTCTTCGCCTTGACCGGCGCCGATCGTTTCACCGCCTGGCTCTTGCGCGCTGCGACTGATTTCGATTTCCGCGTTGGCTTCTTCGCCATATTCATCCTCACTCTGATCGAGAGATCAAATCCTCGCGACTACAATACGAGCTTCTTCTCGCCCGGCTCGAGATTGTCGTAGTTCCACAACTGCTTGCCGGCTACGATCTTCTTGAAGTGGCCGATGCCGCCCTTGGGATAGAGATCGTACATCTTCAGTTTCCGCGTCAGCCATTGACGGTCGCCATCATTCATTTCGGCCGGGATCGCATCGACGCCGAGGCTTCTTGCTTCCCCGCCCAGATAAATGGTGCCGTCATACATGGAGTCGCCGAGGTTCTTGCCGGCATTGCCGCAGATCACCATGCGGCCGCGCTGCATCATGAAGCCGGAGAAGGACCCCGTATCGCCGCCCACGATGATGGTGCCGCCTTTCTGGTCGATGCCGGTGCGCGCTCCGACCGAGCCGCGGCAAACCAGGTCACCGCCACGGATCGCGGCGCCAAATTGCGAACCCGCATTCTTCTCGATCAGGATCGTGCCAGCGAGCATATTCTCGCCGCAGGCCCAGCCAACGCGACCCTTGATGCGAACATTCGGCCCGTCCAGAAGACCGCAGGCGAAGTAGCCGCAGGAGCCCTCGATATAGAGGTTTAGCCGATTGAGGATGCCGACTGCGATCGAATGCTTCGATCCCGGATTCTTTAGAACGATCGTACCGACTCCGCGCTTGATAAGGTCGCGCAATTGATTGTTGATCTGCCGGGTTTCAAGCCCTTCGCAATCGATTTCGGCGCGCTTGTTGAAGTCGACATCCGGCGCATCCGGGTAGCCGTAGCCGACGTCGGTTTCGGTTATATCGAAGAAGCGCTGCTGGGTGCGGCCGCGCAACCCTTCAGTGTGCATTCCCATGTCATGGGAAAGATGCTCCTTCTTGGCCGTGACTACGCCCGCCATACGCGAACCTCCTCATCATAAGGATCCCAGGTATCAATCTCATGGTGGACCACGCTCCGGATGGCCACCTCCTCCGACGCAAGCGCAACAAGCTTGTCGCTCTCGTAGAGAACCATCGGCTTGGCGGCCATGGTGTCCTTGGCCATGCCCAGCGCGTCCTTCGTCGAAACGAGATAGGTGAAGACGCCATCAATCTCCTGGATGGACTGGCGCAATGAATCCTCGAGCGTAGCCCCATGCTCCAGGTTGTAAGCCGTATAAACGGCGAGCAATTCCGAATCGCAGTTCGACATGAAGCGGTGGCCGCGACGCTCGAACTCGCGACGCATCTGCCAGTAATTGGTCAACTGGCCGTTGTGGACAACCGCGATGTCATTATAGGGATAGGCCCAATAAGGATGCGCCGAGCGGATATCGACATCTGATTCAGTCGCCATGCGTGTATGGCCGATGCCGTGGGTACCTTTGAACTTGCGCAGATCGTACTGCTCGGCAACGCGCGCAGCGTCGCCCAGGTCTTTGATGAGTTCAAGCGCATTGCCCATCGAGAGGATCTCGGTGCCCTCGACATCCTCGACATAGTCGGCGAGTTTCTTCATGTCGCCATCGAAGTGGATACGATAACGATAGGCATATTCGGTTGCCTCCTCGCGATCGATGATCTGGACGCCGAGCGCCGCCATGCGTTCTTCAACCTTGGCACGCCGACGCTTGACTTCGTCGTGAATGTCGAAGCCCTTCGCCATGTCTTCCTGCTCGGCGACCTTGAAGCGCATCACATATTCATTGCGGCCCGGCGAGCCGTAGATCGCATAACCGGTTGAATCCGGGCCGCGATGCTTCAACGATTGCAACATCGCCGTCATTTCCTGACCGATATTGCCTGTGCCGTCGCGATGTATCAGGCCAGCGATACCGCACATGGTGTGTCTCCTTCTGTAACGAGCGAAGTGGCGAGCCGGCCTCGGCGCCCGGCTCAGCCGCTTCCCGTGATCGAAACTAGGGCAGGCAGTTCAGATAAGTGTCGAGATCCCATTCGGTCGAGGTGTGCAGGAAGCGCTCCCACTCGTCGCGCTTGTACTCGTCATAGAGCCTGTGCATCTCGCCGGGCATTGCAGACTTGATTACCTCGTCCTTCTTGAGCGCTTCGAGCGACTCGCCCAAGGTCATCGGCAGCTTTCTGACCTGCTTGCCTGCTTCCATCGCGGCATAGATGTTGCGCTCTTCCGGCTTGCCAGGATCGATCTTGTTGGTGATGCCGTCGTCTGCCGCCTTCAGGATCGCGCCCGCCATGAGATAAGGGTTCACCATCGAGTCGACGGCACGATATTCGAAGCGGCCCGGGGCCGAGACGCGAAGGCCGGTGGTGCGGTTCTGGAAGCCCCAGTCGGCGAAAACAGGCGCCCAGAAGCCCGTATCCCACAAGCGACGATAGGAGTTGACGGTCGAACAGCCAATGGCGGTAAGCGCGCCCAGATGCTTCACGATGCCGCCAATCACATAGAGGCCGGTCTTGCCCGGCATCTGCAGGTCCTTGCCTTCCGGCATGAAGGTATTCGTGCCGCCGCGGCGGTACATGTAATTGTACTCGAAGCCTGGAAGTGCCTTGGGGTCATTGCCGAGCGGCTTGAACTCGTCTTTGCCGCCCTTCCACAGAGAGATGTTGTGGTGGCAACCATTGGCCGAGACACCCATAAAGGGCTTGCACATGAAGCAGGCGATGATGTTGAACTCACGGGCAACCTGAGCGCAGATCTGGCGATAGGTCGTCAGGCGATCGGCGGTACGAAGCGCGTCGTCGTAATTGAAATTGAGCTCGAGCTGACCCGGTGCGTCCTCGTGGTCGCCCTGGATCATGTCGAGACCCATCTTCCGGCCATACTCGATCACGCGCATGTAGACGGGCCGGAGGCTTTCAAACTGGTCGATGTGGTAGCAGTAAGGGTTTGAATAGCCCCCGTCAGGCTCGCCCTTGTCGTTCTTCTTGAGCCACATCATTTCCGGCTCGGTGCCGTGCCGCATGCGCAGTCCGTGATCCTTCTCGAACTGATCATGGATTCGGCGCAGATTGCCGCGGCAATCCGATGTCAGAAACGCGCCCGGATTCTCCTTCTCCTCGCGATTGCGGAATAGCGTGCAGAACATTCGCGCGACGCGCTTGTCCCAAGGTAATTGCATGAAGGTTTCCGGCTCGGGAACGCCGACGAGTTCGGCCGCTTCCGGACCGTAGCCGAGATATTCCCCGCGGCGGTTCATGAAGAGGTTGACGGTCGCGCCATAGACGAGCTGGAAGCCGCCATTGGCGATGTTCTCCCAATGATCCGCCGGGATGCCCTTGCCCATGATGCGGCCGGTGATCGAGACGAATTGGAGATAGAGATACTCGATGCCGAGCGCATCGATCTTCTTGCGGACCTGTTTGATCAGATCGTCGCGACCGGGCGTTTTGATGAATTTCTCATAGTCACTCATTGGCGCTTCTTCCCTTGAACATCTTTTGGGTCGGGTGGTCTCGGCCAGAGCCTACCAATCCTCGACCGGTTTCGTAAATCCGATTGCCCGTGGCGGTCGATCAGCTCCATGGGAACGGGCTGTTGGAGACCGGATGCAGCTTGCCTTCCGCATAGCGTGAAAACCGGAAAGGCTCGAGCAGCCGCGACTTCTCCCCGCAGATTTCCTGGGCAGCGAGCTTGCCCACGCCGATCATCTTGTAGCCGTGATTGGAGTCGGCGATGACAAAGACATTCTGACGAAAAACGTCAAACACCGGAAAGTTGTCTGGCGTGAAGCACCCAAGGCCCCCGGATCTCTCGTGCGACTTGTAAACCCCAATCTTGCCCTCGAACCGCTTCTGGCAGTGGGCAAGCATCGAGCACCAGGTCTCGATGAACTCGTCACCGACAATAAAGTCAGGCGAGTCCGGGCCGTAGGGGTCAATCGCGACATCGTCCGGTTCAGCCTCGACCTTGTAGGGCGAGGCTCCGCCCTGAACGCCGCCGAAGTTGAAATCGGGCTTGTAGTAAAGGCCCCAGAGCTTGTCGGTCAAAAGGCGCCCATCGACGTCCGAATAGAGAGGCGCGTCGGTATCGACATGAATGACCGGCGGCATTTTGCCGTCATTGGTCTTGTGCATATTCGGGTCGACGCCGAGGGTTCCCTCCTCCAGGCACCAATACTTCCACATCCGAACGCCATCATGCATCTTGCCGTCGCGCCCCTTGATGGAGACGGTGCGCGGCAGTTCCAACATGTTCCAGATCTTGTTGACCCACGGGCCCACGCCGACGACAACATAATCGCAGGCGATCCTACCCTTGCTGGTGAGAAGCGCAGTGACGGCTGACGAGTTGCTACCGAATTCGAAGCCTTGAACCTCGATGCCGGTCATGATGCGCACGCCTTCGGCCTCGGCCTTCGAGGCAAGACCGTAGATCGACGCGGTGTTGTTGGCGTAGCCGCCCTTCTTCTCATGAAGGACGGAGGTAATTCCCTTGGCCTGCCAATCGGAGAACAGGCCTTCCATGTATCTCTGCGATTCACCGCCGCCCTCGATAAAGGTCGAGGGATAGCCGATCGCCTTCTGCTGTTCGTAGATCGTGCCGACCTGCTCATGCATGACCTCCGGACTGATCTGCATGTAGCCGACGCCATGATAGGAATAGGCTTTCGGGTCGCTCTCCCAAACCTCGACACATTGCGCCATCAGTTCACGCATGGCCGGCTGGTAATAATTGTTGCGCACGACACCGCAGGCGATGCCGGAAGCGCCGGCGGCAATCGCCGTCTTGTCGACGACGAGAATGTCCTTGCCGGAGCCGCGCCCGGTCTCCTTAAGCTTCAGTGCGAGATGGTAAGCCGTGCTGAGGCCGTGGATGCCGGCCCCGATGATTGCGTATTTTACGCCCGACGGAACAGCCATTGCTGTTTCTTAGCCTCCTGGCCTCAACGTGGATGCTCAAAGTCCGACTGAATCGCTTGACCTTACACCCAGTTCTGTAGCCATAATGATCCACAAAAGCGGACCGATTGCAAACCAAATCTTACCAATTTGAACCAATGCGTGAGCCATTTGCAACCAGCGCCCAAAATGAGTAACGAAGCCGCCGTCCCGCGCAACGGTTCGGATGCCGAATCCGAGGATCCGCAGCTGGTTGCCAATCGGGGCGCCAACTCCATCACTGCCCGGCTGCGCCGCGCCATCGAGACGGGCGTCTATTCGGATGGCGACCAGTTGCCGCCGGAACGCCAGCTTGCGGTGGCCTTCGGGACCGCACGGTCGACCATTCGCAAGGCGCTGGATCAGCTGGAGGTCAAGGGCTTCGTATCGCGCCGCGTCGGGTCGGGAACCTTCGTCAGCTATGCGGGGCCCGTCCAGGACACGATGGCCGACGTCACGGACCTGATCTCGCCGCTGCAACTCATCGAAACTCGCTTTGCGATCGAGCCTTACATGGCAAAGCTCGCCACTCTGCATGCATCCGCGCGCGATCTCGACGCCATGCAGGCTGTTCTTGACCGGATCGAGCGGGTGGAGACCGATGCCGACGCTTTCACGCGGCTCGATTCGGAGTTTCACCTCCAGCTTGCGCGTTGCTCGCGCAATCCGCTGATCTATCGCCTTTACCAGCAGATCAACACGATCCGCGCCCACGCCCAATGGGAGCAGATGAAGCAGATCATCCTCTCGAACGAGAAAATGGCGATCTACAATCAGCAGCATCGCGCGATCGTCGAGGCGCTCCGCCAGCGGGATGTCCAGGCGGCTGTCGACCAGATAAGCCGCCATCTGGAAACGGCCCGCCAGGATCTGCTGGGGGCGGACAGTATCTGAGCGATCATGCACCCCGTTCTTCTCGGCACGGTCGCAGCGCTTTCCTGGGGCACACTCGATTTCCTGGCCGGCTTGTCCAGTCGACGATTGGGTTATGTGCAAACAACGGCCGGAGTAACGCTGTCCGGCTTCCTGCTGCTCACCCTTGCTCTGGCGGCCTTCGGGCCTTTTCCACGGTTCGAGACGCCTACCATCTGGCTCGCCATGGCGGCAGGCGGCGGCATCGCGCTGGCGACCATGTTTCTCTTTGCGGCGCTCGCATCCGGGCCAATCTCGCTCGCCATACCTGTTGCCATGTCCTACCCGGCCTCGACGGTTGTGGTTTTTGCCGCGATCGGAATCTACCCGAGCCTGCCTCAGCTCCTTGCGGTGCTCGCAATCCTTGGCGGCGCCGGCCTCGTCGCCATGACCGAACCGGCCGAGTCACAGGGAGCGGCACCCGGCCGAATCCGCCGGACGATCGCATTCGCCCTGCTCGCCCATGTCATCTTTCTTCTGTCGGTGCTCGCGGGCCAGAATGCTGCCGAGGAGATCGGCGCGCTGCAATCCGCCTGGGTCTCCCGCATCGGCGGCAGCATCCTCATGCTTCCGATCCTGTTCTTCGGCTCCGACTTCAAACAGCTGTCGTTTCGGGCAGTACCGTTGCTTGCGGCCATGGGCCTGTTGGACATTCTTGGCATGTCGGCGCTCTTCGCGGCGGGCCGCACCGAACAGCCCGAGCTCGCAACCGTCTGCTCCGCCGCCGCGGGCGCCATTACCGTCATTCTTGCCGCCGTATTCCTCAAGGAGCGGGTAAAGCTTCGCCGATGGGTGGGCATCATCCTCGTCTTTTCGGGCGTCTCCGCCCTGTCCCTTGCAAAGTAGAGTAGCACGACATGTTGAAAGTAACAGAATCCCATCTCGCCTCTTTTGAAAGAGACGGCTTCGTCATTATCGAGGGCGCCCTGGACTCGGGCGGCATCGAGGCGGCGCGCGCGCGTTTCGAACCGCTCTTTTCCGGCAAGTTCCAGACCGGTCTTTATCCCGACGAGTGGAACTGGCGCATGGGACGCGATCGCGAGGATCTGACGCGCCAGATCTGCAATGGCTGGAAATCGGACCTGACAATCGCATCGATCGTCCTGCGCGAGGATGTCGGCGAATCCTGCGCGAGACTGCGCGGATGGCCCGGAGCACGTCTCGGACAGGACAACGTGATCTGGAAACCGCCGGGCACAAAACCGCTCGGGTTTCACCAGGACGATTCCTACAATGGCTGGATCGTTCCCGGCGAAATGCTGACCTGCTGGATCACGCTCGATGACACGAAGGCCTATCAAGGTACGATCGAGCATGTGCGCGGATCGCACAAGTGGCCGATCGCACCGCCGATCGCTCAGTTCCATGCGCCGGACGATCCTACATCCGATCTTCGCGCCGCCGCGGAAGCCGGAGGGATTGCAGACTACGAGATCGTCCCGATGGAGGTACCGGCGGGCGCTGCCGTTTTCCACCACGGGCGCACCTGGCATGGCTCGCGCGATAACAAAGGGGACAAGCCGCGCCGCTCGGTGATTGCGCACTGCATTTCCTCGGCGGCTGTCTTCCACCCCACGCAAATCAGCTACATATACTCCCGCTACAAGAAGGTTAACTCGCAGGAAATGGACGAGAGCTATTTCCCCATACTTTGGCGAGAAGACGGTTACCGAACACCCTGGCTTGACGATTATGTGAGGAATGGCCGCATGGCGGCCGCCTAGCTTTAACATCTTGCGAAGACTTGACTCCCTATGGTCGCCGCGGAAGGCAGGCATGGCAGCGTTATTCAGCGGATCGAGCGACACCGAGAAAGGCCGCGTCGCGGTCACGCTGACGCTTGCCTCGGGCGAAACGCTCAATGGCCACCTCTTCGTCAAGGCCGCCGGACAGCTGCGTGATCTGCTCAACGGGTCGGATCGATTCCTCGAATTCGAAAGACGCGATCTGGCGCTGGTATATCTTTCCAAAGACAGCATCCTGACCGTGGCACCGCTTGCGGTACCTAAGAACAACCAGTTGCAGCGGCGGGCACGCGATCTCCACGCTTTCGACCCATATCATTCTCTTGGTATTGACCGGACTGCCGGGCCTGGAGAGATCAGGGCTGCATACCGCCGCCTGGCGCGTGACTATCATCCCGATAAGCTGGCGGGAATCGGCGTGCCGAAGGAAGTTTTGGACTACATGAATGCGATGTTCGCGCGTATACACGCGGCCTATAAGGAGCTATCGGGCGAGACCGATCCGCTCCTGGCGCAGGATCACTCCGCGGCGAGGCGTTGAACGACAATCGTGAACGGCCGATCATGCTTGAGCGACGGGATGCGCTGGCGTGTCTTCGATACTTCGGCCATGTCGAGTTCCGCGATGACGAAGCCCTCCTCCTCGCCGCCGTCGGCCAGCACACGACCCCAGGGGTCAACAATCAACGAGTGACCGAAACACTCAGAACCGCCGGACAGCGTGCCATACTGGCAAGGTGCGATCACATAGGCACCGTTCTCGATGGCGCGCGCTCGGTTCAGGACATGCCAGTGCGCTTGGCCGGTGAGGCGTACAAAGGCGGCTGGAATGGCAAGGATGTTGGCACCGGCCTGTCCGTAGGTTCGATAGAGGCCCGGGAAACGCAGGTCGTAGCACACGGACATGCCGAGAGGACCGCCGGGCGAAGGCGAGAGTACCGCCTCGCCGCCGGGCGCAATGGTCGCCGATTCCTTGTAGGAATGCCCTTCGCCCAGTTCGACATCGTACAGATGCAGCTTGTCGTAGCGAGCGACGATCTCGCCTGACGGATCGAGCATGAAGGAGCGATTGAAGACACGACCGTCGGGCGCCTTGATACCGATCGAACCGATCAGTATCCAGACCTTC
>JAEUMG010000263.1 GCA_016793355.1 Hyphomicrobiales bacterium
GCCGAGTTCGGTGCCGAGCCCGTAAAGCGGGATGCCGAGGCCGGCGATGACATCCTCGAGGCCGGTGACGAATTCGGCATAGGTGCCGGCGGAATCGGCCGACCAGCAGCGATTGTCGGGCGCCCAGGCGAGGGGGCGCTCCCAATGCTTCTCGCGAAGGCTCTCCGCCGTTTCGTTGAGCACGGTGAATTCGCATTCGAAGGCGGACTTGACGGAGAAGCCCAACGCGTCGGCACGGGCGATCTGGCGCTTCAGGACCTCGCGCGGCGAGAGCGCCTGCGAAGGGCCGACATAATCGGCGATGTAAAGCGCGGCATCGGCCTCGAAGGGGTAGATGCGGCGGCTGTCGCGATCGACAGCGCAAGGCTCGGCGCCGAAGTGCTCGGTGAAGTCATAGACGCTTTCGCCGGTGTCCCAGCGATAGAGCACATTGGGGAAGGCAAAGTCGCCGGCAAGGGCCGCCTCGGCGTGGCGCCCCGAGAGGCGGCGGGCGCGCAAGGAAGCGTCATAGTCGAAAATGCCGATATGGACGGTGCGGGGCGGGGGCATGGGGGCTCTGGGCTAGGGCGGGAGCGGCGAGGCTAGCCGAAGGCGGGAAGGGGCGTAAAGAGCGGGGGACTTACCTATATTGTCATCCCCGCACGTGTTGCGGGGATCCATCGTGCCGTTGCTCCGTGTGCAGAGTGTATTGATGAATGGATTGCCGGGCCAAGCCCGGCAATGACAAGTTTTTTTGTTGTCAGGCCGCTTTCTTTTTCGGCTGGACTTCGGCGAGGTAGTCGGCGCGCAGTGTCTTGACGATGTCGCCGACCTGGAATTTCCACGGGCCGATCTCGCCGACGGGCGTCACTTCGGCAGCCGTGCCGACGATGAAACACTGCTCGAAGCCTTCGAGTTCGTCCGGCATGATGGCACGTTCGACGACCTTGATCTGGCGCCGTCGGGCAAGGTCGATGACGGTGCGCCGCGTGATGCCATCGAGGAAGCAATCGGGCGTGGGCGTGAGAATCTCGCCGTTCCTGACGAAGAAGATGTTGGCGCCGGTGCATTCGGCGACCTGGCCGCGCCAGTCGAGCATCATGGCATCGGCATAGCCCTTGCGCTCGGCGGCGTGTTTCGAAAGCGTGCAGATCATGTAAAGGCCGACGGCCTTGGCCTTTGACGGCGCGGTCATCGGATCCGGGCGGCGCCATTGCGCGACATCGAGGCGGATGCCCTTTTCCAGCGAGTTGGGATCGAAATAAGCCGGCCATTGCCAGATGGCGATCGCGACATTGATCGTCGCAGCCTGAGCGGCGACGCCCATCATCTCCGAGCCGCGCCAGGCGATCGGGCGGACATAGGCATCGACGAAGCCCTGGCGCTTCAAGGTCTCGCGGCAGGCTTCATCGATCTCGGCGACGGTGTAGGGGATCTTCATGTCGAGCATTTCGGCGGAATCGAACAACCGCTGCGTGTGCTCAGTGAGCTTGAATATCTCGCCGCCATAGGCGCGCTCGCCCTCGAAGACGCCGGAGCCGTAATGCAGACCGTGGGTGAGGACATGAATCTTGGCGTCCTTCCAGGGCACGAATTCGCCGTTGAACCAGATCACGCCGTCGCGCTGATCAAAAGGAACGATCGCCATGGGTTGCCTCCAAATGCCGGTGAGCAAGGTCAGACGCGAATCTTTGCATCCGCGCGCCCGATCGGCCAATATGTCAGTGCGGTTCACCCATTGTCTGGCTGGGTGTTGCGCAAGGAAATTGCCGCCGGACGGATGATTTTGTAACGCCTCCCCAAAAATATGTCAATATGGCTGACATAATTTCTTCAAGCCGCCCTGAGACCCAGCCGTCGGACCGCGAGATCGTCGGGCTGATCGAGCTTTTGTTCTTCGCCTACCGCGATTTCGTGTCCGACCCGGACGAGATCCTGGCCAATTACGGCTTCGGGCGGGCGCATCACCGCGTGGTGCATTTCGTCGGGCGCAATCCGGGCATGACGGTGGCGCAATTGCTCGACATCCTCAGGATCACCAAGCAGAGCCTGGGCCGGGTCCTGAAAGACCTGGTGGAGCAGGGCTATGTGATCCAGAAGGAGGGCGAGCAGGACCGCCGGCAGCGCCTCCTCTATCTGACGGAGACTGGCGAGGATCTGCGGTTAAGGTTGATGCGGCCGCAGATCGACAGGATCCGCCGCGCGCTCGCCGAAGCCGAGCCGGGCGCGTCACACCACTACCGCAATGTTCTGTTCCACCTCATCAATCCGGAGAACCGCGACGCGGCGCGCGACCGCATCGAACATGGGAGCATCATCGGCAAGTCATGAGCGACGCGGAGGAAAGCCTCGCCCATATTCTGGTGGTCGACGACGACCGGCGGATCAGGGAACTGCTGCGCTCCTATCTGCTGCAGCATGGTTTTCGCGTTTCGATGGCCGCGACGGCGGCGGAAGCGCGCGAGCGCATGCGCGGCATGGAGTTCGATCTCATCGTGCTGGACGTGATGATGCCCGGCGAGACCGGAAACGAACTCGCGGCATCGCTGCGGGCGGAAAAGGCGGGCGTGCCCATCCTCATCCTCTCCGCGCTCGCCGATCCGGCCGACCGCATCAAGGGGTTGATGTCGGGCGGCGACGATTACCTCGCCAAACCGTTCGATCCGCAGGAATTGCTGCTGCGCATCCAGAGCGTGCTGAGGCGGGCGGCGCCGCGGGATGCACTGCCGGAAATCGTGCGCTTCGGCGATTGCACATTCAGCCCGGTGCGCGGCGAGTTGCGGCGGGAGGGCGAGGCGGTGCGGCTCACGACGCGCGAGCGCGAGCTGCTGCGCCTCCTCGCCAAGCGTCCCGGCGAGGCGGTGAGCCGCGCGGAGCTTGCCCAACCGGGGGGAGAGGAAAGCCTGCGCAGCGTCGACGTCCAGATCAACCGCCTGCGCCAGAAGATCGAGGCCGATCCCGCCAATCCGATTTATCTGCAGACGGTGCGCGGGGCAGGCTATACACTTCATGTCGACTGAACGGGCCGTGTGATGACCGCAATCGTAACCCATTCGCCGCCCCGGGCCGCACCCTCGCTGTGGTGGCGCTTCAACCGGTTCCTCGAACGGCACCTGCCGGGGGGCTTGTACCAGCGCTCGCTCATCATCCTGGTGGCGCCGATGGTGCTCTTGCAGAGCATCATGGCGGGTATCATTCTCGAACGGCACTGGGACAACGTGACCAAGGTTCTGGCGCGTTCGCTCGCCCGCGAGATCGGGCTCATCAACGAACTCTATGACCGCTCCAACAAGACGCCGCAGGCGCTCGATGAGATCGAGAACATCGCCAACCGGCGGCTGAAGCTCAATCTCACCATCCTGCAGGATGCGAGCCTGCCGGATCCGGTTTCGCCGCCGCTCTTCTCGCTCGTCGATTCCAAGCTCACGCGCTATCTGACCAAGGATATCGGCAAGCCGTTCTGGATCGACAGCGTCGGGCAATCGGGGTTTGTCGACATCCGCGTCGAGGTCGAAAAGGGGCTGGTCTTCCGCATGCTGACGGAGGAGGACCGCGCCTATGCGGCCTCGACCGACGCGCTGCTGATGTGGATGGTGATCTCGTCGCTTGTCCTGCTGGCCATCGCCGTGACTTTCCTGCGCAACCAGATCACGCCGATCCTCGATCTCGCACGGGCGGCGCGAAGTTTCGGCCTCGGGCGCGATGTCGGCGAATTCCAGCCGAGGGGCGCGCGCGAGGTGCGCGACGCGGCACAGGCCTTCCTCAACATGAAGCAGCGCATCGAGCGCCATGTCGAGCAGAGGACCGCCATGCTCGCCGGCGTGTCGCATGATCTTCGGACCATCCTGACGCGATTCCGGCTTGAACTCGCCTTTCTTGGAGATGGCGCGCAGGTCCAGGCGCTGAAGGAAGATGTCGAGGAGATGCAGCGCATGCTCGAGGCCTACATGGCCTTCGTGCGCGGCGATGGCGGCGAACGCGCCGAGCCCACCGATGTCTCGCAATTGCTGCGGTCCGTCAGTGCCGCGGTGGCGCGCGGCAACAAGCCGGTCACGGTGTCGGTCGAGGAAGGCCTGACGCTCAAGCTCAAGCCCAATGCCTTCCGGCGGCTGATGACCAATCTCATCGCCAATGCCTTGCGCTACGGGCAGGTCGTCGAGGTGAATGCCGTTGCCGACCACCGGCGGTTCACCGTGACGGTCGATGATGACGGGCCGGGTATCCCGCCGGAACTGCGCGAAGACGCGTTCCGGCCGTTCGTCAGGCTCGATGCCGCGCGCAATCAGGATGAGTCGGGCACGGGACTGGGCCTCGCGATCGCCCGCGACATCGCCCGCGGCCATGGCGGCGACATCACGCTCGATGTCAGCCCGGCCGGGGGCTTGCGGGCGGTTGTGGAGATACCGGTTTAGAGGTTACTTGTCCTCTCTCCGGCGGGGAGTGGGAAACTAAAAGAGGCGGGCGCCGTTGGGGACGGGGCGTTCGATGGCGGCGAGGACGACCTCGCCATCGGGATCGGGGAAGCCGAGCGTCAGGACTTCCGACATGAAGGGTCCGATCTGGCGCGGCGGGAAATTGACGACGGCTGCGACCTGGCGGCCCATCAGGCTTTCGGGCGTATAGTGTTTCGTGATCTGCGCCGATGACTTCTTGAGGCCGATTGCCGGGCCAAAATCGATTCTGAGCTTGAAGGCGGGTTTCCGCGCTTCCGGGAAGGGATCGACGCCGACAATGGTGCCGATACGGATGTCGACTTTCAGGAAATCGTCAAAGGTGATGGGCGCGGCTAGGTCAGTCTGCTGTGGCATCGGTGGTCTGGTTCGTGTCCGGAGGAGTGCGACGGGCATTCCGCTCCGCGCGATAGGCCCGGAGCGCGCCGGCGAAGCCTTTGCACATCGCCAATGGAATTTCCAGACGCTTCAGCCATGCCTCACCGTCACGCAATCCGCGATCGAGCGTTGCCATGGTGCGCGCCATGCCCGGATCGTCGTCATCAAGCCAGACACGCAGGGTGTCGGCATAGATTTTGGCCAGACCGAGACGATGCAATTCGCCGCGCGCGCCCGGCGTCTCGAGACCGGCGGCAGCGAGAAGCCAGGCCTGGGTGTCCATGGCGCTGGCCAAGAGTGAGAGAAATTCCGACGGCCCATCGGCGGGTGCCGCGGCGATCGACTTGAGCGCCGCCTTGTGCGGCGTCAGCAGTTCGATGCGCCGGAGCATGACATCAAAGAGGCGATCATGCGGTTCGCCGTCGAGGGGATCGGATTCGAGCGACTGCAGGAGGCGATGATCCATATCGCGCGAGAAGCCGCGAAGGAGATCGACCTTGCCGACGCCGTCGCTGGCCAACTGGGCGAGGTTCAGGCCAGCCTCCGCAGCGATGGCAGAGAGCGTCACTTCGCGCCAGGGCTGGCGCTCAGCAAGCCGGAAAGCGGCCTCGTAAAGGGCCTTAATGCGAGTTTCGTGGGTCATGGCTCCAAGCTTAGCGCAGCGGGCCGGCAAGTGGTATCGCTCCGTGGCGAAAAGATTTGCCGGCCCGCATTGCTTGCGCATCGGATCATCCCAAAAGTGCCCACACTTTTGGGTCCGATGCGGCGGCGCGCGTCAGCTTGCAAGTTCGCGGGAGCGCCTGGTGGCGGCCTCGACCGCTTCGTCCATAAGTCGGGGGAGGCCGTCCTGCGCCATCAGCACCTGGAGCGCCGCATAGGTCGTGCCCTTGGGTGAGGTCACATTCTGCCTTAGCGTCGCCGCATCCGCGCCGGTAACCCGCATCAGTTCGCCGGCGCCCGCGACCGTGGCGCGGGCGAGTTGCATGGCGAGATCGGGGGCAAGACCCATCCTGGCGCCGGCGGCGGCAAGGCATTCGGTCAGGTAAAAGACATAGGCCGGCCCCGAGCCCGAGACGGCCGTTACGGCGTCGATCTGCGACTCGTCCGGGACGGTCACCACCTCGCCAACCGCCGAGAGGAGAGATTTCGCGTGGGCCAGTTGCCGCAGTGAAACGTTGGCGTTCGCAGCCATGGCCGTTATGCCGCGGCCGACGGCTGCCGGGGTGTTGGGGATCGAGCGGATGACGGCGGCGTCCTTGCCGAAATAGCGCTCGAACGTGGCAATCGTCTTGCCGGCCGCGACCGAGAGGATGAGGGGCTTCGATGATCTGAGGGGGGCAACGGTTGGCAGCACATCGTCGATGATCTGCGGCTTGACGGCGATGAGCACGATCTCGGCGTCGGCGATAGAATCGATCGCCGGATTGCGTGCGATGCCGTGCCGGTCGAGCAGACTCGCGATTTCCGGCGGCGGGGAAGGATCGAGAATGACGACACGATCCGCAGCGAGTCCGGCGCGGAGCCAGCCTTCAAGCATGGCACCTCCCATCTTGCCGGCGCCGACCAGGACAAGACGGCCTTTCAGCGTGAAGCTCATGCCTCGCCAACCGTCTCGAAAAGAGACGCGGCAATCGCTTCCTCGGGAGATTTTCCGGCCCAGATGACAAACTGCATGGCGGGATAGTACTGCTCGCAGGCCTCGATGGCGATACGAATCAGGGACTCGCACTGTGCCTCGGTTGCCTCCGCGCCGCCCGCGAGGATCAGCCCGTTACGAAAGACGATCGAGCCATCTTCCCGCCAGATGTCGAAATGGCCGAAATAAAGCTGCTCGTTGACGAGGCTCAGGAGGTGCGCAACGTCCTCGCGGCGCAAATGCGGAATGCGCTGATCGAAGGTGCAGGCGAGGTGGAGCCCCTCAAGGTCGCGGCGCCAGTTCAGACACAGATGCAGGTCGCCCCAATCGGCCGTAACCAGAAGCGTGACTTCTTCGTCGCCGACGCGATCAACGAACCAGTCATTGGCATGCGCGAGGCGCTCGACCCGATCAAGGGGATTGGGCGTTCCCTTTTCCTGCGATTGGAGTAGAGCAGCCATGCGGCACGAGCCCCCTGCACACGAATCAACCTGTCGTGGTGGTGCCAAGGTGCCCAAGGCGAGTCAGGTGTTCAAGCAGGACGCGAAGATGTGAAGCGGGTTCTTCACATCCAATTTGACTCATTGATTTTGCGAGTCAGCGGTGCTTACGGCGCCGAGTCTTGATTCGAGTTCGGCGATGCGCTGAGCGAGACGGTCGTTTTCCTCGCGCGCCTTCGATGCCATATCGCGCACGACATCGAATTCCTCGCGCTTGACGAGTTCGAGGTTGTTTATGACGCGCTCGACCTGGCTCTGGACGATGGCATCAAGCTCGCGGCGCACACCTTGCGCTGCACCCGCGGCATTGGTCATGAGCTTGGCAAGCTCATCGAAAAATCTTGAGGAGGTGGTTGTCATGACGGCCATCCTTTCGGAGTCAGGCTAGTTGGCCGGGCGGGCGGTTGCAAGGCGCAGCGCCGGCAGTTGACGCAATGATTGGCCCCCGTCAGTGTGCGCGCAATGGAATCCCTCGCAATCCTTGCCTTTCCCAACATCGATCCCGTCGCCATCTCGATCGGTCCCCTGGTCATTCGCTGGTATGCGCTCGCCTATGTGGCGGGGCTCGTCTTCGCAGTCTGGTACATGAAGCGGCTGGTCCAGAATCCGAAACTGTGGGACGGCGTCAAGCCGACGCTCACGGGGCCGCAGGTCGACGACATGTTTGTGTGGATCACGCTTGGCGTCGTGCTGGGCGGGCGGATCGGCTATGTGCTGTTCTACAATCCGGTGCACTTTATCAGCCATCCGCTCGATATCTTGCGGATGTGGGAAGGCGGCATGTCGTTCCATGGCGGCTTCCTCGGCGTGGCGCTTGCGCTTTATCTCTACGGCCGCAAGGTCGGCGCGACACTCGACCGGCTGCTCGATCTCGGCGCGGCCTCGACGCCGGTCGGGCTTGGCCTGGGGCGGCTCGCCAATTTCATCAATGGCGAGCTTTACGGACGCCCCGCCGACGTACCATGGGCGATGGTGTTCCCCGGCGATCCGACGGCGTTGCCGCGGCATCCGAGCCAGCTTTACGAGGCCATCCTCGAAGGACTGGTCCTGTTTCTGGCGGTGAGGATCGGTACGCATCGCTATCATGTGCTGGCGCGTCCAGGGCGGGCTTCGGCCATCTTCGCGATCGGTTATGGATTTTCGCGGATATTCGTCGAATTCTTCCGCGAGCCCGATGTGCAGATCGGCTATATCGGAGGACAATTCACGATGGGAATGATCCTCTCGGTGCCACTCGTTGGGGTCGGAATATGGCTCTATCTGCGGTCGAGGCGCACTGCGTGACGCCGCTCGAGAAACTTCTGCGCCAGATGATCGAGCAGGAGGGACCCATGCGGCTCGACCGCTATATGGGCCTGTGCCTCGGCCATCCCCAGTACGGCTATTATATGACGCGCGATCCCTTCGGCGAGACGGGCGATTTCGTCACCGCGCCGGAAATCTCGCAGATGTTCGGCGAACTGATCGGCATCTGGTGCGCCACGCAGTGGCAGGCGATGGGCTCGCCAAAGAAATTCAATCTCATCGAACTGGGGCCGGGGCGGGGAACCTTGATGGCGGATGCACTTCGCGCCGGAAAAGTGATGCCGGGATTTGTTCCGGCTGCACATGTGCATCTCGTCGAGACGAGCCCGGTGCTAAGGCGCATGCAGAAGGAGAGGCTCGGAGCAGCGGTCGCCTGGCACGACAGTCTCGCGGAGGTGCCAGCGGGGGCTGCGATCATCATTGCCAATGAATTTTTCGATGCGATTCCGATCCGCCAGTTCGAATGGCGACAGGGACACTGCTTCGAGCGGTGCGTCGGGCTCGGCGAGGGCGGCCTGACCATCGGGCTGGCGCCTGTGAAAGATATTTGCGCGATAGAGGCGGCCGAAGAAACACTGGTGATCGAGGAAGCCGGCGCGCGCAATGCCATCGCCGCCGAAATCGCCGCACGGATTAACACGGCGCCGGGGGCCGCTCTCATCATCGATTACGGCCATGTCCGCAGTGCGCCGGGCGACACTTTGCAGGCGGTGAGGCAGCATCGCTTCGTCGATGTTCTCGACCGGCCGGGGGAGGCCGATCTCACGGCGCATGTCGATTTTGAAGCGCTGTCGAGGGCGCTGTCTGCGGGCGGCGCCTCGGTCCATGGACCTATTACACAAGGAGAATTCCTTCGGGCCATGGGAATTGCCGAGCGTGCGCGGGCGCTCGGTGCCAGGTCCGGCGCCGCGGCGGAAGAGGCGCGCGAGAGACTTGCCGGGGAGGCGCAAATGGGTAACCTGTTCAAAGTTCTCGCGGCCACGAGCCAAGACCTGGCCGTTCCCTATCCCTTCGTGCAGGCATGATCGAATCGTCCCAACTCTCGGCTCTGACCGGCATCCGGCATGGCTTTCACACGCGCCAGGGCGGGGCGTCAGATGGGCTATTTGCCTCGCTCAATTGCGGTTTCGGTTCGGGAGACAATCTCGCGGTAGTTGCGCACAACCGTGCGAAAGTTGCGGAGCGCCTCGCCGTCGATGAGCATGCCCTACTGACGGTATGGCAGTCGCATAGCTCCGATGTCGTCACCGTCGACAGGCCCTGGGACGTCCGCAAGCCGCCGGAGGGGGACGCCATGGTCTCGGCGACGCCTGGGATTGCACTCGGAATCCTGACCGCGGATTGCGCGCCGATCCTGTTTGCCGATGCCGAAGCGAAGGTCATCGGTGCGGCCCATGCCGGCTGGAAAGGCGCCATCGCCGGCATTACGGATGCAACGATCGCTGCGATGGAGCAGCTCGGTGCCAAGCGCGAGCGGATCGTTGCCGTGATCGGTCCGACCATCGGTCAAGCGAGCTATGAAGTCGGGCCTGAACTCCTGAGCGCCTTCGTCAGCAAATCACCGGAGAATGCCGCGCATTTTACACATTCTCCGGGGCATCCGCAGCGGCACAGATTCGACCTGCCGGGCTACCTCATGGCACAGCTCAAAATGGCCGGTGTCGGAGAAGCGGCCCAACTCGGCCTCGACACCTATCAGGACGAATCCAGTTTCTTCAGCTACCGCCGCATGACGCATCGTGGCGAGAAGGCTTACGGGCGGCAAATTTCGACCATCGTGCTTGCCTGACGACACCGCAAAGGAGAACGACGATGTGTCAGTATTGCTGCACAACAACGCTAGGACGGAGAGAGGTACTGCGGTTGGCGGCTGGAGCAGGGTTGGCTGGCGTGGGCTTGGCCGCGGGCCTGCGAGGCGCGCACGCCGCAAGCGGCGAAGCCACAAGCCTGACCAGCGTGGAGGCGCTGGGCGCACTCAAGGCTGGCAATAGCCGCTTCGTCGACGAGCCTGAGCTGTGCATGAGGAATCTTTACGAACGACGCGAGCAGGTTGCCGAGCACCAGGCGCCGTGGGCTTCGATCCTGAGTTGCGCCGACAGCCGCGTCCCTCCGGAATTGATTTTCGGCGGCCTTGCACTCGGCGAATTGTTCGTCGCGCGCAATGCCGGGAATCTGGCGGACAAGGGCGTGGTTGGGACGTTGGAATATGGTGCGGCGGTTCTGGGTTCTCCGCTGATTGTGGTGCTCGCGCACACGCGCTGCGGCGCGGTGGACGCCGCCTGCAAAGTGGTGACGCAAAATGCAAACTATCCCGGCCTGATCGGTCCGATGATCAATCCGATACTTCCCGCAGCTCTTGCAGTACGAAATGATGCCGGCGATTTCGTAACCAATGCCGCAAAGGAAAGCGCACGGCGTACGGCCGCCGGGCTTGGTTCTTTAAGCACGATTCTCAGCGAGGCGGTTAATGCCGGAAGGATCAAGATTGTCGCCGGCATCTATGACCTTGCCTCGGGCGAGGTAACTTACCTGGATTGATCAATGACGCGACATGTGAGGCATGTTCCACCGGCCGATGCCGAGGCCAGACGGCGAGCGAAGTCCTCCAGAGTCTATAGCGTCGAGCATTTGCCGTCCTACGACGCAAGCTTCTACGAAGCGGCGCGACAGGGAATGGTGAGAATTGCGGACATGACGGTGCCGCCCCGCGACGGCAAGTGCTTCACCGTTCCTGCCGGTCATTTCTTTCGGATTGTCTGTATCGAAGGCCCGCAGGTCGGCGATCTCAATCTGTGGAATCGCGACGACATCTCGGAGCGATTCTACAGCGGCAAGACGCGCGCCCTGCAGGCTTCGCATGTATCGACCGGCGATCGGCTGTGGAGCAACTTTCCATATCTGCGGCCGATGGCGACGATCACCGACGATACGCTCGATTGGTATGGCATCGACCAAGATGGCGGGGCGGTGCACGATGTCATCGGCACGCGGTGCGATCCATACACGAATTTACTGATCAATGGCGTCGAATACGGCCGCTGCTGCCATTCCAACCTGTCGCGCGGGCTCGGCGCCTATCTCGGCAAGCCGCCGCGCGAGGTCGAGCACCATGTGCATGACGTCCTGAACGTCTTCATGTGCACCGGCTTCCGGTCTGACACGCATCAGTATTTCATGAAAGCAAGCCCAGTCAGGCCAGGCGACTATCTGGAGTTCTTTGCGGAGATCGACCTCCTTGCGGGACTTTCAGCGTGCCCCGGTGGCGACTGCGGGTCGACGCACTCAAGCGATGTCGCAAAATGCCACCCCTTGCTCGTCGAGATCTACAAGCCGGCGGCTGAGGCGCTCGCCGGGTGGACATCGCCAAAGCGCAGCAATTATTCGCGGACGCATGGGGCAGCATAGTCCGTGTGCCTGCATAAATGACGAGGAGCATGAGCGGAATGTGCTATTCTTCCCACGGATGATTCTGCGGTCGTGCCACGCCCTGCCGCATAGTATAGACAGAAGCGGGCCACCTTGATCGTCGTTGAACTGTCCAGCGACAGTGCACAAGCCGCGGGGCCGGGACTGACGATACGGGAACAGCTGGGGAAGATTCGCGGGGATGACGTTCTTGCGGTGCGCAGCTTCGATGGGGCTCTTGCGGCGCTTCGGCGATATCGCCGCCGCCATGCTGCTCTTCGTGTTGCTCTTCGTGCTGCTCGCGAGCTGTGGGGCCGGCGGGGGCAGCAAGCCATTCGCAAAGATCGACGGCAGCCCCAACGGCAGGCCGGCGCCGCCGATCACGCTGGTCTCGGTCAGCGGACTGCCGAGCGACAAGTCGCAGGTCCTGAAGGATGCACTGGCAGTTTCCGCCGGGAAGCGCGATATGGCAATCGTCGATGGTTCGTTCGACAGCGGAACCTTCGGGCTGAGCGGTCAATTCTCGCTGCAGCCGCTCGGCGCTGAAGTGGGCCTGGCCTATCGATGGACGCTGACCGACCAGAACGGCAAGGTGCTGCATACAATCTCTGCGAGCGAAAGGGCGCCGGCGACCGGGGCCGATCCCTGGGCGGCCATTACACCGGTCGTGCTTGGACGCGTGGCGGCCTATACCGCCGAAAACATCTCAAGCCGGCTTTCGCAGCTCGGTTATGCCACTCAGATCGGAGGGGTGCCGCCGCCCGTCGATTCTTTCGCCCAGGCATTGCCCGGTGCCGAGAAGGACATCGATTATGAAACAGTGCTCGGACCGGGGCGCGGAGACACGGCGGTGCTGGCGGCCGCCAGTCCGGTTCCTGACCCCCATACGCAGCTTGTCGGGCCCCCGGAACCCATGCCTCATAATGCCATGGCCGACGATCAATTGGGTAGTCCCACGGCAAGCGTAGAGGCCCGGAAGCCCAAGCCCGCAAAGCCGGACTACGAGATAAAAGCGGTGGCCGTGCTTACCGTCAAAGGATCGCCGGGCGATGGAAACGCGGAACTGACCGAGGCCATGCGGCGAACGCTTAAGACCGCCGGCTGGCCGGTGATCACCGCGCCCCGGGGCGATGCCTTGACCGTTAACGGGAAGGTCCGGGTCGAGAAGCCCTTCGGGAACAGCCAGCGGGTCTCCCTCGATTGGACCGTGAGCGCTCCCAATGGCAAGGTTCTGGGCGTCATCTCGCAATCGAACCTGGTGCCGGCGGGATCGATCGATGCCGGTTTCGGAGCCGCCGCCCTGCAGGTCGCCGAAGCCGCGGCACTGGGCATCTTCGATGTCGTTAAGAAGTTGCGGTGATTCCCCCTCGGGCGGGTTTGCCTTGCTCCCGCTGCATTGATATAGACCCCCGCCTGGGCAGGCTTGGGAATGGCGAGGACACCGGCGTGATGAAGTTGATCAGCGGCAACAGCAACAGGCCGTTGGCGGAATCAATCTGTCAGTATCTCAGTGTCCCGCTCGCCAAGGCTTCGGTGCGCCGATTCGCCGATATGGAGATCTTCGTCGAAATCCAGGAAAACGTGCGCGGCCAGGACACTTTCGTGATCCAGTCGACCTCGTTCCCGGCTAATGACCATTTGATGGAGTTGCTCATCATCGTCGATGCCCTGAAGCGGGCCTCGGCGCGGCGCGTGACGGCGGTGATTCCCTATTTCGGCTACGCGCGCCAAGACCGCAAGGCCAGCCCGCGCACGCCGATTTCAGCGAAGCTTGTCGCCAATCTCATTACACGTGCGGGCGCCGATCGCGTACTCACCGTGGATCTGCATGCCGGGCAAATCCAAGGATTCTTCGATATCCCGACGGACAATCTTTTTGCCGGTCCGGTAATGGTGCGTGATATACGCGACCATTATGACGTTTCGAACACGGTCGTCGTATCGCCGGATGTGGGCGGCGTGGTGCGTGCGCGGGCACTCGCGAAGCGCCTCGGTACGCCGCTCGCCATCGTCGACAAGCGGCGCGAACGGGCTGGCGAGTCCGAAGTGATGAACGTGATCGGCATGGTCGAGGGCAAGTCCTGCATCCTCATCGACGACATTGTCGATTCCGGGGGAACGCTGTGCAACGCCGCCGAGGCGCTGATCGCGCAGGGGGCGCAGGACGTCGCCGCTTATATTACCCATGGCGTGCTTTCGGGCGGTGCGGTCGCGCGCATTACGTCCTCGAAGCTCAAAGCGCTCGTCATCACCGACTCGATCCAGCCGACCGAGGCCGTGCGTCATGCCCGCAATATCAGGGTCATCTCGATCGCTACACTGATCGGCGAGGCCATCGGGCGCACGGCCCGCGAAGAATCGGTGTCGAGCCTTTTTGACTGACAGCGAGCGTTAGAACGTCTCGCCGACCATCTCCTCGCTCTTGGCCCAGAGTTTCTTTGCGCTTTCAGGATCGAGTGCGTAGGCGCGCACCCCCGCGCTGACCAGGCTCACTTCGCCTGCCGGGAGGACGGCCGCGACAAGGCAGTCCTCGCAGTAGCGCCCGCCGATCTCATCGGCTGGTGCAACAACGCCCGCCCAGACCGAAGTCGCAGTGCCCTGCGGGACCGACTTCAGCTTGAAGGGAGGCTGGCCGGCGGCCGCGTGTTTGGCATTGAGCTCCGCAATGAATTTTTCGATCGAACCGGGTTCGGAGAATGCGTGACGGCCAAGTTCCGTGGCGATGCCGCCGGGATGCACGGCGGTAGCACGAATGCCATCCGCCTTATGGCGTCTATCGAATTCCACGGCGAAGAGGATGTTGGCTGTCTTTGCCCGGCCATAGGCGATCTATGGATCGTAGGCTGTCGTCTCGAAATTGGGATCGTCGATGTCGACATTCGAGAGCCTGTGCGCCGACGAAGCGAGACTGACGAGGCGGCTGCCGTGCGCCATCAATGGCGCGATGCGGTTGACGAAAGCGAAATGGCCCAGATGATTGGTGGCGAACTGCATCTCGAAACCATCGGCGGTGCGGCCGAAGGGGCAAGCCATGACGCCGGCATTGGCGATCACGAGATCGAAGCGCTTGCCAATTTTCAAAAGCGTGTCGCCCGCGGCGCGGACGCTCGACAGTGAGGCAAGGTCCAGCTCGATGAGGTCAAGGGTGCCATCGCCATTTCCATTGACGCTCGCCCGAATGTGCCTGGTAGCGTTGCGCGCCTTGCTGAGGTCGCGAGCGGTACCGACGACATGTGCGCCATGAGCGGTGAGGGCACGGGCGGTTTCGACGCCAAGGCCGGCGGATACGCCGGTGACGAGAATGCGCTTGCCGCGGAGATCAACGCCTTCGAGGACGTCATCGGTGGTTGAAGTTGCGCCGAGGGATTTCGACATAATGCCTGCTCCATCTGAATAAGTCTGCGAACCCCGCCTTCCGCCTTCCAGCCTTGCCTGACATGCATATTTGCCATAAACGGAGGGTGGTTCCGCTTGTAGATACGGAGGCAGCCTCCGGATTTCAAGGAGCTACGTTGTGCGAAAGTCGAAAAGAGTGGCGAAGACAGGCGAGGGAAAGCTGCGGGCCGATGCCGAGCGTAATCGCCAGCACTTGCTCGAAGCCGCCAAGCTGGCATTCACGGAGCACGGGCCCGATACGAGCCTTGAAGAAATCGCGCGGCAAGCGGGAGTCGGGATCGGGACTCTCTACCGGCACTTTCCCAATCGCGATGCGCTGTTGGCCGATGTCTATCGGCATGCGCTGAAGCAGCTTGCCGATGCCGCGCCGGCACTCGCGGCCAAAGAACCGCCACTGGAGGCGCTACGGAGTTGGATGCGGCTTTTCGTCGACTATATTGCGACCAAGAAGGTGATTGCGCCCGCCTTGCAGCGGATGGCCGGCGGCACGTCCGAGCTCTATGCTGGCACTGTGGATCAGATCAGCGGGGCGATGAACCTTCTGCTCTCGCGCGCGGCGGCCAATGGCGACATCCAGGTCGATATCGAACCTTTCGATCTTCTGCGTGCCGTCATTTCGGTCGCAGACGAAAAGCCCGGCTGGCAGAAGACCGCCCGTCAACTCATCGACATCATGTTGCAGGGGATGCGCCCGGTCTCGAAGCAGCAGGTGCCGCAGTCTTAGTTTTGCTTGCGCTCGGAATGGCCGAGCGGCCTGTCGGGCGCAATCACGTCGCGAACACGCTGCTTTAATTCGGTGATGTCCGGAAATCGGCCTTCGTCCCTGCGCGACCAGATGACATGGTCACGAGCACGAACGATGAAGACGCCGCCTGTTCCGGGAATCAGCGCGACTCCGCCAAGCTCCTCCTCGAAGGTGGTGAGCAGCTCCTGCGCCATCCATGCGGCCCGCAACAACCATCGGCATTGTCGGCAATACTCGATCTCAAGGCGGGGCAGGGAGGCTGACTGGCTCATCGACATGCAGCTGTGATCGAATTGTCAGAGTTCAAGGCAATCGTGTAGCTTTCGCGGCGCTCCGGCAAGCCGAATCGGAGAATCCTTCAGGTTACAGCCGGCATATTAGGGGAGGATGTGATGCTTGACGTTCACGAGCCGAGATATGAAGGCGTCATTGCGCGGCTCCGGACAGCGGCCATGCTGTTCGTGGCGCTGACGGTGGCTCTGGGAGTGCTTGCCGAGCGAGCGCATGCGCAGGACGCGCCCAGGCCCAATATTGTCGTGATCATGACGGATGACGTGGGCTTCGGCGATCTCGGCTCGTATGGCGGCGGCGCGATGCGCGGCGCGCCAACGCCGCACCTTGACCAGCTTGCCGCCGAAGGCATGCGCTTTGTGAACTACTATGGCCAGGCGAGCTGCACGGCGGGTCGAGCCTCATTCATCACGGGCCGCGTACCCATTCGCACCTCCCTCTCAAGCGTGCTGGCGCCGGGCGACCCGAACGGCCTCACCAAGCAGACGCCGACGATCGCGCAGTATCTGAAGCAGGCCGGCTATACGACTGTGCAAATGGGCAAGTGGCATGTCGGCGACAAGCCGGAGAATTTCCCGACGGCAAACGGCTTCGACGAGATGCAGTTCATGCTGCCCTATTATGCGGGCGTGTATGCCTATGACGATCCCGAACTCCATCCCAATTTCCCGCGCAACGATCCGCAGTTCATGGCGGCGTGGAACCAGGTCGATCTTTCGCAATGGGAAGGCAAGGCGGGCGAGCCGGCCAAGGTTCAGAAGAAGAAATTCTCCTATGCCGATCTTGCAACGGGCGACGATCTCATGCGGGCAGGTGCGATCGAATGGCTGAAGGCGCATGCCCAGGATGCCAATCCGTTCTTCCTCTACCTGAATTTTCTCAAGGTTCACAATCCGAACAATCCCTCGCCGCGGTTCAAGGGGAAATCGCCTGGCGGCGGCAATTACCTCGACGCTCTCATGGAGCTTGACGACAATACCGGGCAGGTGATTCAGGCGATCCGCGATCTGGGAATAGCCGACAAGACGCTGGTCGTGTGGACGACCGATAATGGCGCCTGGGTCGATGCCTGGCCCGATGCCGGATATACGCCTTTCCGCGGCATGAAGGGTTC
>JAEUMG010000285.1 GCA_016793355.1 Hyphomicrobiales bacterium
GAACCCTCGCAGGAATGGTGATCCCGATGCTCGGCCGGCGGTAGCGCCGCCAGTGTGCGGTGTTCGCCGGATACTGCGCTGACACCGCTTGTGGAGCAGCGACATGGCAACTTGAAGAAACTACGGGATACTACCGTAGAGTAAGAATTGATATTATCTAGGGTCACGAAAGAGTCACGCTAGGTAATAGAGTGTAATTCAGGACGGCATGGGGACGGCCTTGGATCTGAAACCTGGTTTCGGAGGGAGGAGCCCAAAATGTCGTCTGAGAAAGTCAGCCTGGAGGAAGTCAGAAGAAGTCTCGCTGCCGCTGGTGACCCATGGGAAGCCGGTGTTACGAGCATGTCGGTGCTTTCAGCCGAGGAGCAGGTGGCGCGGCTCGGGGTGAGGCCGCCGCCCGGAACGCCCGACCCCGCCGCGATGCCGGCGCCCGCCGGTCCGCAGACAGCCGCAAGCGTCGGTGCTCCGAGTTCCTTCTTCTGGGGCAAGCCGACGGCCAACAATTATGTCACGCCGGTTCGCGATCAGGGCGGTTGCGGCTCCTGCGTGTCATTCGGGACGACGGCGGTTGTCGAGAGCATGACCCGCATTCAGCGCGGAAATCCCGGGCTCGCCGTCGATTACAGCGAAGCGCAGCTTTTCTTCTGTCACGGTCCCGCCACCGGCGCCAGCTGCAGCAATGGCTGGTGGCCCGTCCATGCATTCGAAGCCTTCAAGAGCAAGGGCGTCGCCGATGAGGCGTGTTTCCCCTATAATGCGGGTGCCACGAGTTGCACGGCCTGCTCCGACTGGGCCAATCGCGCCACCAAGATCACCGGCTACAAGGATCTGACCAACAACCCGGCTGCCATCAAGGACTGGATCTCGACCAAAGGCCCGGTCAGCACCTGCTTCTACGTCTATCAGGATTTCTTCAGCTACAAGAGCGGTATTTACAAGCACGTCTCAGGCAGTCTCGCCGGCGGCCACTGCGTTTGCATCGTCGGTTATGACGATGCTGGCGGCTACTGGATGTGCAAGAACTCATGGGGCCCGAACTGGGGCGATCATGGGTGGTTCTGCATTGCCTATGGCGACTCGAACATAACATCCTGGAATGTCATCGGTGCAGAAGGCATCGAGAACACCGGCTGGCGTTCCAATGTGCGCGTTGTCGGCCTGTGGACCATCAATCAGGATCGCAATGCCTGGGCTTACATGAACGGATATGGATGGCGCCGGATCGCCTACGACAATGAGAACATTCTTCGCGATATCCTGGCCCAATTGATCGCCGCCAAGGCCAAGGGCAGCAACGTGACCTTCTACGAAGAGCAGGGCGTGATCAAACAGGTCTACGCGCTGTAATCCAACCGCCGAAATACAGGAGATCAGATCATGACAAATTCCAGTCCCTCCATGATGCCCGGCGCAGGTTCTTCGGGCAATTCGGACTCACCGACACAGGAACCCCCCATTGGCCTGGCCGCTGCGAAGTCGGGCTGCGGATGCCAGGACGCGCACGGCAGCGCCTCGGCCTCCCTGTCGCCCTCCGCGGAGGCGCTTGAGTCAGCGTCGATGGCCGCTCCATCATTGTTGCCGGGCGCTGTCGGCGCAGGCGCGGCCGCTGCCGCCTGGCGCAACAATGTCCGCATCACCGCGCTGTGGAGCATAAACCAGGACCGCAACTGCTGGGCGCACTTCGACAACAGCATCGGATGGCGAAAATTGTCGACGAAGTCGGAAAGCGGACTCGTCTCGCTCAACATGCTGTCGGCGAATGCCTATCAGATGAACGCGATCACCAGCGCCTATGAGGAGAACGACGGAACCATCTCGCAGATGTATGTCTGGTAGTTCCGTCAATCGATGGGCAGGACGGCGCTCGTCGTGTTATAGAAGCTAAATGGCCGGTACAAGAATGATCGGCGCGGCAGACAACGGGCGTAATGTAAACGTCCGGGTGGGCGATCTTGTGGTCTTGCAATTGCCGGAGAACCCAACGACCGGATATCGGTGGGCTGTCGAGACCGCAGGGTCGCTTACATTGGTTGCCGACAATTTTGCTGCCGGCCATGCCGGCCCCGGCGGGGGCGGTGTTCGGCGCCTTGAATGGCGTGCGACCTCGCCCGGTACACAGGACTTGCTCTTGTTGCAACGTCGCGAATGGGAAGCTGCGGGACAGGAAATCGCTCGCTTCATGCTATCAATCACCGTTGCCAGTCGCTGATGCTTAGGGCCGGAACGGCGCGGAAGGCTCGCTCGCGCTGGCAAATCGGCACACCGAGATGGCGTGCGATCGTCGATATCGCCGCGCCGCCGCACTCATCTCGGCGGTAGCGCACCGATCCACTGCGCCAGGCGCTCGAATGCGGCACGCGCTGCGGGTCCGGCATGGAGAAATCCATGACCCTCGCCGGCGACGACATCGAGACCGGCGAGGCGCCCGCTTACGCGCAAGGCCTGCGCCAGCGCGATGGAATCATCGAGCAACGGCTCCCGTCCGCCGGCGAGGAGATAGACCGGCGCGCTGCCCGCATTGCTGATCGCCCCGATCGCATAAGGGCCCGCCGCATTCGGTTCGTGCGCGGCGCTCCAAATGCGCGCGAGACATGCGACATCGAGGCCGTCTTCGCGCGTTCCGAACTGTCTCAATGAATTGCTTTCGAGCAGCCCGTAGCTTCCATAACACGCAGCGATGCCGGAAATCCGCGCCTTGGCCGCGGCGGCTACGGCGAGCGCGATCGCCGCGCCGGCGGAGTCCCCGCACAAGACCACCGAATTGCCGGCATCGGCCGCCAGAACATGAGCGATCGCCGCCAATCCGTCCGCGATCGGTGCCGGCGCCACATGCTCCGGTGCCAGCCGGTAATCGACCGAGACGACGCAAAGCCCGGACGCCGCAGCAAGCGCGCCCGA
>JAEUMG010000292.1 GCA_016793355.1 Hyphomicrobiales bacterium
GCCCTACCGCGCCATACTGGAGCCCAATCTGCGCCATGCGGGCTTGCTGCGGATCGACCATGTGCTTGGTTTTGCTCGACAATTTTGGGTGCCGAAGGGTGCGAGCGGGGCGCAGGGGGCCTATGTGACATTCCCGCTCGAGGGTCTCATGTCAGCCGCAACCGGCGAAGCGCAGGCCGCGAAATGCGTCTTGATCGGCGAGGACCTGGGCACCGTTCCGGATGGATTGCGGCAGCACCTCTTGGCCGCCAACATCCTGTCCTACAAGGTCTTGTGGTTCGAGCGGGATGGCCAGACGCTGAAAGATGCACGTTCCTGGCCCTACCTCGCCGTCGCCTGCCTTTCATCGCATGACCTGCCAACCCTCAAGGCACGGCTTGCCGAAGATGAGGCCGACCGCGTGGCGCTGCTTGCGGCACTGAAGGACTATGACGTTGACGTCAACGGCAATATGGAGCGCGATGCCTATCGGCTGCTCGCGACCAGCGGGGCCGCGCTGGTTCTCGTTCAAGTCGATGATTTATCTGGAGAAACCGAACCCATCAATGTGCCGGGTACGGATCGCGAGCGGCCAAACTGGCGCCGCCGCCTCTCGGTTGGCCTGGAAGACCTCGCGAAAACCCCCGAAGCGCGCGCCATCCTGAGCGCCATGAAGGGCAGGGGATTTCGTTCAGGCGCCTGATTGTAAAAGGTGAAATCCGTGACCAAATAGGGCCCGCAAATGGATTCGATTGATATCACCTATTTCGGGCAAACGGTCTCCTTTCCCAACCTGCCGCGCTACCGGAAATTCTATGCCCGGCTCGAGGCCGGGGCGTGGGAGCCGGCGACCTTCGAAGTTCTCAGGCAGAACATCGATGACGTAACGACTTATGTCGATGTCGGCGGGTGGATCGGCGCGACGCCTTTCTGGGCTGCCGGCCTTGCACGCCAGGTGATTGTCGTCGAGCCCGATCCGGTCTGCCTCGAGATCCTCAAACATTATGCGCCACGCTATCCGAATCTGACGCTCCTCGACGGCGCGCTCGCGACCAATAGGGAAGTGGAACTCCATGGCGTCGATGAGTTTGGCAGCTCGGAATCAAGCCTCCTCGAGAGCGGCGACGGCCAGGCCACGAGGGTCAAGGGCCTGCGCGTTGCCGAAATCATGCGTCCGGCGGGACCAGGGCCGGTTTTCGTGAAGATTGACATCGAGGGCTATGAATATGCGGCGGCCAAGGAGATCGCCCGCTTCGCCGAATATGATCTGCGCGGCGTCCAGCTCGCCGTCCATCCGCAGCTTCTGGAAAAGACATTGCCCGGTGGATTTCTCCGGCGCCGGTTGCGTACAACGCTTGCGACATGGCGGCTCGGCCGAATTTTCTCCGGGAAACTCGGCGTGGCGCGGCCGCGTCATTACGGGTCACTGCTCGGCTATTGCCTGTTCGGGGTGCTCTTGAGGCGCGTTCCGAAACACACCGACTTTGTTTTTCTCGCATCCAGGGAACCCTCGCGATGACACCGGCTCTCGCACCATCCAATATTCTCGTCGATCAGGTCGGCGACTGGCTGACACGTGTTGCCTTCACCGGCGCCGAGCTCGATGAAGTCGCGCGCGGCTGTTTCGACCGGCTCGCGGCCGCGGGATTGCCGATCGCTCGCGCGCAAGTCACCTTTTCCATCCTCCATCCGCTCTACCGCGCGGTCGGATTCACCTGGCGGCGCGTCGACGGTCTCAAAATCGAGGCCTATCGCCATGTCCGCAACGGCCAGGCCGATCGCTTCCGCAAGAGCCCTTACTTCGTGCTGCTCAGCAACAAGCTGGATTATCTGCGACGGCGCATCTCGCCTGAGGAAACCAGCGAGTTCCCGATCCTCGAGGAGCTCAAGCAGGAGGGAATGACGGACTACCTCGCCTATGTCCATTCCTTCGAGCCATTCGAGGATGACGGACGCGCGCAAGGCATGATGGGATCATGGGCGACCGATCGCGCCGGCGGTTTTATCGATGCCGATATCGCCGCTCTTCTCAAAATCCAGAGCCAGCTCGCGCTCGTCTCAAAAATGGCGGTATTGAAGCGTCTCGCCGGCAATGTTCTCACCACCTATCTGGGCGGCGATGCCGGCCGGCGCGTGATGAGCGGACAGATCAAGCGCGGCGATGGCGAGACCATCCGTGCGGCGCTCGTCATGGGCGACATGCGGAATTCCACGGAACTTTCCGAGAAGCTCGGGCGCCAGGGCTATATCGACACGCTCGATGAATTCTTCGATGCCATCGCCAAGCCCTTCGCCATGGAAGGGGGACAGATACTGAGTTTTCTCGGCGATGGGTTCCTCGGCGTCTATCCCTGCGAGCGCAATCGCGCCGAAAGCCAACAGGCGTGTCGCAGAGCCCTCAAGGCCGCGGAGATCGCAAGCTGGCGCATGGCCGATTTCAATCGGCAGAGGCGCGCGGCCAATGAGGAACCTATCGGATTCGGTCTCGGCCTGCATGTCGGCAATGTCATGTTCGGCAATGTCGGGCTGCAGGACCGGCTGACATTTTCGGCCTTCGGACGCGCCGTCAACGAAGTGACTCGCCTCGAAAGTCTGACCAAGAAATATCCCTCGCAGCTCATTGCGAGCGATGCCTTCGTCGAATATTGTGGCGGCGCCTGGAACGAGCTTGGCAGGGAAAAACTGCGAGGCGTCGAGCAGGAAATGACGGTCTATTCCCCGCAACCCGGCCAAGTGATTACGGAGGAGATGTGCAAATTCGCGGATCGACTGGAGGAAGACGGCTATTCGGACGCCGAGAATGTGGTGCTCCTGCATCGCGATTCGAAACGCCTGTCGCCCAGCGAATCGCTCGCCTCCTAGGCGCGGCTTTCATTGCCTGCGCGGCGCACGGTTACGCCTCGGCGCAGGAGCCTTGGGAAGCGCCGGTTCGCGATAGTCTGGACGGGCCTAAATTCTCTGAGGAGGCCGGGCTCTGGTACAAGAAGAATTTCGAACAGGGCGCCGGCAAGCTCGAGTTCCAGAGCGAAGTCGTGCATTCTCCGTCGGGAGCTCTCAAGCTCTCGGTCGTGCCGCTGTGCGACCCGGCGGATGAAGACTGCAGCGAGCGCGCCGAAATCTGGGACGATCCCAAGAACAGGGTTCCCTATGATCGCGGCGCGTGGTTCGGCTTTGCGGTCAAGTTTGCCGATCCCATTCCCACAGACGATCATCGCTATCTGATCGCGCAGTGGAAGCGCGAAATCGGTCCCGATGCGAAGGGCGACTTCAGTCCGTTTCTCGCGTTGCGCTTGAAGAAGGGAAAACTGTTCGCAACCGTTGAAACCAATCTGGTGAAGGCGACGAAGGAGTTTGCCGACGGCGAAGTGGTGAAATGCGAACCGGGGCAGGCCCAGGTCTGGCTCAGGCCCGACACGAATCAGACGCGCGCGCTCGTTGCTACCAATCCCGATTGGGAACCGAGTGACGGCGCAACATACAATGCCTGCACGGATGACATCAGGGTCGCCACTTATGGCGATCTGCCGGCCCCCAGCTCGGGCTGGATCGATTTTGCCATCTATACCAAGCCCGGGCCGGACGGCTCGGGGCGCATCGAGATTTTCGCCAATGATAAACGGGTGGCGAGCGTGACCGGGCATATCGGGCATGACGATGCCGGGCTTGGCCCGTATCAGTACTTCAAGTTCGGCCCATACAGGGCAGGGCATCCCGGTGTTTGGACGCTCTATTACGATGATTTTCGGCGCAGCGGCAAATGCTCGGATGTGCTGCGTTCCGGAGAGTGTCCCAGCATGCAGGCTGCAGGGGGCGCGGCGCAATAGAAAGGCACCGGGACGCTACCGTTTCAGCTTTCCCAGCCGCGCTTCAATGACCTCATAAACGGCACGTTTTGCACCCTCGCGCGTGACGACAGAGGAATCGAGGCACCATTCGATCCACAGGCCATCCATGAGTGCGATGCAGGTCGTGGCAAGAGCCTGCGCGTCGACACGCCTCCCGCGCTGGCGCGCGATTTCCGAAATTGCCTCCGTCAAGGCCAGGCGGTAGGCATCGTAGGAGCGCCGATGCGCCGCGCGCAGCCGGCTGTTGGTCGCCACTTCGCCCCAGAGGGCAAGCCATGCCCTGAGGCTCGTCTTGGAAAACATCGGCGGCGTGAACATCGCATCGAGCACGGTTTCGAGCTTCGCGCGGGCGCCGCCATCGATCGATAAGGTCGCGTGCGCGGCGGCGCCCATGGACTGAGTCATGGTCTCGTAAACCGCCTGGAGAAGATCCTCGATACCCTTGAAGTGATGGTTGATGAGTCCGCGCGAGACACCTGCCTCATGCGAGATCTGATCGACCGTAAAGGCCGCAATACCGCCGCGCGCGAGGCAGCGGATCGCCGCCTCGATGAGCATCTGCCGGCGCACATCACGGGCCTGGCGGGCAAAGCGCGGCAACGCCTTCTCCGCCGGAACGCTGCGACCTGCTGACTCCATCGATACTCTGTCGATCATTGTGAACAGCAAATGCCCGTATCAGTCCGCAAGATTTGATCTCGCATATGTCTCCGCTCCATGGCAACCGCAGAGATTGCCGGATTTCCCGATTCAGCAGAAGTCCCGCCTGAATTTCCGGGTCGCCTGTTTCGAATGAACGATGCGACCGTCTTGAACGGCTTCGACGCGCCATGTCAGATAGAAATTTTCCCGATCGGCCGTAAGCTCGGTTCTGCTGCGGGCCTCCACATCGGCATCGCCGCTGCGCATAGACCACCGATATTCGCTCACGAGTTTCGCCGATAGCGGATTGTCCGGATGAATCGTGAATGTATCGCTCGATGAGGACGCCGTCACAATCCCGCGATCGTCCAATCGCGTTACCCCGCCATCGTTGACGAGACGAATGGTCCTGACGCCGGTTGCAAGATCGTCTTCCACGTATTTTTCTGCTGAGCCCGCGACAAGTTCCGTCGCCGGAACGGGCGGCGAGATCTCGGGCCGCTCAAAGCGAACCTTGCCGTCGAGAGATGAGGGCGGGCGCACCGGCAAGCGAAGATGCGAAGAGCCGCCCCTCACCGTGATCGTCGCGAGGTCGGGCTGCGGCCACAAGACGAACCAGAATTGCGTCTGGATTGCGAGGCGGATGCGATGGCCTTTCGGGATCGTGCGCGCGAAGTCGTTGAGCCTGAGCGATATCTTGAAGGGTTTACCGACGGGGCAGTCCTCGGGAAATTCATGGCCGTCGCGATGGCTGAGATTGAGGACGCCATAGGTCATCACGGCCGATGTACCGTCCGGGTAAAC
>JAEUMG010000330.1 GCA_016793355.1 Hyphomicrobiales bacterium
GAGATAGCCGGCAAAGGCACCGTCACGCAGGATGGTTTCGCGGCCCAAGAGAACCACATTTGGATCGAGCGTCGTGAAGCCGACGAGCTTCTTCGGCAGCGCCGAATTGGCGATCTTCTCGCAAGCCTCGCGGCCCAGGAATGACTGACCGCTCTTGAGCTTCACCGCCCAGCCGAGCCCCGCCTGGAAAGGATCGTCATTGGCCGTGATGTCGGAACTCCAGGCGCGATAGCCCTTTTCGAGCCGCAAGGCTTCGAGCGCGCGATACCCCGTGGGCCGCAAGCCCAATGGCTCGCCCGCCTCCATCAAGGCATCGAAAATCTCGCCCGCCGCACCGATCGGCATATGCAGTTCCCAGCCGAGCTCGCCCACATAGGTGACGCGCAAGGCTCTGACCTTATGCCCTGCAATCTCGATGATGCGCGCATGGCCGAAGGGGAATCCCGCATTGGAAACATCACTGCCCGTCACCCGCGCGAGTATTTCGCGCGACTTCGGCCCCATCAGCGAAAGCGTGCCCCAGGCTTCAGTGACATCCTCGATGCGTGCATCGAGGCCGGGTTTGATGTGATCGCGGATCCAGCCGAAATCATGGGTACGGAAGCCGGTGCCGGTGACGATGTAGAAATGATCTTCCGCAAGCCGGGTGACGGTGAGATCGCATTCGATGCCGCCGCGCGAATTGAGCAATTGCGTATAGACGACGCGGCCCGGCGCCTTGGCGATGTCATTGGCGCAGATCCAGGAAAGCGTCGCGGCGGCGTCCCTGCCCTTCACCTCGAACTTGGCGAAGGAGGATTGATCGAAAACGCCCGCCGCCTCGCGCACGGCGCGATGCTCGGCGCCCACCGCATCGAACCAGTTCTGCCGCCCCATGACATAGATGTCCCTGGGCTCCACTCCCTTGGGCGCGAACCAGTTTGGCCGTTCCCAGCCGAGCTTCGACCCGAAACAGGCATTGCGCGCCTTCAATCGCTCATAGAGCGGCGAAACGATGCGCGGCCGCCCGCTTTCATACTCCTCATGGGGAAAGCCGATCGTGTAATGCTTGGCGCAAGCCTCGAGCGTGCGAGCGCAGACCCACTCGCGATCCTCATGGAGATCGGAGAAGCGCCTTATATCGACGACCCACAGATCCATCGGTGCTTCACCGGTCTTCGCCCATTGCGCGAGAACCCAGCCCGCACCGCCGGCACTTGCAATGCCGAAGGCGTTGAAGCCGGCGCCAACATAGAAATTCTTGAGTTCCGGCGCGGCACCCAGAATGAAGTTGCCATCCGGCGTAAAGCTCTCCGGCCCATGGATCATCTTTTTGATGCCGGTATCGGCCAGGGCCGGCACCCGGGCGAGCGCTTGGCCCATATGCTGCTCGAAATGATCCCAATCATCCTCGAACAGCTGGAACTCAAAGTCGTTCGGCACATCGCCGAGCGTCCAGGCGACAGGGTCCGGCTCGTAGCCGCCGAAAACGAGCCCGCCGACCTCCTCCTTGAAATAGGTGCGCCGGTCGGGATCGCGGATCGTCGCGACATCGGTGGCAAGGCCATCGACTTTCTCGGTGATCACATATTGATGCTTGACGGGCTGCAGAGGAACGGAAACGCCGGCCAAGGCGCCGATCTGCCGTGCCCATTGGCCGCCGCAATTGATCACGGTTTCGCAGGCAATGCGGCCCCGGTTGGTGAGCAACGCGACGACCCGGCCTTCCTTGATGTTGAAACCTTCGACCCGCACCCCTTCGATCAGCCGCGCGCCATGCATGCGCGCACCCTTGGCGAGAGACTGCGTGATGTCGGATGGGCTGGCCTGCCCATCGGTCGGGAGAAAAGTCGAGCCGACGAGATCGCTCGTATCGAGTAAGGGCCACAGTTTCTTCGTCTCGTCGGGCGAAAGCAGATGCATGTCCATGCCGAAGCTCTGCGCCGTCGTCGCAAGCCGCTTGAACTCGGTCCAGCGATCCTCGTTGCAGGCAAGTCGCAGGCATCCGGTCATCTTCCAGCCGGTCTCAAGCCCGGTTTCTTCGTCCAGGCGTTTATAGAGGTCGACCGAATATTTGAGGACCTGGGTGATCGAGGCGGAGGATCGCAACTGACCGACAAGTCCCGCCGCATGCCAGGTTGAGCCCGATGTCAGCTTGTTCTGCTCGAGGAGAACGACCTCGGCCTTATGGTCGCGCGCCAGGTGATAGGCGGTTGAGCAGCCGATGATGCCGCCGCCGATCACCACGATCTCGGCGCGATCCGGAATTGACTGTGTCATAGCTTCCCATATTTGAACTCGTATCCCGCCAGCATGTTCTCGAACCGGTCGCGATACTCTTCCGCATAGGCGACGTAGTCGACGCCGGGAGCATTGAGATAAAGTTCCGAAATCATGCCCCACATCGATTCGCGCAGGGCCGAGGCCGTCTTCATGGCATCGAAACTGCGCCAAACCGCCTCATCCGCCCTCTTACCGAAATAGGTTTCGAGCAACACCTGCTCTTCCGTTCGCCCGAAAGAGTTGTTCGCCGCGATATTGGCAAGATCGAACATGGCGGTGCCGAAGGCGCCATACTCCCAGTCGATGAGCCACAGACGCTTGCCGTCATCCATGAAATTGGTCGGCAGCAGATCGTGATGGCCAAAGACGATCGGCAGCGGCACTTGTGCCGCCTCGAGTTTTTCGCATATCTCAAGCCAGCGCGGCAGATTAGGCACATGCCGGTGATTGGCTAGCTTCAGCGTGTTCGCGTAGTCGCGCAGGACGTGGAAAACCCAGAAGATCGACCCCGGGCCGGTCATCCGCTTGCCAAGTTCGCGATGGCAACGTTTGACGATCTCGACGCAGCGCACCGAGTTGGCGCGCACATCGCTCTCGGTGTAAGTGCGCGCCTTGATATGCCGCACCACCATGACGCCCGGCTCGCTATAAATCAGTTCCGGCGAAAGGCCTGCCTCGAAAGCGGCACGCGTCACGTGAAGTTCACGCTCGCGGAAGACATGATGCGCGGGATAGTCCTGGCCGACACGGGCGACGTAGGTTCCGGTGTCGTCCTTGACGGTGAAGCTGGCATTGCTCACCCCGCCGGTCAGCGGCTTGATATCGATGGCGCCCTTCCACAGCGCAAGCCCGCGCACCCGCTCCTCTGCAGTCTTGCTCATGCTCGACCCTATGCGATTCCCATTTTGCGCTTGCGCCTGGCGACCCAGGCGGTGATGAGCCGATCGGCAATGATGCCAATGAAGGCAATCGCGAGGCCCGCAACCAGCCCCTTGCCGGTATCGGCCTTGGACAAGGCCTTGAAGACTTCCTGGCCTAGGTCGCGCGTGCCGATCATGGCGCAGATGATGATCATGCTGAGCGCCAGGAGAATGGTCTGGTTGATCCCGAGCAGGATCTCCGGAATGGCGACGGGCAGTTGCACCCGCCAGAAGAGCTGGCGCCTGGTGCATCCGGAGACGATGCCGGCTTCATTCAACTCCTGCGGAACCTGGCGCAGACCGTGATTGGTATAGCGGATCGCGGGTACGATCGCGAAGGCGACCGTGGCGATCAATGCCGTGAAATCGCCGATGCGGAACAGCATCACCGCCGGAATGATGAAGCAGAACATCGGAATGGTCTGCAGCGTATCGATCACCGGCGTCACCACTTTCTCGACGCGATCATGCCGTGCGGCAAGCATCCCGATCGGGATGCCGAGCGCGGCTGCAATGAAGGAGGCCGCGCCGCACAGATAGAGCGTCGCCATGGTCTGGACCCAGAGGCCCGTCACCGCGCAGAAGCTTGCGAGCAGCGCCACCACGATCGCAAGGCGCCAGGTTCCAAGCCGATAACCGGCATAGGCAAGCGTGAGAACGACGCCGAGCCACGGGAGACTCTCGAAAAACGCGCGCAGCGGATTCAGGATGTAAACGAGGAAGGTGACGCGCACCGCTTCGATGGCATCGAAGAAATGCAGGTTGATCCAGTCGACAGCGTCTTTCCACATCGGCCCTGTCGTAAGAGTTATCGCTTTGGGCACCGAGGCAAAGGCCGGGATAGCGATGCTGATGAGAGTCGTGATGACGATTGCGGCGAGCGCGAGCGCGAGGTTGGGATGGCGCGCCAGGAATGAATTTTTCGCCTCCCTCTGTTCCTCGTAGCGCTGGACGGCGGCGGCCTGGCTCAGGCGGTCGAGAACGATGGCAAGGACAACGATGCACAGTCCCGCTTCCATCGCCGGGCCCACTTTCAGCGCGCGCAATGCGAGTAGAACGTCCTGGCCGAGCCCGCCGGCTCCGATCATCGAGGAGATGATGACCATGTTCAGCGAGAGCATGATCACCTGATTCACGCCCAGCATGAGCGACGGCTTTGCTGCGGGCACCAGCACGCGCCACATCTTCTGCCGGCGCGTGCAGCCGGCCATGTCGGCGAAATCCTTGATCTCGGAGGGGACCTTCTCAAGCCCGAGGATTGTTGCGCGCACCATTGGCGGCGTCGCGAACAAGCCCGTCGCAAGCAGCGCCGAGACCGGATTGGTGCCGAACAGCAGGAGCACCGGAATCAGATAGGCAAAGGTCGGGATGGTCTGCATGAGATCGAGCGCGGGCATGATGACGAGCTGTTTCGCGCGCGGCGACAGATAGCCCCAGATACCGACCAGCAGGCCCGTGACAACGCAGATCGGGACGCAGACAACGATCAGCGCCAGGGTGAGCATTGCACTGTCCCACTGGCGAAACAGTGCGATGTAAAGGAAGCCTAGCCCGGCGAGCAGCGCCAGCCGAAAGCCGCCCAACGCGTGGCCGAGCAAGGCCACCGCAGCGCATATGCCGACCCATGAAAGCCGCGGCAGCATGATCGACCATTCGCCGACGGCGAGCTTGTAACTCTTGGCGAGCAGGGCGAAGGCGATCTGCAACGGCACATTGACCACTGCGACAAGGCTGCGCGTGAGCCAGGTGAAGCTCGACTTCACCCAGTTCATGAAGGCGCTGATCCAGTCCGCGAAAGGAATGACGAGATGCGCCGGATAGTCCGCGCCGCCCGGAATGAGGTAGGCAAGCCCAAAGGCGGCCACGATGAGGCCAAGCGTCAAGGCTATGCGGCCCGCCGGATGCGCGGTCGGCAGCGTGTGGCGCGTATCGCTGAGGACGGCCTCGCTCACGCGCGCAGATCCGCCTGGTCGCGGCCCGCAAGAAGATCGATGACGGCCTTGGGAGAGATCTCACCGACGGTTCTGCCTGCGGCATCGATCACGGCGAACGGTAGATCGGAGGCGACAATCTCCGGCGCAAAGCTTGCGACCTTGGCAACAGCGGCGACGGTACCCCCATGCCTTGCGGCGCCACTGGGCCGCATCAGGCTTTGCGCCGAGAGGACTTTGGCGCGGTTCACGTCGCGGGTGAATTCGGCGACATAATCGGTGGCGGGATGGGTGACGAGTTCTTCCGGCGTGCCGATCTGAATGATTTCGCCGTCTTTCATGATGGCGATCCGATCGGCGAGCCGGATGGCCTCGTCGAAATCATGCGTGATGAAGATGATGGTCTTCTTCAGCACCTCCTGCAGGCGCATGAGCTCGGCCTGCATCTCGCGTCGGATCAACGGATCGAGCGCCGAGAACGGCTCGTCGAGAAACCAGATCTCCGGTGCGACCGCCAGTGAACGCGCGATGCCGACACGCTGCTGCTGGCCGCCTGATAACTCCCGCGGATAGTGGTTCTCGCGACCGCTGAGGCTCACGAGATCGATCATCTCGCGCGCCCGCTTCAGCCGCTTCGCCTTGTCGACGCCCTGAACGGCAAGCGGAAAGGCGACATTCTCGATGACGGTCAGATGCGGCAGGAGTGCGAAATGCTGAAACACCATGCCCATCTTGTGCCGGCGGATTTCGATGAGCTCGGCCTCGCTCGCCTTTAGCAGGTCGCGGCCGTCGAAAACTACATCGCCATAGGTCGGCTCGATGAGGCGCGACAGGCAGCGCACCAGCGTCGACTTGCCAGAGCCGGAAAGCCCCATGACAATGAAAATTTCACCTTCATGCACATCGAGGCTCGCACGGCGTACGGCACCGATGAGCTTCGCTTGCGCCAGATCGGCGGAACTCGCGTCGCCCCGGTGCTGACGCATGAATTCGTCGGCGCCGGTGCCGAACACCTTCCAGAGATTGCGGCAGGAAAGTTTGGGCTTTGAACTATCGGCGGCGCGCGGCGTCGCGCGAGTCATGCGAGGAATCCTTGAGCAGCAAAATCGTCGCGTGGAAGCTGGAAGCGATGGCCGGGCGCCGATGACGCCCGGCCGGGATGATCACTCCGCCCAGGCCTTCCACTTGGCCTCGTTGTCTTCGACCCACTTGGACGCGACCTCTTCGATCGTCTTGCCCTCGAGGTCGACTTCGCCGGACAGCTTGTTCAGCTCGTCCGCGGAGATCTGATAGGCCTTGGCGACCTTGTAGGCGATCGGCCACTTGTCCTTCATGCCGGCCCAGGAATACTTCCAGATGTCGCCATGCGGCTTGCCGCAGTCATAGGCCTTGTCCGGATTAATGCCCCATTTGGGATCGGTGTAGCATTCGGGCGTGTATTCCGGAAATTCGACCCATTCGCCTTCATATTTGGCGGGCGCCCAATGCGGTGAATAGATCCACAGCATCACCGGTGCCTTCCGCTGATACGCCGAATCGAGCTCGGCGAACATCGCCGCATCGGTCCCGGCGTGGATCACGGTGAAGGGCAGGCCAAGCGCTTCGACGCGTTCATCGTCGAAGCCCTCCCACGTCACCGGCCCGCCCACATAACGGCCTTTTGGAGCCGTCTCTGCGGTCGAGAAAGCCTCGGCGCATTTGGGATCCTTCAACGCTTCCCAATTCGGCAGACCCGGGCACTTCTCCTTCATGTAGAGCGGATACCACCATTCTTCCTTGGCCTTGGGGCCGAGCGAGCCGAGCCTCTCCGTCTGCCCGGTCTGATCCGAGGCCTTCATCGCCTCGCCGGCCGTGGTATCCCAGTATTCCAGGGCAACGGTAAGGTCGCCGTTGGTGAGGCCCGTCGTAAGACTGGAGAGATAGTCTGCCGTCGGATATTCCACCGTGTAGCCCAGCTTCTCGAGAATGCCGCCCAGAATCCTGGCGTTGATATTGACGCTGGTCCAGTCGAACTGAGCGATCTTGATCGGGTCGCTCGATTCAACCGCATGGGCGGCGGGCGCAAGACATAACGCGGCCGAAACGGCCAGGGCGCTCAGTGCGCCAGCAAAGCGTAACTTCTTCATAAGGGTACCTTCCTCCTGCAGCTGCGCAGTTCTCCGATGCCCAACAATGCAAGGGCGCGCAGTCATGGACAGTCTCCGGCGCAATCGCCGGCCTGTCAATCGGGCCGCGGCGGCAAATTGTGGGATTTTGTGAGTTTGGGCGTAAAATTCTTGAACCCTCGCCCGATTTGTGTGCGAATCTCCGCAAGCATCGGGCAAAACCACGTGACTTTCCAAACCGTCCAGCTTTCAGCGCGCCAGTCGGATCTCCTGCGCACCATCCGCGAGCGCGGCACCGCCGCGCTGGCCGACCTGGCGCGCGAATTCAATGTGTCCCAGGAAACGATCCGGCGCGACGTGAAGCGCTTGGCCGCGGAAGGCCAGGTTCTGAAGCGCCATGGCAATGTTTCTGTCCCCTACAGCATCGGCGAGGCGCCATTCGAGCGCCGCCTGCGTGAGAATGCCGAAGCCAAGCGGGCCATCGCACGGCGCGCCGCGGAGCGGGTGGAAGACGGCGATACGATCATTCTCGACACGGGCACAACGACCAGCATCTTCGCGCGCGAACTGCTCAAGCGGGCAAATCTCACCGTCATCACCAATTCGTCCGACATCGCCCGCACGCTCGCCACGGTGAACGGCAATCGCGTCTACATGGCAGGGGGCGAGCTGAATGGTGACAATGGTGCCGCCTTCGGGCCTTCGGCGATCGATTTTGTTGCCCAGTTCCGCGCCAAACACGCCATGGTGACCATCGCCGGGCTCACCGCCGAATTGGGGCCGATGGATTCGCACCTCGCCGAAGCCGAATTTGCGCGCATGGTTCTATCGCGCGGCGAGAACCGTGTGATCCTCACCGATCACTCCAAGTTCGAGCGCACGGCCCTCATCAGGGTTTGCGGTTTCGAGGATTTCAACCGCCTGGTGACCGACGCAGCTCCGCCGCCGGCATTGGCAGCACGACTGGATGAAGCCGGAATTGCGGTCGAGATCGCCGGCGGGCCTCAGGATTGAAGATAAACGCCGTAGAGGAACGCGGCACCGATCGAGAGGCTCGTCACCACCAGGAACAGGACCGCCACGGTGATCGCGACGCGCACCACCGTCGACACCGGGACGCCGGGCTGGCTGAAAGGGAGAAGATTGTTCGCGAGCCCGGCCAGCACCACGAGACCGCAGCCGATGCCGAAGAGTGTCAGGCTGAACGGCTGGAAGATCAGGATGAGCGCGCAAACGCCGATCCCGATCACGGTGTATTCGAGCGCCCGCGCCGTGCCGGGCTTCATGCCTGATGCCGGAATCTCGCTCATGCGCGCACCGCCTGACCGTTGCTGTCGAAGAGATGCGTTTGCGTTGGATCGCAGGCGAGGCGCACCTTTTCCCCGATTTTGAACCGCTTCTCCCGCGGAACCACCATGCGCAGATCCTGCCCCTCCGCACCGCGCGCATGGATCAGCGTTTCCGCCCCCATGGGCTCGACCAGTTCAACCGCTGCGCCAAGCGTGTCCGGCGTCGCATCGGAGACCGGCAGCAGCGCGCGGGGACGAATGCCG
>JAEUMG010000043.1 GCA_016793355.1 Hyphomicrobiales bacterium
CCTTGCGCGACATTTCGCGCGACATCAAGAACAACGTGCTCGACAATCTCGACATCTATCTCGAGCGCTATGAGAAGAAGGTGACGGACGTCGGCGGCCATGTGCATTGGGCCTCGACCGCCGAGGATGCGCGCCAGACCATCATCGGCATTTGCAAGAGCGCCGGTGCCAAGATCATCACCAAGGGCAAGTCGATGATCTCCGAAGAGATCGACTTGAACGAGGCGCTTGAGAAAGCCGGCATGACGCCGGTCGAGACCGACCTTGGCGAATATCTCATCCAGCTTCGCCATGAGCGGCCGAGCCACATCATTGCACCCGCCGTGCATCTGACGCGCGACCAGGTCGAGGCCGATTTCAGGAAGGCCCATACATGGCTTCCGCCGGAGCGCGACCTGACCGAGATCCCGGCCTTGGTCGAGGAAGCGCGCCAGGTGCTTCGGCAGAAATATCTCGATGCCGATGTCGGCATCACGGGGGCGAATTTCCTGATCGCCGAGACCGGCACCTCGATCATCGTGACCAATGAGGGCAATGGCGACCTGACCCAGACCTTGCCCAAGGTGCATATCGTCATCGCTTCGATCGAGAAGGTCGTGCCGACGCTCGAGGACGCCGCCACCATTCTCCGCGTGCTGGCGCGCTCGGCGACGGGCCAGGATTTCTCGAACTACACCACGCTCTCGACCGGGCCGCGGCGGCCTGGCGATCCCGACGGCCCGAGCGAATATCACGTGGTGATCCTCGACAATGGCCGCTCGAACGTGTTGGGCACCGAGTTCCAGGACATGCTGCGCTGCATCCGCTGCGGCGCCTGTCTCAATCACTGCCCGGTCTACCAGGCGGTGGGCGGGCACGCCTATGGATGGGTCTATCCAGGCCCGATCGGCGCGGTGGTGACGCCGGCTCTGATCGGCATCGCCAAGGCGAAGCACCTGCCCAATGCCTCAAGCTTCTGCGGGCGCTGCGAGGAGGTCTGCCCGATGCGGATCCCCTTGCCGCATCTGATGCGCAACTGGCGCGAGAAGGAATTCGAGCAGCATTTGACGCCGGCCGCGATGCGCAGCGGCATCCGGTTCTGGGCTTACGCGGCGCGCCATCCCAGGCTCTACCGGTGGGGTGCGAGACTGGCGGCGCGGGTGTTGGGCAATCTCGGCCGCAGCAACGGACGGATCGCCAGCCTGCCCTTGGCATCGGGCTGGACGCGCTTTCGCGACATGCCGGCGCCGCAAGGCCGCACCTTCCTCGATCAGTGGCAGGAACGTCGCAGAGGCACGGAATAGGAGCCGGCGCCCCATGCCTTTCCCCTAAGGCCGGACTTTTTTTCTTGATCCAGCCCTTGAAACGGCAGGGATCCCGCGCCATCTCCAGCGCCGCGGGCCGGGCCCCTCTGACGATCATGCATATCGTGATGTCGGACCGCATCGGGCGAATACGATGCATGGCTTGGCACAGTCCCATCATTGGGTTTGCCCTCCGAACGGAGCTCAATGATGGATGTCCTAACCGAAGCCTTTCTCGGCCAGCCGCTGTGGATGTGGCTGGCCTTCCTGACGCTTGTCGCCATGCTTCTGGCCCTGGATCTTGGCATCTTCCACAGGAGTGCCAAGGCAATCGGGGCACGCGAGAGCCTTGTCCTTTCTGCCTTTTACATGGGACTCGGACTCGCCTTCGGCGGCTTCGTCTGGTGGCAGCTCGGCGCGCGATCGGGCATGGAATACATGACCGGCTTTGTGATCGAAAAAAGCCTGGCCATGGACAATATCTTCGTCATCGCGACGATTTTCGGATACCTCGCCATTCCGCGCGAGTATCAGCACAGGGTTCTGTTCTGGGGTATTCTCGGTGTGATCGTGCTGCGCGCCATCATGATCGGATTGGGGGCGACCATCGTCGCGGAATATAGCTGGGTTCTCTACCTCTTCGCCTGCTTTCTCATCCTGACCGGCATAAAGATGATCTGGTGGGCCGACCAGGAAACCGATATCTCCCGCAATCCGCTGCTGCTGTTTCTCCGGCGCCGCCTCAACGTGACCGAGACACTGCATGGCAACCGATTCTTCGTAAGGCAGCACGACAGCGCCACAGGAAAGAGCAAGACCTATGTCACGCCCCTTTTCCTCGCACTGGTTCTGATCGAAGTGGCCGATGTCATTTTCGCAGTCGATTCCGTACCGGCGATCTTTGCCATTACGACGGATGCCTATATCGTTTACACGTCCAACATCTTCGCGATTCTTGGATTGAGGGCGTTATATTTCGCGCTGGCCGCCGTCATCCACCGCTTTGCCTTTCTCAAGCAGGCGCTGGCCGTGCTGCTTGTCTTCATCGGCTCCAAGATTTTCATTGCCGACGCTCTCGGCTGGGCCAAGTTTCCCGCCGAACTGTCGCTTGGCATTACATTCGCGATCCTCGCCGCTGGCGTGCTCTACTCCGTCTGGCGCACGCGCAGCCCGGAAAGGGATAGGGCTGCGGCATGAACCGGGAACCGCCTGACCAGGGATTTGCACCACCGGGAAGGCCGGAGTAGAAGCTGCGCCATGACAGCGACACCACGCGAAAAGGTCTTTGCCGCGATCCGTTCGCGTATGCCCAAAACCGATATCGCCGCGCGCGAAGCGGCCGTCGCCGCGCGCCTGGCGCATCCGCATGCCAATCTTATTCCGGCGCGCGGGCAGGGCGACGATCACCACCGCATCGCGGTGTTCAGCAAGTACATGGAAGATGTCGGCGGCACGGTGGAAGTGCTCGACGACATCAATGACGTGCCGCAGGCGGTCGCCGCCTATCTGCGCCAGCACAATCTGCCGGCCGCGATCAGGCATGGGGCCGATCCGACATTGTCGACCCTGCCCTGGCACCGTGCCGCGCAGCTTGAGGTCGAAGAGGGGCGAGCAAGGGATAGCGACAAGGCCTCGCTTTCCATGGCCTTTGCCGGCGCGGCGGAATCGGGAACCGTCATCCTCGTTTCCGGCGCCGACAATCCGACGACGCTCAATTTCCTGCCCGAGGCGCATATCGTGGTGCTGAAGATAGGCGATCTCCATGCGTCCTATGAAGAAGCCTGGACGAAACTGCGCGCGGTCTATGGGCCGGGCAACATGCCGCGCACCGTCAACATGATTTCGGGTCCTTCGCGCACCGCCGACATCGAACAGACCATCGTGCGGCCGGCGCATGGACCGAAAGACATGCATGTCATTATCATCCGCTAGCACTGCTGCGGTGATACTGGCGCTTCTGGCGGGACCGGTCGGAGCGGTGCCCTGCGACATCGAGGCCGGCGAAGTGGCGCTCTTCATGTGCGAAACCGATCCGCCCGGGCATTTCATCTCTATCTGCGCGGTCGAGGTGAAGCCGGGAGAGGCCTGGAGCGAGGTCCAGTATCGCTTGAGCAGCAAGGACGAGTTCGAATTCGTCTATCCGGAGGAGTTCTCGGAAGGCGTGGCCGAGAAGCTGTTCTTCTCGCATGACAAGGGGCCGGAGGGCTATAAAGTCTCGGTGCGCTTCGTCGCGGACGGGACCCGCTATCGCCTGACATCGATAGCCAGGAGCGAGACCGACGGCCATGCGGAGATCATGGTCGAGAATACGCCGCGGCCGTCGATGACGAAGATCTCCTGTGGCGAGCGGCCGACCCAGTTTCCGGATTATCTGCGAAGGGCGCTGACCTGCGACCCGGAGAATCCGTTCGGCGCGGCGGGCTGCGCCGAAACGCCACCGATGCGGAAATAGGGCAATGAACAAGATGACCCTCATGCTGAGGTGGCCGCGCAGCGGCCTTCGAAGCATGGGAAGACGGTACGCCCTTCGAGGCATCGCCTTCGCGATGCACCTCAGGGCGAGGGTAACAAAGTGCCGCTGCAGAACCGCGTGACGCCCTGGGGCGAACTCATCGCAACGCCCGAGCGCGGTACCATGCTCGGCAATCGCGGCGGCAGATTCCATCGCGATGACAAGACGCTTAGCCGCCGGCGCTGGGCGACGCATCACTGGATCTGTTGCGAATTGCACTACAAGGACATGCATCACGAGCCGATGGGCAGGGGCTATACCTCGCTCTTCTTCCTCGACGAGGTGACGGCCCTGGCGGCGGGGCACCGGCCCTGCTTCTTCTGCCGGCGCCGGGAGGCCAGGCGTTTCATGGCCCTCGATCCCGATGGTTTGAAGCTCGATGCCTTCGACCGGGCATTGCATGAGGAGCGATTGGCTTCAAGTTCCCTCCACCGCGCGCAGCGCGGGGAGGGTGGCACGCCGCAAGGCGTGACGGGTGGGGTGCATCCGCAGCCACTGCAGGCCGCCAGTCCCCACCCGGCGCTGACGCGCCACCCTCCCCGAAGCCGGGGAGGGATAATTGGAGACGTGCCGGACGGAACGATGGTCGCGATCGGCGAGGAAGCCTTCGCGGTGAGGGGCGAGTTTATGCTGCGCTGGTCGCCCGGCGGTTACCTCGATGCCCGAAAGCGCAAGGCCGCCATGCCGTCATTGCTTTTGACTCCATCGCGCATCATCGCCATTGTCGCGCGCGGCTATCGGCCGCGCTGGCATCCGTCAGCCGACGTACTTATTGGGGGAGAAGAATGAAACTTCTGCGTTACGGCCCGAAGGGCAAGGAAAAGCCGGGCTTGCTGGACAGCGAGGGCCGCATCCGCGACCTGTCGGGCCTGATCGACGATGTGACGGGCGAGGCCGTTTCGCCCAAGAGCCTCGCGCGGATAAGGAAGGCCAAGCCTGAATCCCTGCCATTGGTGCGCGGCAAGCCGCGCATCGGCGCCTGCATCGCCAATCCGCAGAAATTCATCGCCATCGGCCTCAATTATTCCGACCACGCCGCCGAATCCGGCCTGCAGGTGCCGCCCGAGCCGGTGGTCTTTACGAAGCAGGTGAGCTGCCTGTCGGGGCCTTTCGACGACGTGACCATTCCGCCCAAGTCGAAGAAGTCCGACTGGGAAGTGGAACTCGGCGTTATCATCGGCACCAAGGCCAAGAACATCGCCAAGCGCGACGCGCTCAAGCACGTGGCCGGCTATTGCACCATCAACGATCTCTCCGAGCGCGAGTTCCAGGCCGAGCGCGCCGGGCAATGGACCAAGGGCAAGTCCTACGACACCTTCGGCCCCGTGGGCCCATGGCTCGTCACCGCCGATGAGGTCGCCGATCCGCAGAAGCTCGGCATGTGGCTCGACCTCAACGGCAAGCGCGTCCAGAACGGCTCGACCGCGACCATGGTTTTCGGCGTCGCCCATATCGTCGCCTATCTCTCGCAGTTCTTCACGCTGCTGCCGGGCGATATCATCACCACCGGCACGCCGCCGGGCGTCGGCATGGGCATGAAGCCGCAGCGCTTCCTGAAGCCGGGCGATGTCATGCGCCTCGGCATCGATGGGCTGGGCGAGCAGGAGCAGAGGGTGGTTCGCGACAAGTAGCGAGTTCGCGATCATCAAATTGTGACCGGCGGCGCCTTTTTGGCGCCGCTTTCATTTAAGCCGATGGCACCTCAACGAAAAGCGGAGGCAAGCATGGACCAGAAATTCATCGACCTTTACGACCGCTATACCCACGGCCAGATGAAGCGGCGCGATTTTCTGGAAAGGCTGGCCGTGCTCGCGGGAGGGACCACGGCCGCCACGGCGCTGCTTTCCGCTCTGCAGAACGACTATGCCAAGGCTGCGCTCGTTGCCGAGGACGATTCGCGGCTTCACACCGAAATGGTGTCCTTCGCCGCCGGCGACGCCAAGGCGACGGGCTATCTCGCCAAGCCCGCCAATATCGATAAGGCGCCGGGGGTCATCGTCATCCACGAGAATCGCGGGCTCAATCCGCATATCAAGGATGTGGCGCGGCGCATGGCGCTCGAAGGCTTCGTGGTACTCGCCCCCGACTATCTGAGCGAGTTCGGCGGCACGCCCGCAGACGAGGACCAGGCGCGCGAACAGATCGGCCAGCTCAAGCCGGAATCTCCGATCGCCGTATCGCGCGGCGCGCTCGCCTATCTCGCCGCGCGTTCGGACGTGAACGGTAAGGTCGGCGCGGTCGGCTTCTGCTGGGGCGGCGGCCAGGTCGGCGCGCTGGCGGTCGCGGAACCGAACCTGGCGGCAGGCGTCGTCTATTACGGCCGCCAGCCGCCGGCCGACAAAGTGAAGGACATTGAGGCGCCCTTGCTCCTCAATTACGCGGGCATCGATGAGAATGTGAACAAGGGCATCGCCGCTTTCGAGGAGGCGCTCAAGGCTCACGGCAAGGCTTACGAGCTCTTCATGTATGAGGGCGCCAATCACGCCTTCAACAACGACACCAATGCGGCCCGCTACAACAAGGAGGCTGCCGATCTCGCCTGGCGGCGGACTGTCGACTTCCTCAAGAAGAATACACCCTGACGCGGCCCCCGCCGCAGATTGACCTTTGCGGCGGGCATTCGTAAACAGCCCGCTTGTTTCAACCACAAGCGCAGCTTCAGAAAATGCCCGCCGATCCAGCCCTTCGCGCCGCCGCCCTCGAATCCAAGGCCTGGCCTTTCGAGGAAGCCCGCAAACTGCTGGATCGCATCAAGCGCAAGAAGTCGGCGCCCAGGGAAATCCTGTTCGAGACGGGCTACGGGCCGTCGGGCCTGCCGCATATCGGCACATTCGGCGAGGTCGCCCGCACCACGATGGTGCGTCACGCCTTCGAGACCATGTCGGATGTGCCGACCAGGCTTTTATGCTTTTCCGACGACATGGACGGCCTGCGCAAGGTTCCCGACAATATTCCGAACAAGGAGATGGTGCGCGAGCATCTGGGCCGTCAGCTAACCAAGATTCCCGATCCCTTCGGCGAGTATGAGAGCTTCGGCCATCACAACAACGCGATGCTGCGCCGCTTTCTCGACCATTACGGATTCGACTACGAATTCGCGAGTTCGACGGAATATTACGCCGCCGGCCGCTTCGACGCGGCTTTGCTGCTGGTGCTGGAGCGCTATGACGAGATCATGGCGATCATGCTGCCGTCCTTGCGCGAGGAGCGTTCGCAGACCTATTCGCCCTTCCTTCCCGTTCATCCCAGGACGGGCGTCGTCATGCAGGTGCCGGTGATCGAGAGGAAGCTCGACGCGGGTACGATTGTCTGGCGCGATCCCGATACGGCCAAGCAGTATGAGACACCGGTGACCGGCGGCCACTGCAAATTGCAATGGAAGCCGGACTGGGGCATGCGCTGGCACGCGCTCGGCGTCGACTACGAAATGGCGGGCAAGGACCTGATCGATTCGGTGAAGCTCTCGAGCAAGATTTGCGCGGCACTCGGCAGCGAGCCGCCGGAAGGCTTTAATTACGAGCTTTTCCTCGATGAGCGCGGCCAGAAGATTTCGAAGTCGAAGGGCAACGGCCTCACCATCGACGAGTGGCTCGCCTATGCCGATCCGCAGAGCCTGCAGCTCTTCATGTATAATCGGCCGCGCGAGGCGAAGAAGCTTTATTTCGACGTCATCCCGCGCGCCGTCGACGAGTATCAGAGCTTTCTCGACGCCTATCCGCGCCAGGATGTGAGGCAGCAGCTGACCAATCCGGTTTGGCACATTCATTCCGGCAGGCCGCCGCAGCCAGAAGTCCTTGTCGCGGACGCGAGCGGGCGCAGTCAGGCCGTGTCATTTGCGCTGCTGCTCAATCTTGCGGCCGTCGCCAATGCCGAGACCAAGGATGTGCTTTGGGCCTTTCTGCGCCGTTATGCGCCGCATGTTTCGCCCGAAACGCATCCGCGCCTCGATGCGCTGGTCGGCTACGCGATCCGCTACTTCCACGACTTCGTGAAGCCGAACAAGAAGTATCGTCTGCCTACGGAAGAAGAGCGCCAGGCGCTCGCCGAGCTCGATGAGGCCTTGGCTCGATTGCCTTCAGACGCATCCGCCGAAGTCATCCAGCAGACGATTTATGATGTCGGCCGCCGCGATCCTTACAAGACCGTGCAGAAAGACGGCTCGACCGGGGTGTCGCTCGCCTGGTTCAATACGCTCTATCAAATTCTGTTGGGCGAAGAGAAAGGCCCGCGCTTCGGCTCGTTCGTGGCGCTCTACGGCCTCGACAACACGCATACCCTGATCGCCAAGGCGCTGGCGGGAGAGTTGGTGAAGGGGGAATAGCACGATCCCGCCCTGAGCTGTCCGCCGGGAGGCGGGCCTCGGAGGGCCTCATGGTTCGAGGGCGGCTGCGCCGCCACCTCACCATGAGAACGCTGTTGTATTACTGCGTCGCCCAGATGATGCGGGCAACCCAGTCGATGTCATTCATCTCGTAAGTCTTGGGCGGATGCTCGGGATTGAATGAAGCGAGCTCGATCGTCTTGGCGGTCTGGCGATGGAGAATTTTTGCCATGACCTCGCCTTGGCGAGTTTTGACTACCACGCGGTCGCCTTTGCGCAGGCTGGTATTCGGTGAAACGATGATGAGATCGCCCTCGCGATAGACGGGCAGCATGCTGTCGCCGGTGATCTCGAGTGCATAGGCATTCTGATCCGTCACGCCAGGGACATCGATTTCGTCCCAGGACGCGCCGACGGGAAATCCCGAATCGTCGAAAAATCCGCCCTTGCCGGCCTGGGCGAAGCCGATCAACGGGATCTGCTTGCGGCGGGGCGGCTGGCCCTTCTTGCCGGTCAGGAGATCGGCAAATTCCTCGACCGAGGCGCCCGAGGCATCGAGAACGCGCGCGATGCTCTCCGTCGTCGGCCAGCGCGGCCGGCCGTCCGGTCCGTGGCGCTTTGAGGGGTTGAAGGAGGTGGGGTCGAGCCCGGCTTTCTTGGCGAGACCCGAGGCTGAGAAGCCATAGCGTTCGGCAATCGTGTCGATTGCTGTCCAGACTTGCTTGTGTGAGAACATGCGTATACCGATCGTTTCGAGGCAGTGAATTCAGGCGTTGTTTCCGCAAATATAGGAACTGATACCTCAAGTTGTGGCCCTTGTCCAGCCTTTCCAGAGGCTGATCCAGAAAAAGATTCCATGGCCCTGATTTACAAGATTTGCCCGGCAGATGCCTGGAGAGAAGCGGAAGAAAAGGGCACCTTCGCAGGGTCCGCAATCGATCGGCGAGACGGATTCATCCACCTATCCGCCGCCCATCAGCTTCGCGAAACGGCGCGCCGGCATTTTGCCGGGCAGGAAGGACTGGTCCTCGTGGCCTTCGAGTCGGAGGATTTCGGCGCCGATCTCAAGTGGGAGGCCTCGCGGGGCGGCGATCTCTTCCCACATGTTTATGGCGTGCTGCCCGCCGCATCGGCACGATGGGCAATGCCCTTGATCCTGGGTGATTCGGGTCATGTCTTTCCGGAAAGCGTGCCGGAATGAGCCTGGCCGGGCTCGCATTTTCGCTGGCGCGGCCAGTATTGCACAGCCTCGATGCCGAGCGTGCCCATCGCCTGACCATCGCGGCCTTGAGGATGGGCCTCGTCCCGGCTCCGGCTTCCCGGCCCAGACCCGAACTCGCGCAGAACCTTTTCGGCCTAGTCTTTCCCAATCCCTTGGGACTGGCGGCGGGCTTCGACAAGAACGCCGAAGTGGCGGGGCAGACCCTTCGGCTCGGTTTTGGCTTTGTCGAGGTCGGAACCGTGACGCCGAGACCGCAGGGCGGCAATCCCCGGCCACGGCTCTTCCGCCTCGGCGAAGACCACGCGGTGATCAACCGCATGGGCTTCAACAATGAAGGCCATACGCATATGCGCCGGCGCCTTGCCGGGCCGCACCCTGGAATCATTGGGGTCAATATCGGGGCGAACAAGGATTCCGAAGATCGCATTGCCGATTATGTCGCCGGCTATGATTGCTTCGCCGGGGTTGCGGAGTATGTGACCGTCAACATTTCCTCGCCCAACACGCCGGGTTTACGCAATCTGCAGGGCAGGGGTGAACTTGGTTCCCTGCTCGCGCGATTGGGCGAGGCCCAAAAGGCGAAGCGGCCTAGGCCGCCGATCCTGCTCAAAATCGCTCCGGATCTGAGCGAAGGCGAGCTTGAACAGGTGGCCGAAGCCTGCCTTGCCGATCCGGTAGCCGGCGTCATCATCTCGAATACGACGACTCACAGACCGGCACTTCGCTCGAAGCATGCGGGCGAGACCGGCGGACTTTCGGGAAGGCCGCTCTTCGGCCAAGCAACGCGCCAGCTTGCCCGTTTCTATCTTCTGACTGGCGGCAGACTGCCGCTGATCGGCGTCGGAGGGATCGAGGATGCCGAAACCGCCTGGATCAAGCTGCGCGCCGGCGCCTCGCTGCTGCAAATCTATTCGGCGCTCGTATTCAAGGGGCCCGCCCTGATCGAAGAAATTCTTTCGGGGCTGTCGGTAAAGCTCAAAGAGACGGGTTACGGGGCGGTCGAGGAAGCCGTCGGTTGCGATGCCGAGGCGCTCGCCGCCCAGGGATCGAGCGGCACATAGCGCTGGAAGAGGGTGGCGAATGTGCCATTGGCCTGCAGCCTGTCCAGCGCCCAGTCGAAGGACTCAAGCAGATTGTCGTCGCGCGCGCGCCGCACGATGAAGCTCAGCGGCTGGCTGAAATAGGCGGCATCGACGAAGGCGCCGTCGATGAGCTTGCAGCACTTGTCCGATGTTTCACCCTTGACCCAATAGACGAGCCTTACGGCATCGTCGAAAATGACGTCGACGACACCCGATTTCAAAGCTTCGCCCAGCGCCGCAGGCTCCGGAAAAGCGACAATCTGGCTTTCGGCATAGTAACGTTTCAGCCATGCCTCATGTGCGCTGCCGCCGACCACACCGATCTTCTTGCCGGCAAACTGGACCGGATCGGCTGAAGTGACTGGATTGTCCACCTTGCCGGCAAAATGGCCGAGAGAGCGATAGAATGGGCGCGTCGGCCTGCCTTCGGTCAGGACCTGGGGCGTCAGGCGGAGCGCCGAGATGATGACATCGCCTTCATTGCGCTGAAGCGCCGGAAAGAGATCGGCAAATGGCATCACTTTGATCTCGCAGCGAGCACGCAGTTCCGAGCATACAGCGTTGGCAAGATCGACATTGAGGCCCAACAATCGGTTACTCTCGTCGCGATAATGGAAGGGCGGGAAGCCGTCATCGACAAGAATGCGAACCGCGCCGCGCAGCGGCTCGGGCCGTTGCGCCTTGGTATCGACGAAGCGGAAGCCAGGTACGGGATAGGGCTCATCGGGGTTCTGCGCCGAGGCCGTGAGAGTGCCCATCACGAACGTGGAGAAGGCAACAATTGCAAGTGTGGACCGGCGCATGAGATCAGCTCTAGCCCTTTCGCCCGCTTAATTGCAGATTTGGATTGCACTTTAAACCCGAATTCGCTTGATTAACGTAATTGACGTTAAGTCATGCGGGTGGCGGTGCGCTTGCTGGGCGGGGAAAACTCAAGTGTCGGACCGGCGGCAGGCTTCGGTCTGGCCGACAATTTTTCTCTACCTGGTAGACCGGCTGCCGGCTTGCGGCGGATCGGTGAACGCGAGATCAGCGCTGCGATAGGGAGGATAAGACCGGAGGAGCTCGAAACTGCACTGCGGCGACGATTGATACCGATCGCGCGGGATCCGGATGGGATCATCTATGTGGCCGGCGATCGGCTGGCGCTCGCCTATGCGAAGCGGAAAGGGTTACGAGTTGGCGCGCTCGCCAACCGACATCGCGTGCTCGCACTCCTGCAGAGGCGATTTCGGAACCGCCTCATGCACGCCGCCTCGCGCCGGCTCCTTGAAGAAGCGCCGGTTTACTCCGCAGCGCGCCGGCTGACGCGATCGCAGCGCTGGCTCATTGCCGTCGTGTTTTTGCTCGGGACGGCATCGGTTGCCGTACTCGGTTCGATTGCCACAGCCGTCTTCGGCTGTCTCTGCTCGTTGTTCTTTTTGCTGGTCATCGGGCTGAGGCTGCTGTCGCTCGGCGGCCCGGTCGAGGCCGAGCATCTTGAACCGGTGCGTCTGAGCGACGACGAGCTTCCAGAATTTACGATCCTCGTGCCCTTGTTCCGCGAAATCTCGGTGGTCGGCCAGATCCTCGAGAGCATCGCTGCAATCGACTATCCGGCTGACCGGCTGGACGTTAAGATCGTGCTCGAGGAGAACGATCGCGAAACCGTCGAATATGTGCGCGACTGTGTCTTGCCTGCGCATTTCGAAGTTATCGTCGTGCCTGTCTGCAAACCGCAGACGAAGCCCAAAGCGCTCAACTATGCGCTGAGCCTCTCCCGTGGCGACTTTGTCGCGGTATATGACGCAGAAGATGTTCCGGATCCCCGGCAACTGAGGCTCGCGGCCGGCGTCTTTGCCAGGGCGCCGGAAGAACTCGCCTGCCTGCAGGCGCGCCTGGACTTCTTCAATGCGAGCGACAACTGGCTGACGCGGCAATTCGCCATTGAGTATGCCGTATTGTTCCGCCGATTGCTGCCGGTGCTCGCCAGCCTGTCTCTGCCACTGCCGTTGGGTGGAACATCCAATCATTTCCGGGCCAGCATCCTCCGCAAGGTCGGCGCCTGGGATCCGCACAATGTGACGGAGGACGCCGACCTGGGCTTGCGGCTGGCTCGTATGGGCTATCGCACCGGCGTCATCGACAGTGAGACCTCGGAGGAAGCCAATGGTGCGCTCGGCAACTGGATGCAGCAGAGGGCGCGGTGGCTGAAGGGATGGATGCAAACCTGGCTTGTCCATATGCGGGAACCTGGACGATTGTTCCACGAACTGGGCTGGGCGGGTTATCTTGCCACGCAAGCCTGGCTTGCCGGATTGATCTTCTCCTCTTTGGTCCATCCCTTCTTCCTCGCCTACACGCTCTGGCTGATCGCGCGCGGCGAATTCTTTCCGGCCAAGGCCGATCTGATCGGGACGGCGATCGTCGGACTCAATCTCGCCGTTCTGCTTGCCGGCTATGCCGCCTACGCACTCGTTGCGTGGGAGGCCCTCGCCCGGCGACGGGACCGGCACTTACGGCCATGGCTGATCTTCACACCCGTCTACTGGCTGTTGATCTCGGCGGCCGCCTGGATGGCGCTCTGGCAGCTGATGCGAAACCCCTTCGGCTGGAACAAAACGAGGCATGGGCTGGCGCGGCGGCCACGGCGGATGGTGCCATGAAGCCAGGTCGGTGCTTCAGCATCAGCTCCTATCTTATGCCTCTTGTGACAACGGAACTTCGACGCTAAACAAATGCGGGCGACGCGATGGATTGAATGACGCATCGAATCGAGTTTCTTTCTGCGAGAACGGCGCGTTGGGGGGCGTTGCTGGTGGTGGCGCTTCTTTGCGCCTGCTCCTCGAAGAACCAGGATGTCGCGGTCGTCGATACCGAACCGCAGGTGACGCCGACGCCGATTGGGCCGCTTAAGGCCGCAGAGATCATGCAGGCGCTGTCCAATCGTACTTTCAAGTATACGCGTGGCTCAAGGACAGGAACCGTCACGTTCAATTCGGACGGAACTTTCGGCTATGAGGAAGTCGGCAAGGGGCCGGGCACCGGCGTCTGGCAGGCAAGCGACGGAGCCCTATGCGAAGCCTTCGATCCGACCAGCTTCCTGCCACAAGGCACGCGCAGCGAATGCCAACCTTTCAAGGCTGCTGGCGGTAAATTCTATGCCGGATCGGCGCGGTTCGAACCGATGTAGCGGGCCGCTATCCCGCGAAGCTCCAGAATGCCCCAAGCAGCCGATCCTGCATGATGAGCAGGATGATGAGCGCTCCCAGTATCCCGCCCGCTATGAAAGCAATAATCCAGCCGCTGCCTGTGCGGCGCGGTGTTTTTGGGTCTTTCATGCGCTTGCCCTCCCAGGCCACCGCTGATTTCGCCGCAGTTTAGCGCGTTGGGGCGAGCGGGCCTAGCGTTTCACCTCAAACCGGAGAAGCGCCGCCTTCTCGATCGATCCCCAATCGACATCGATCCCGAGCCCATGCCCTTCGGGCGCGTGGACATAACCTTCCTTGTCGGTGCGGATTACAGTGTGCGATCCATATTCGAAGGAAGGATAGGGCACGGGTTGCTCGAAATAGGTGCAGTTCCTGAAGGCGAGCATCACATGCAGATTGGCGGCCTGGGTCAGCGTATAGCCCCAGCATTGCACTTCGACATTCATGCCGTTTGCTTCGGCCAGGCCCATGATCTTACGGATGGGGGTAATGCCGCCGCAAATCGTGGCATCGACACGCAGTGCACTCCAGCAATTGGCCCGCACTGCGGCCTCCAGCTGTTGGAGATCGAGCCAGGTGTTGCCGGCGGCAATGATCGGCACGGTCGTCTGCCGCTTCAATTCGCGATAGCCCGCGACATCCGTATCGACGAGCGGCGCCTCGAACCATTCGAAATCGAGTTCGCCGAGGCGGCGGCCAACCTTGAGCGCGCTGGCAAGATCATAACGCTGCTCGACATCGAGCATGAGCGACATGCCGGTGCCGGCGAAGTGTCTGGCCGATTCCTCGCAGAGCGGAAGATCGCGCGCCGGATTGCACCAGCAATGAAACTTGACCGCCTTGAAGCCCTCAGCCTGTCGCGCCGCGATATAATCGATATAGGCCTTATTGTCGTCGAGAAGCGGCGTTGAGGCGTAGGAGAGGATCTTGTGCCGGGCTCCGCCCAGCATCTGATAGAGCGGCAATTTGGCGTAGCGCGCCGCCATGTCCCACAAGGCGATATCGATCAGCGATTGCGCCTGGGGCACCTGCGGCGTGCCGAGGTTGCGATGGCGGTGCCAGAGCATCTCGCGTTCGGCTGGCGACTGCCCGATCACGTCGGGCAGGAGATAGCGCAGTGTCTCGCCAACCGAGCGGTCGAAGCTGTGGGCATTGATCATCGCCGCGCCGGAAATGCCCTGGAGACCGCTTTTCGCGGTGAGGCGCACGATGATGTTGACCATGTACTGACCGCTCATGCCCTCGGCCCAGCTGTAACGCTCGACCTCCGGGCCGACCACGAAGACCTCGGCGCGTTCAATTCTCTCGTCAAGCATCGATCGATCTCCCATTATTGTTTCGGTTCGCGAGCCGGCTCGATCTTACTTTCGCCATGCCAGCCAAGATGATTGAGGAATTCGCGGGTGCGTGGAACGGTCGCCGCTTCGAATATCTGCCGCGGCGGCCCTTGTTCGATCACGCGGCCCTTATCGAAAACGACGACCCAATTGCCGACGCGACGCGCAAAATCCATCTCATGGGTGACGACGACCATTGTCATCCCCTCATCGGCAAGTGCCTTCATCACACTCAAGACTTCGCCGATCGTTTCGGGGTCGAGCGCGGATGTCGGCTCGTCGAAGAGCATGAGTGCCGGCTCCATGGCGAGTGCGCGGGCGATCGCCACGCGCTGCTGCTGGCCGCCCGAGAGATTGGCGGCATGAGCGGAAGCCTTGTCCGACAGGCCGACCTTGGCGAGAAGAGTAAGCGCGCGCTTGTCGGCTGCGGCCTCGTCGAGCTTAAGGACCGTCGTCAGCCCGATGGTGACATTCTTCAGGACGGTCAAATGGGGGAAGAGCTCGAAATTCTGGAACACCATGCCCATGCGCCGCCGAACCTGGCGCGCGTTGCGATTGTCATCGGCGCGCACCTCTTTACCCTCGAACAGCACCCGACCGCTATCAAGCGTCTCGAGCGCGTTGGCGCAGCGCAGTGCGGTGGATTTTCCCGAACCTGACGGCCCGATCAGACAGACGACTTCGCCGCGATTGACGGTGAGGGTGACTTGATCAAGCGCTTGCAATGTCCCGTAGCGCTTCGAGACGTTTTCGAATGACAGGATCGGACTTTCGCCATGATTGATCCGCTTGACCGGCGTCTCTTGCGCGCTCATTCGACAACCTTGTAGTGACGGTGAATCCAGTCGACGATCTTTGCCTGCGGGTAGCCCATCAGCCAGTAGATCACGGCCATGGCGGTCAGCACTTCCAGAATGCGATAGGTCTCAGATCGGATCTTGAGAGAGACGTAAGAGAGATCGGAAACCGAGATGATGGAGACCAGAGAAGTATCCTTGAACAGCGACACCCAGGTCGTGGCAAGTGCCGGCAGCACGCGCATCACGGCCTGCGGCAGGACGATGTGCCACATGATTTGCACATCCGACATGCCGATTGCCTTGCCGGCATTCCATTGGCCTTTGCGGATTGAAAGGATACCGGCCCGGAATGTTTCCGAATTGAATGACGAGATATTGCAGGTGAGACCCAAAATCGCGGTCGTCAACTGCGAGAACTGCATGTCGAAATAGGCGGGCAATACGTAATAGGCCCAGTAGATCTGCAGAATGAGCGGAGTAGCGCGGAAAAATTCGACGAAGGTGGCGGCTGCAAAAGACACAACCTTGAAGGGCGACATGCGCAGGAAAGCGAGTATCAAGCCTCCCGGGATGGCGAGCGCCATGGTGACGACCGCCAGCCATACAGTCATCCACGCGCCCTCGGCAAAACGTGGCAGATTGGTCCAGATGACGCTCCAGTCAAAAGTCATGAGGAACCCAGATGCGCGACTCTGCGATAGATCCAGTCGACGCCGCGCGCCACTGGAAAGCAGAGCAGGAAATAAACGATCATTGCCGCAGTATAGAGTTCGAACGGCCGATAGGTGTTTCCGGCGACGACTTGTGTCTGCCGCAGGAGTTCCGGGACAGCGATGACGGATGCGATGGCACTGTCCTTGATCGCAAACACGAAGAGCGAGCCGAGCGACGGCAGCATGCGGATGAGCGCCTGTGGAAGAATGATGGTCCGTATCGCCTGGGTGTGACTCATGCCGAGCGCCAGCGCGGCGGCCATTTGGCCGCGTCTGACCGATGTCAGCCCGGCGCGGATCGTTTCCGCCATATAGGCCCCGAGGTGAAGCCCGAGCCCGACGATGGCGGCGCTTGTCACGTCGACGGAAGCACCGATGACGAGCGGAAAGGCAAAATAGATCCAGATGAGGATGACGAGGAGGGGGATCGACCGCATAGTGTCGACATAGAAACCGAGCACGATGTCGAAGAAGCGCCCGCCATAGGTTCGAAGCGCGCCGACAACAACGCCTAGGACAAAGCCGAGCAGCATCGACATGGCACTGATGAATACTGTCAGCGCGACGGCCTTGAGCAGGAAAGGCCAGCTATTCGCAAATGGTGAAAGGTCAATCGCCATCAAACCGCATCGTGTTCTAAACCGGCGGCCGTGAAAATTTCGGGTGAGGGAGCAAGATCGCCCGCCTCACCCGGATGACTCCCAGGGGCCTTACTGGCCCTTCATGATTCTCACTTCCTCGGCGGTAACCTTGTCCTTGATCTCGTCATAGACGGCCTGCAGCCAGTCGCGAAACACGGGATCCTTCTTGTCGACGGCGAGGCCGACGTCGGTGCCCATTTCCTGACTGCGCAGGCATTCATCACCCGGCGGGAATACCGTCAGGCCTGGTACCTTCTGAGCAAGCTGGGGCCAAGCAACATTGTCGATCGGCGCAATGTCGGCGCGTTTGGCCATGATCTCCTCGATCGGTGCGTTCGCGCCCGAGCCGGCAACACCCTTCAGGACGGCTTTGGGAAAGCGCGTGGGCGCCCAAGTCTCCGGCGGCGTGCCGGTGAAATAGGCGATGGTGATTTCGGGCGAGTTCAGATCGTCGACGCTTTTCAGGTCCTTGATCTTGGGATTGTCTGCCAGTCCGAAGAAGCACAGGCTCGACACCGAGTAGACGATGAAGTCGACGACTTCCTGACGCTTCGGCGTGACCGCGAGAGGCGCGATAGAGATGTCGGCTTCCCCTGTCGCGAGGATCGGGACCTTGGTCTCGTGGCTCACCGGTACGATCTCAAGCTTCACACCGAGACGGTTGGCATATTCGTTGGCGAGCATCCAGGCTGGTCCTGAGAATTGGTCGCCGCTGCCCGTTGTATTCTCCGGCAGCCAGGGGAACTCGCCGATCGCGGCTGCCTTAAGGGTACCACGCTCCTTAATGGCGTCGATTTTGGCGCTCTGGCCAGGCGCCGGCACATCGGCTCCTGCCGCCATTGCCCCACTAGCGCCAAATGAGAGCAGCGCCGAGAGCGCAGCCGTAAGAATGAAGTTTCGCCTTTGCATGATGATTTTTCCTCCCTGGGACGATTTCGTCGCATCCAGCATCATTTACGGCCAAGCAGATGGCCGTCAGGTACCGGCAAAGGTACTTTTACCATCTTGTATGATTGTATACAAGTTGGTTTGAGGTGTTTACAGGCCGGATTTGGTGCGGGCCGTCGTTACGGCTAGACTAAACTCATGCCGAAGCGCCTGTTCATCGCCACTGCCATCAGCGCAATGCTCGCTCTTACAGCGATAGCTGTATTTGGTATCTTTTCTCTCGAAAGGCCTGACAGTTCAGCGCCGCCTGCCCATGTCGAACAGGAGCCGTCGGCGCCAGCGCCTGAAGCCCCCGCCAATCCCTGAACCCCGGCTCGGGCTTATGGGCGCGAGGCGCTCAATTCCCCGCGAAACGGAGCCTCAGGCCCGCCACTCCTGCGGCCAGATTAAGCCCGGTCTGCCCCTGTACGCTGATGGGCTGAAGTGCAATCGACTTCTTGAAACCGCCGACCAGCACATTTGCGCCCAGACCCACACCAACCGCCGCTTGGGCCGAAGCGCCCCCGTAATTGCCGGCAAGTGAGCCTGGCTTGAGCTTGCCGGGGGCAAAGACGAGCCACGTCATCTTGGCCCTGCGGGTCACGCCAATGTCGAGGCCGACGCGTGTAATGCGGCCCCGATAGGCCTCGCGGCGCCCGGATGTGGGTCGGAAGGTGCAGGTCATGTTTCGCCGAGATCCAAGCACCAGTCCGACGCCGCCTTCAACATTGCAGGTAAGCGTTCCAACACGGATGCCCGATCTTGCAAAGGCCGGGTCGCTGCCAAACCAGATCATGCCGACGAGTGCGACTGCGAGTCCGAATCTGAGAACGTTCATGAGGAAGCCTCCCGACGACAATTTAGACTTGTCCGTAAACGCTATGGTGGACTTCCAATATGCCATTCGCCCGGCCATGGTCAATTGAAGCTCGGCAATATGCCGTGGAGCATCCGGGCCATCTCAAGACGCCGTCGCCTGTCGCGACCAGCATTATTCTCTCGGGGCGAGATGCCGCTTCAGCCGCTCGATATCATCCCCAGACCAGCCATGAACGTCTGTCACTGCCAGCCACGCGTCGATGTAGTGTTCTGGCGCGAATACGTGTCCGAAGCCAGGCGGAGCGTTGGTTGCGAGCGCCGTGTCAAGGGCAATCTGGAGTGCCGTGACGATCGGGTACCAGGTGAGCTCCGGCGAGACATCAGGACCGCGGGGATCGAGCCATTCCGGCCGCCTGTAGAAGTCGTGATAGTCGAAAAAGGTAATGGCGTCGCTCGCATACTGTAGATAAACGATTCGCATCGGGCCCCAGGGCGTTCCCGCGGGGACATTCGTGCCGTCCTGGTTCATGAAACGGACAAAGCGGCTATCGCTAACGGTCGGCAACCAGGCGGGCGACCCGGGATTGCGTGCATCCGTCAGAGAACGCCACAATCGGCTTGGATAGGGAGGGCCGCTCCACAACGCGCCATGATATGGATCGCCGAGCACTTCGAACAATTCCGTTGACTGTTCCGAATTCATGGCGCCGAGACTGAGCCCATGCAGATAGAGGCGTGGGCGCCTGTCCTTCGGAAGAGCGGACCAGTATCCGTAAATTGCCGAGAAGAGCGCTCGCGCCGAATCGGCTCCGTAGTCCGGATCGACAAACAGCGTGAGAGGGCTCGAGAGATAGGAGTACTGCATTGCTACGCTTGCGACATCGCCGCGCTGCAGATACTCGAGGCTGTCCAGAGCGGCAGGATCAACCCATCCCGTGCCGGTCGGGGTGACGATCACAAGCATGGACCGGTCGAAACCGCCAACCCGCTTCAACTCCTCAAACGCAAGCCGTGCCCGCTCCTGCACATTCTCGGCGGATCGCAACCCGACATAGACGCGAATGGGTTCCTTCGCCTCGCTAGCGAGGAATGCTTGAAGCTGATCAATCGTTGGGCCTGAAGCAATGAACTCCCGGCCTGCGCGGCCAAGCTCCTCCCAGGTTAATAGCGAACTGCTGCTCCCGGTCTTGCCAGCCGCGGGTTCTTCGCGCTCCGCCTCTATGAGCGCATCAAATTTCGCGAATGATGCATCAAGTGCATGCAGGGCGAAACGGAAGACGACACCATTGATCACCGACCAGAACAGTATGATCGCAGCGGCTATGCCGACGACCAGCGCCAGGCGACGTGGCATGAGGCGATGAAGCTTGGCAGTAACGGCTCGCAGGACGAGTAGAAACAGCGTTCCCGCCGCGAAGAGCACGGCAAACGTGGCGGCGGCAATCAATCCAACTTCAAGTGGGCCCGCCGTCGCAACCGGCTCCATCTTCATCAGCAAACGGATTGAATTCTGCCATTCCGCCGCCCTCCAAAGGAAGCCGATAGCCGTGAATATGCATAGAAGGGCAGCCAGGATCTTCGGGATGCGCCATGCTCTACCGTGAAGACGCGGTAGCTCCAAATACTGCCACAGCCAGTCGATCCCGACACCCACGGCGTAGCCCACGGCAAATGAGAGGCCGGATAGGCCGCCTTGAACGACAATTGTACGCGGCAAGAGGCTCGGCGTGAGGGATGCGGCGAAGAAGAGTGTCCCGAGGAGGATTCCGAGAGTTGAAAAGGATTGCCAGAACCTGATGAGCAAAATATGCCTCGCTCGTCCGACAATCCTCGGAGACCGGCAGAGAATGCCGTGAATTGGAGCGGGCGATGGGAATCGAACCCACGACATACAGCTTGGGAAGCTGTCGTTCTACCACTGAACTACGCCCGCGCCGTGAGCATGGTAATCGCGTTGAGGGGCCTGCGTAAAGTGGCTCACCTGGCGATATTCAAACCCATGACGATTTCGTCATCGACCGGCTTGGCGCCGAACGACAGATAGAAGGCGATGGCCGGCGGGTTCATGTTCCACACCGTCCAGTCCATCCGCGCGCAGCCGCGCTCCAGCGCGATCCGGCGGGCGTGCCTCATCAACGCAAGGCCAACCTTGTGACGCCGCCATTTCGCGCGAACGAAGAGATCCGAGATGACGAGAGTTCCACGCCGGACATTGGCATTGAAGCCAAAATGGTAGAGGAGATAGCCGCAGGCGTCCTCCGCGTCTTCGGCGATCAGGCCCGTCACGAAGCCCCGCCGTCCGAAGCCCGCACGCTCAAGATCGGCGCGCGCCGCGGAACGCTTAAGAATGCGCCGCCTGCGACCCTCCATTGCGGCGAAATGCCGGTCGAACTCCTCCATCATCGTGGCAATGGCACTGGCATCCCCGCGCCGGATCGCTCTGACTTTCACGGGCTATAGGGCCTGAAATGCTTTGAGAGCTTGAGCCCCTGACGCTGGTAGTTTGAACCGATGCCTTGGCCATAGACCTGCTCGGGCGGCTCGGTCAGAGGTTCATAGATCAGGCGACCGATGATCTGGCCGTCTTCCAGAATGAACGGAACGTCATGGGAGCGCACTTCGAGGACGGCGCGCGCGCCTTCGCCACCGCCCGTATGATGACCGAAGCCAGGATCGAAGAAACCGGCATAATGGACGCGGAATTCGCCAACCAGGGGATTGAACGGTACCATCTCCGCAGCATGAGTTGGCGGGACGCGTACGGCTTCCTTCGAGGCGAGAATGTAAAATTGTCCGGGATCGAGGATGAGCGATCCGCGCTGGCCAATCGGCTCCCAGAAATCGAGTACCTCCAATGCACCGATACGGTCGACATCGACGAGGCCGGCATGACGCTTGGCGCGGAAGCCGACCGGACCGCCAGCAACATCGCCCGAGAGGTCGACGGAGAGCGCAATACCGCGGTCGATATTCGCCTCGCGCGCCGAAATCAAACCTTCATCGGCATGAAGCCGCGCGATGATTTCGTCGGACTGGGCCTGCGCGCCGCGGCGGAATCGCATCTGGGAAAGCCGAGAACCGGTGCGGACCAGAACCGGGAAAGTGCGCGGGCTGATCTCGGCATAGAGGGGCCCCTCGTAACCCGGCGGCACGTTGTCGAACTCGCGCGAGCGATCGGCAATGATGCGCGTGAAAATATCGAGCCGGCCGGTTGAGCTCTTGGGGTTGGCCAAAGCCGCGATGTCTTGTGGCAATTTGAGCGACTCGAGCAGCGGAACGATATAGACGCATCCGGTCTCGAGGACCGCGCCATCGCTTAGTGGAATTCGGTGTAGTGAGAGCCGGTCGAGCCGCTGCGCGACAGTCTGGGTAGGGCCGGGCAGGAAGGAAGCCCTGACCCGGTAAGCCCATTCGCCGAGCCGCAAATCGAGACTGGCGGGTTGGATTTGATTTTCGTCGAGCGGCCGCTCCAGACGCACCAGTCCAGACTCGCAGCCCCGCGCGATGGCGTGAGCCGGCAGAATTCCTGTGCCGCCAGTCTGGGTTGCGGCCCCGGTCAGAGGCTTGTTCATGGCTCTATTGGGAGAATTCCCGCCAGTGACGCAAGCGAAATTGGCGAGCCAGTGGAAAACCCGCAGCGTTCCGGTAAAATGAAAAGATGTATGAATGCACGACCGCCAATATCCGTATCATTGTGAAGCCACATTTCCTCGAAGGCCAGTCCCGGCCGGACGAGGGCCATTTCGTCTGGGCGTATACGATCAAGATCGAAAACCAGGGCCAGGAGACGGTGACACTGAGGTCGCGCTACTGGAAGATCACCGATGGTCGCGGACGCATCCAGGAAGTGCGGGGTGCCGGCGTAGTCGGGGAACAACCCACGCTCGCGCCGGGGCAGAGTTTTGAATACACCTCGGGTGCACCCTTGCCGACGCCCTCCGGCTTCATGACCGGGAGCTACCAGATGCAGGCGAGCGACGGCCGCCTGTTCAACGTCGACATTCCGGCCTTTTCACTCGACTCGCCCCACGCCCCGCGACAAATGCACTAGCTGAACAGGCACAATTCCTCCCATGAGCGGACAGACACTATCGACCCGCGAAATGCTTCAAAGGCTTGTCGCCTTCGACACGACGAGTCGCGATGGAAACATACCGCTGATCGAATTCGTCGAGGCCTATCTCGATGGCTGGGGCATTCCGCATCTGCGTGTCGACTACGAGGCGGGGAAGAAAACAAACCTCTACGCAACCATCGGGCCGAATGAGCCGGGTGGGATCGTGCTCTCCGGCCATACCGACGTCGTGCCCGTCGATGGGCAGCCCTGGTCCACCGACCCGTTCTCGGTCACCGAGCGCGATGGCAGGCTATATGGGCGTGGCACCTGCGATATGAAGGGCTTTATCGCGGTTGCACTGGCCATGGTGCCCGCCTTCCAGCAGCGATCTTTGCGCAGGCCCATTCACCTTGCGCTCTCATGCGACGAGGAAGTCGGCTGCCGCGGGGTCCGGCCGCTCGTTGCCTATATGCAGGAGCATCTGCCGAAGCCCAGCGTCGTGCTTGTCGGTGAGCCGACCCTCATGAAGGTCGTGAACGCACACAAGGGTGCCCACACATTCACGACCGAAGTGACGGGGCATGAGGCGCATTCGAGCTGCACCCATCTCGGCGTGAACGCGATCATGACCGCAGCCGAACTCATCACCGAGCTCAGTCGCGCGCGGCAAGACCTCATGAAGCGTGGTGACCGATCGGGCCGCTTCGATCCACCCTACACGACGGTGCATGTGGGGCTCATCGAGGGCGGCACCGCCAAGAACATCATACCGCGCCACTGCTCGTTCACTTGGGAGACACGGCTCCTGCCCGGCGACGATCCTCACGAGGTACCTGAACGGTTCGCTGCGGCAGCCCGCGCGCTGGAACCCGAGATGAAGAAAATTTCATCCGATGCGGGAATCAGAACGACTTATGTCAACAGCGTTCCGGGACTGGCGCCGAAAGAGGATTCGCTCGCCGAACGGCTCGCGCTGCACCTGGCGGAGGCGAACGGCCTCGAGGCCGTCTCCTATGCCACCGAGGCGGGCTTGTTTCAGCAGATCGGCATACCATCTGTGATCTGCGGACCCGGGTCGATCGAACAGGCTCACAAGCCGGACGAGTATGTAGAGGTTTCCGAGTTGAAGAAGTGTGAAAGCTTTATGCGGCGTTTGGCGGATTATTGCGCGGGATGAGTGCGATGAATGTGCTTCTCAACATATTGTGGTTGATCTTCGGCGGGTTCTTTTCGGGATTGGGCTGGATACTGGCCGGCATATTGATGGCGATCACCATCATCGGCATTCCCTTTGTTCGCTCCTGTTTCATGCTCGCGAGCTTTTCCTTCTGGCCGTTCGGCCGGGATATCATCGCTCGCGATGAACTGACTGGCCGCGAGGATTTGGGAACAGGCGCCCTTGGCCTCATCGGCAACATCATTTGGTTCATTCTATGTGGCTGGTGGCTGGCCGTCTGGCACATTGTGGCGGCGGTGGCCCTGGCGATCACCATCATCGGCATCCCGTTCGCGCTTCAGCATGTAAAGCTCGCGCTTGCCTCGCTCTTCCCGATCGGCAAGACGGTTGTCGAATACGATGCGATCAATGCAACGCGGCGTGGGCAGCTGCGGCCCGGTCTCTAAGCCCTGGCGTCGTCAAATTCGTATACGGTTGAGCAGAACTCGCAGGTCACGCTGATGCGTCCATCTTCGCGCATGTCTGCGATCTCCGTGGCGGAGAACTGTTTGAGAATCTCTCCGATCCGTTCGCGCGAACAGGTGCAATAGCGCGAAATTGACGTTGCCGGATAAACCGTCACTCCGTCCTCGTGATAGAGCCGATAGAGTAGCTCTTCGGGGCTGAGCGTGGGATCGAGCAGTTCGTGATCCTCGACTGTGTCGAGAAGCGCGCGCGCTTTCACCCAATCATCATGCTCGGTAACAACCTCTTCGCTGCCTTGCGGCGCATCTCCTGATGATAGCCGCATCGGGCTTGGGCCGCCCTGCCGTGGCAAATGCTGAACCATGATTGCGCCAGCGCGCCAATTCGCTCTTGCGTCGCGCCCGCGGCCCATCAGCGGACCCGCGGCCACCCGAAGGCGCGTTGGTATTTGCTCCGACTGCGCGAAGTAGGCATGCGCCGCCTCGGCGAGGGTGGTCCGAGCCAGAGGCACAATTCCCTGATATCGCTCCATGTCAGGGCCCTGGTCGACGGTCATCGCAAGATGTCCAATGCCGAGAAGCAAGCCTTCATTCCGCTCCGGCTCGCTCTCCAGCGCCGTTCTGTCGAAATGTGCATAGGCACGCACTTGGCCCGGCCCATGATAGTCGGCGACGATCATGTCGATCGGGCCGTCGCTCTTGGTCTGCAGGATGAACTTTCCGTCGAATTTGAGCGCACTGCCGAGCATGGCGGTAAGTGCCGCGGCTTCGGCGACCAGCGCGGAAACCGCCGGCGGATAATCATGCACCCGCAATATCTCGTTAACGGTCGCGCCAAGCCGCACAAGCCGGCCGCGGATGCCCAGCGGCTTGATTTCGAAGGGCAGAACCAGGTCGTCGGCGATCTCGGTCATGCGATCTCGCCAAGACACCACAGAAGAATTCCCTTTTGCGCATGCAACCGGTTCTCGGCCTCATCGAAAACCACCGATTGCGGACCGTCAATAACATCGGCTGTCACCTCCTCTCCGCGATGTGCGGGGAGGCAGTGCATGAAGATCGCGTCTGGTGCCGCCAGGCTCATGAGCCGCCCATTCACCTGATAGGGCTTAAGCAGGTTGTGACGGCTTGCTGCATCGGTATCGTGCATCGAAACCCAGACATCGGTGACGATGCAGCTTGCGTTCTTAACCGCCTCTTCCGGCGCATGGCTGAGGCTAACCTTGGCGCCTTGTGTCTCGGCCCAGTCGAGCAGACGCCTGTCGGGAGACAGGCTTTCAGGGCAGGCGATCACCAGCTCGCCACCGAGCCGACCGACCGCATGCACCCAGGATGCCGCGACATTGTTGCCGTCTCCGACCCAGGCTACCTTCTGTTCGGACAGAGGCCCGCGATGCTCTTCGAGCGTCATGATGTCCGCCATGATCTGGCACGGATGCGACTTGTCGGTGAGGGCATTGATGACCGGTACGCTCGCGTGATCGGCAAGTTCGCGCAATTTGGCATGCGACTTCGAACGCACCATGACGGCGTCGACATAGCGCGACAGAACCCGTGCTGTGTCGGCGATCGTTTCACCTCGGCCCAACTGCAAGTCGCCGGCGGGGAGCAGTAGTGTCTCCCCGCCAAGCTGGCGCATCGCCACGTCGAACGAAACGCGGGTGCGTGTCGAAGGCTGCTCGAAGATCATCGCGAGGATCTTGCCGTCTAGGGGGCGGTCAGGCTCGACTTCGCCCCGCGCTCTTCCGGCGCGGCGATCCTTCATTTCCCGGCTCACATCGAGGATGCGACGAAGCGAATCGGACGTTAGATCGCAAATATCGATGAAGTGATGCGTCGCGTCGCGCATGGCCGTTTCTCAACTGGCCTTTGCTTCGAGCGCGCGGCACGCCTTGTCGAGACGCTCGGCGGCAAGAGAAATGTCCTCGTCGGAGACGATGAGGGGCGGCAGGAGCCGCACGACATTGTCGCCCGCACCGATCACAAGCAGCTTCTCGGCAAAAGCCGCGGCAGCGAACTCGGTATTCGGAACTTTGCACTTGAGCCCCATCATGAGGCCCTCGCCGCGCACTTCCGCGATGATCGCCGGGTGCTCGTCGCGAAGCTGAGCGAGCCGCTGCTTGAGCACGAGGCCGGCCTTCCGAACATGCTCGAGAAAACCGTCGGCAAGAATGACATCGAGAACGGCATTGCCGACCGCCATGGCGAGCGGGTTGCCGCCGAATGTCGAGCCATGGGTGCCGGCGGTCATGCCGTGCGCGGCTCTTTCGGTTGCAAGACAAGCCCCCATCGGGAACCCGCCGCCAATGCCCTTGGCGATTGCCATGATGTCGGGGGTGATGCCGGACCATTCGTGGGCGAAGAGCTTGCCGGTGCGACCGATGCCGCATTGAACTTCGTCCAGAACAAGCAGGATGCCATTTGCATCGCAGGTTTCGCGCAGTTTGCGCATGCGCGACGGCGAAACCGGCCGCAATCCGCCTTCGCCCTGGACCGGCTCGATCAGAATGCCCGCCGTTTCCGGGCCGATCGCCGCTTCAAGTGCTGCCCAGTCGTCGAACGGAACCTGGTCAAAGCCTTCGACCTTCGGTCCGAAACCTTCAAGATACTTCGCCTGGCCACCGGCCGCGATGGTTGCAAGCGTGCGGCCGTGAAACGCGCCCTCGAAAGTGACCAGCCGAAAGCGTTCGGGTTGGCCGTTGGCGGCGTGATATTTGCGCGCCATCTTGATCGAGCATTCGAGCGCCTCGGCGCCGGAATTGGTGAAGAAGACAGTATCCGCAAATGTGTTGTCGATGAGCCGGCGGGCAAGCTTCTCCTGCCCGGGGATCTGGTAGAGGTTGGACGTGTGCCACAGCTTGGAGGCTTGTTCGGTTAGCGCCTCGACAAGATGCGGATGTGCGTGGCCGAGGCTCGTAACTGCCACGCCAGCCCCAAAATCCAGGTACTCCTCGCCCTGTTCCGTATAAAGACGCATCCCCTTGCCATGGTCGAAAGCAACGGGCGCGCGATTGTAGGTGGGCAGGACCGGCGCGATCATCGCGCTCCTCCAAATGAATTCGCCGCCCCGTGGGCGGCGGTTGCACTCATACCCGCTTATATGAATTTGGCTGCTCGGGGTCAATCGATTGCGGCCCCCGGCCTTCGGAACATAAAGGATACAGGGTATGCGTGGCATGGCTGCTTTGCAGCAAGTGGCCGTACAGAATGACCGGCGAGGCGCTAAGACTGCCGCCCCATGGCCACCCATGCGCAGAAGTTGCGACTTCCCGACAGCCGCTACTCATGGCTGCGGCTCTTCACGTCGCTGGCGATCAGCACGATCGGCGGCATCGGCTTGTGGTCGACCGTCGTCGTATTGCCGGCGATAGAGGCCGAATTCGGCGTTGGACGCGGCGGTGCCTCTCTTCCCTACATGGCGACGATGATTGGTGCCGCCTTTGGCGGCATCGCCATGGGAAGCCTTGCAGACCGGGTCGGAATCATGAAACCGCTGATTCTGAGCGCCGTGTTCCTCTTCATCGGCTTCACTGTCGCGGCCTGGACGGAAAGCTATTGGCAATTCATTGTCACCCAGGCCGTGCTGATCGGCATGCTCGGCAGTTCTACGACCTTCGGCCCGTTAGTCGCTGATGCGTCATTGTGGTTCGTGAAGAAGCGTGGCCTCGCGATCGGCATCGTGGCCAGCGGAAACTATCTTTCGGGCGCTGTCTGGCCGCCCATCCTGCAATATGCGGTCGATTCCTATGGCTGGCGCAGCACCTATGTCGGCATCGGCATCTTCTGCATCGTCGCCATGCTGCCTCTGGCGATCATGTTGCGCGAACGCGCCCAGATCGATCATTCGGGCGATGTCTTGGGCGGAAAGCAAGTCACGAATCTGCCGCGCAAGGCGCCTGCCTACCTCCAGTGGCTCCTTCTGCTTGCCGGTCTCTCCTGCTGCATCGCCATGTCGATGCCCCAGGTTCACATCGTCGCCTATTGCGGCGATCTCGGCTACGGCACGGCCCGCGGCGCCGAGATGCTGTCGATCATCCTGGGACTGGGCGTCGTCAGCCGTCTGGTATCGGGTTTCATTGCTGATCGGATCGGCGGGGCAGGGACCCTGATCCTGGGGTCGAGCCTGCAATGTCTGGCCTTGATCTTTTATCTTCCGTTCAACGGTCTGGCGTCGCTCTACATTGTGTCTGCTTTCTTTGGGCTTTCTCAAGGCGGCATCGTGCCGAGTTATGCGCTAATCGTGCGCGACTATTATCCGGCAAGAGAGGCCGGCAGGCGAATCAGTCTGGTGCTGACGGCAACGGTCCTCGGCATGGCGGCTGGCGGCTGGATATCGGGCGTTCTGTTCGATATGACAGGATCCTACCAGGCGGCGTTCCTGAACGGCATCGCCTGGAACCTGCTCAACATGTCGATCGCGGCCTGGCTGCTTTTCGATCGCACCCGCTTGCGGGCGAGGCTCGCAACCTAGCTTCCACCAGGAGAAGACGAAGGGTCAGCGCATTGATACGTTGGCACTGAAATCGACTGATTCGCGAAACATGGCTGATGTAACGACGGTCCCGGACAAGCCTCATGTGAGGGGGCGGGCGAAACTGTCGCCCGCCATGCTGCTGGTGATTGCCGTCATCATCATGGCGGGGGTTCTTTTCGGCTACGACCAGGGCGTCATTTCGGGGGCGCTCGCCGGAATCCAGAAGCAGTTTGGACTTGGATCGCTGCTCACCGAGGTCGTGACGAGCTGGGTCACGCTTGGAGCGCTGTTCGGCTCACTGATCGGCGGCGAACTGGCCGATCGTCTCGGCCGCAAGAAGGCTGTGCTCTGCGCGGGTGTTCTTTTCTCGCTGGGGGCGATCGTCCAGTCCATCGCCCCCGACACGACGATCCTAGTGGCCGGCCGTCTCGTGATCGGCCTGGGCGTCGGCGTCGCGGCCGTGGCGGCACCGCTCTATGGGGCGGAGATGGCGCCCGCAGCCTGGCGCGGCCGTTTCGTCTCGGCCTATCAGCTTGCCATCACCATCGGCATATTCCTCGCCTATCTGATCGATCAGCTGCTCGCCGCGACCGACCACTGGCGTTTGATGCTGGGCATCGCGGCAATACCTGGACTCCTGCTGGTCATTGCAATGGCACTGGCGCCGGAATCGGCCCGCTGGCTGGCGAAGAATGGCAGGGGCGATGCCGCCCGGCGAGTGCTCGATCGCCTTGATCCCGACGCCGACAACGCGCCGGCGCTCGCCGCAATCGAGTCCGGCCTTCGCAGCGAGGTCAAGTCGGCAAGCTGGCGGGATATCTTCGCGCCGGCGTGGCGGAAGCCTCTCTTCGTCGCGCTCGGCCTTGCCGTCTTTCAGCAGATCACCGGCATCAACGCGATCATATACTATGCCGACGAAATATTCGCGCGCGCCGGCTTCGCGACGCCCGAAGCCCAGACGATGGCCACCACTTGGGCCATTGGCGCGGTAAACGTGCTGGCGACATTCATCGCCATTGCCCTCATCGACAAGCTCGGGCGCAGGCCATTGCTGCTCACGGGCCTTGTCGGCATGGGGGTCAGTCTTGGGATGGTTGGCATCGCCATGCACGCCGACATGCCTGGAATGGTGACGCTCGTCGCGCTCGTCGTATTCATCATTTCGTTCGCATTCTCGCTCGGCCCTGTCGTATGGACCGTCATCAACGAAATCTTCCCGGGCGCAATACGTGGCCGCGCCGTCGCCGTGGCGACCGCCGTGAACTGGGCATCGGCTTTCCTCGTCAGCCAGTTCTTCCTGTCGCTTGTCGGCCTGATCGGCGAAGCGATCACGTTCTGGCTCTTCTCGTTCTTCTGCGCCGTGGCGTTTGTCTGGATCTACGCCCGCGTTCCGGAAACCAAGGGCCGCTCGCTGGAAGACATTGAGCAGCTCTGGCGCTAGTCCGGGTCGGTCATCGCAAAGACGTCGATCTCGATAACCATGCCGGGATAGGCGAGCTTGGGCAGCGGAATGCCGGTCGTTGCCGGGCCTGGCTCCGTGAAGAAGGACGAGCGGATTGAGAGATTGGCGTGCAGATCGTCGCCGCCGCAGCGGCCCTCATACATTGCGATGACCTTGCAGACATCGTCATAGGACGCGCCGAGTTCGTTGAGGATGGTACCGATATGGATCATGGCCTGGCGCGCCTGCGCAGCGAGATTGCCGGGCTCGACCGCGCGCCCCTGCTTGTCGAGCGAGACCTGTCCGCCGAGGAAAATCATGTCATGACACTTGAGGCCGTGCTTGTAGGGAAGATGCACGGTCCAGTCCCACAAGGATTCCGGCCAGACATGGCGACGCGGCAGGCGTTTGCCATCTTCGCCCAGCATGGCGACGACTTCGATCTTGATCTGCTGGCCAGCGCGAGCATGGCGCGGCAACGGGATGCCGGTCGCGGCGGGCCCCGGTTCCTTGAAATGGGCAGCGCAGGCAAGCGCGGCAGGCTCGAAGTCCTCAACTGTTCCTTGCCCGACATACCAGCGATTGACCTTGACGGCGTCGTCGAATGACGCGCCGAAGGAAGAGAGCGCGTCTCCAACCTGACGCATGACTTGCCTGGTCTGCCCGACAATGTCGCCTGCCAGCAATACATTGCCGTGCGCATCGACCGGTGACTGCCCGCTGACGAAAATCATCTTGCCGGCGCGAAGTCCCTGAACGAAAGGCGCCGGCAGGGGAGAAAAGCCATTCGCCGGTGCATAAGTCCGCGCGAGTTTTGTACCGTCGGTTCCCCGCATGGCATAGCCTTCGATCTCGACCACCATTCCGGGATAGGCGAGATAGGGCACCGGCACGGCCGTGACCGCCGGCATTGCTCCGTCAGGAAGCGCCATGGCAACCATCTCGAGAAACCTCGCCTCATCGACGCTGCCGTCATTCACGTAGAAGCAGAGCAGCTTGACCAGATCGGTGAGATCGCCGCCCAGGTCTCGCAGCACCCGCCCGAAGCTTTCGATGCAATTGGGAATTTGCTTGGCCAGATCGCCGGCATTCCGCACCTCGCCACTGCTGGTGAGGTCGACCTGGCCGCCGACCCACATCATCTCGCCGGAGCGCACGCCATGCTTGTGGCTCACTTTGATCGGCCAGTCCCAGTGGCCCTCCGGCCAGGCATGCTGCTTCTTCATGGTTCGCTCCTCTTCGGCAGTGCAGCAAGGCTAGGTCACATGGAGGTGAGCGTCGAGCCGTCATTGCACATCGCTCCCATGCACAGGCAGTTCTCCCGCTTGCCTTTCGCAGGTTGCGCGCCTACCTTCACCGCCGTTCTTGCGTAGGACATGCGCGGGAGAGACCGGGGCCGCCCCCGGCGCCGAAGGAGCAACCGCCCCGGAAACTCTCAGGCAGAAGGACCGCCCATGTCTTCGTCTCTGGAGAGCAGGGGGATACCCCTCACCGAAGGAGCCAAGCTTGGGCCGTGTAGGAGTGACGGTTCGGGCGAAATCTCTCAGGTTCTCTGACAGAGGGGGCTGATCCGGTTGACGCCGGATGTGGCCAACCTGTGTCGATCCGGAGACCCATGACCGCTTCCACCACCGAAATCCTCAAGCGAACGCCGCTTTACGAATTACATCTGAAGCTCGGCGCGCGGCTTGTTCCCTTCGCCGGTTATGAGATGCCGGTTCAGTATCCGACCGGCATTGTCGCCGAGCATAACTGGACGCGCGCAAATGCCGGACTATTCGATGTCTCGCATATGGGCCAGGCGACGCTCATCGGCACCGATCATCCCAGCGTCGCGAAGACTCTCGAAAAGCTCGTGCCGGGTGACATACTTGGCCTTGACCTTGGTCGTATTCGTTACACGCAGTTCACCACGCCCGATGGCGGCATCATCGACGACCTGATGGTCAGCCGCCCGCTGGCCGGAAGCGATGACGGCCATCTTGGACTTGTCGTCAACGCATCGCGCAAGGATGTCGATTACGACTGGATGCGGCAGCATCTCCCCGATGGGATCATCTTGCATCGCGCGGATGAACTCGCCTTGTTGGCATTGCAGGGGCCCAAGGCGGTCGAAGTCTTGGCGCGCCATTGTAGCGAATCCTCCTCGCTCGCCTTCATGAGTTCGGCGCGCGCCTTTTTTGACGGCATCGACTGCCATATCGCAAGATCCGGCTATACCGGCGAGGACGGTTTCGAAATTTCGGTCAGGGCCGAGGATGCGACGCGGCTTGCCGAGATACTTCTGGCAGAGCCGGAAGTGAAGGCGATCGGACTCGGCGCGCGCGATTCGCTGAGACTCGAAGCCGGCTTGTGCCTCTACGGCCATGACATCGATGAATCCACAAGCCCGGTTGAGGCCGGGCTCTCCTGGTCGATCGGCAAGCGCCGGAAGGCCGAAGGCGGCTTCATCGGGGCCGAACGGATTCTGAAAGAGCTAAGGGATGGTCCGCCACGAAAGCGCGTCGGCATCAGGCTTGAGGGCCGCGCACCCGCACGCGAAGGTGCCCCCATTCAATCGAGCGATGGCAAGCGGATTGGCACCGTGACGTCGGGCGGGTTTGGTCCAACGGTGAATGCGCCCATCGCCATGGGCTATGTCGAAGCCGGCTATGCCGAAACGGGCACGCCATTGTCATTGATCGTGCGCGACAAGCCCTTGCAGGCCGCGGTCGCGTCGCTGCCCTTTGTAGCCCACACCTATAAACGCTGAGGAGACGGGACGTGCCAGAACTGCGCTTCACGAAGGATCACGAATGGATTTTGATCGACGGGGATACTGCGACCGTCGGCATCACCAACCACGCACAGGGCCAGTTGGGCGATGTCGTCTTTGTCGATCTGCCTGCCGTCGGCAAGCAGGTGACCAAGGGTGGCGAAGCCGCGGTCGTTGAAAGCGTCAAGGCTGCCAGTGAAGTCTATGCGCCTGTGACTGGCGAAGTCGTCGCGATCAATGGCGAGCTTTCTGGCGATCCTTCCCTCGTCAATCGCGCGGCGGAGACAGAGGGGTGGTTCATGAAGCTCAAGCTCGCTGATCCGGGCGAGTTGTCCGACCTGATGGACAAGGCAGCCTATGACAAATTCGTCGCCGAAGGCTGAGAACGAGCATGCCTGAAGGTCGTCAAACGCTCGCCGAACTCGAGCCCCGCGCTAATTTCGTCCGCCGTCATATTGGGCCGTCCGATGAGGAGACGTCGGACATGCTCGCATCGCTCGGAGCGAAATCGCTCGACGAGTTCATCGCCAGGGTCGTGCCGGATTCAATTCGAACCCGGAAGCCGCTTGATCTCCCGGCACCGAAGGCCGAGCGCACCGCGCTCTCTTACTTGCGCAAAATGGCCGACCGCAACGAGGTTTTCGTGTCGATGCTCGGCATGGGATACTACGGCACGGTCACGCCCAAGGTGATCCTGCGCAATATCCTTGAAAATCCGGGCTGGTATACCGCCTATACGCCCTATCAGGCCGAGGTGAGCCAGGGCCGGCTCGAAGCGCTCCTCAATTTCCAGCAGATGGTCATCGACCTCACCGGCCTGGAACTGGCGAACGCCTCCCTGCTCGATGAGGGCACCGCCGCCGCCGAAGCCATGGCGATGGCCAGGCGCGTGGTAAGGACAAACGCCAATGCGTTCTTCGTCGATCGCGATACCCACCCGCAGACGCTCGGCGTCATCGAAACGCGGGCCCATGCCTTTGGCTTTCAATTGATTGTTGGCGATCCTTCGACCGATCTCAACCCGAATGAAGTCTTTGGCGCGCTTCTGTCTTATCCTGGGTCGTCCGGCCAGGTACGTGACTGGCGCACGGTGATCGCTAAGCTCCATGGCGCCGGCGCCCTTGCCATCATGGCCACCGACCTTTTGGCGCTCGCAGTTTTGACGCCGCCGGGCGAATTGGGCGCCGACATCGCCATCGGCTCGGCACAGCGCTTCGGTGTGCCGATGGGCTATGGCGGTCCGCATGCTGCATTCTTTGCCACGCGCGACGAATACAAGCGCGCGATGCCCGGCCGCATCATCGGCGTCTCCGTCGACGCGCAAGGCAACCGGGCCTTGCGCATGGCGATGCAGACCCGCGAGCAGCACATCCGCCGCGAAAAGGCAACGAGCAACATATGCACGGCGCAAGTTCTTCTGGCGGTGATTGCGTCGATGTTTGCGGTTTACAATGGGCCCAAGGGGATCAGGAAGATGGCGTTGCGCGCTCATCGGTTCGCGCAGATTTTCGCGCGCGCCATGCGCGATTTCGGCTACGGCGTCGCAACCGATCAGTTCTTTGATACCGTCACCATTCACGTCCCGGGCCGCGCGCATATGCTCTGGGCCAAGGCCAAGGAGCAGCGCATCAACCTTCGTTTCGTCGACGCCGATCATCTTGGCGTTTCGTTCGATCAGTCGACGCGGCGCCAGGAGCTTGAGCGCCTGCTCGGTGTCTTCAGGTCGGGAGCGAAAGCCTCGATCGACGAATTCGATGCTCGCGTCGAAGAATGCATCCCCGAGGCACTGCTGAGGAAAAGCGCCTATCTCACCCACCCTGTCTTCGAGATATATCACTCGGAGACCGAGATGCTGCGCTACCTGCGCCGCTTGCAGGCGAAAGATGTTTCGCTGGACCGCTCGATGATACCGCTCGGTTCATGCACGATGAAGCTCAACGCCACGACCGAGATGATTCCGGTGACCTGGCGCAACTTCGCGATGCTGCACCCCTTCGCGCCGCTCGAGCAGGCGCAGGGCTATCAGCAGCTCTTCGAGGAATTGGAGGAGATGCTCGCCGAAATCACCGGCTTCGATGCGATATCGCTGCAGCCCAATGCCGGAAGCCAGGGCGAATATGCCGGGTTGCTCGCGATCCGCGATTATCACGAGGCGCGCGGCGAGGGCCACCGCACTGTCTGCCTCATCCCGGTCTCGGCGCATGGCACGAACCCGGCCTCCGCCGCCATGGCGGGCATGAATGTCGTCGTGGTGGCGTGCGATGAGCGCGGCAATGTCGATCTGGCGGATCTGAAAGCCAAGGCTAGCACGCACGCAAAGAATCTCGCGGCGCTGATGATCACCTATCCTTCGACCCATGGCGTGTTCGAAGCCGCGATCAAGGATATCTGTTCCGTGGTGCACGAGCATGGCGGGCAGGTCTATCTCGACGGCGCCAATCTCAACGCGCTGGTCGGACTGGTGCGTCCGGCGGAGCTTGGTGCCGATGTCTGTCACATGAATTTGCACAAGACCTTCTGTATCCCGCATGGCGGCGGCGGACCGGGCATGGGTCCGATCGGCGTCAAGGCGCATCTTGCGCCGTATTTGCCCGGGCATTCCGTAATCGACGGCGTGAATCCTGCGGCGAATCGGGATCGGCCGGCTGGCCAGGTTTCGTCTGCCCCCTGGGGCTCCGCGTCGATCCTCCCTATTTCGTGGACTTATATCGCCATGATGGGCGGCGAGGGGCTGACCAGGGCAACGATGATGGCGATCCTCAACGCCAATTACGTCGCCAGGCGCTTGGCGCCGCATTTCCCGATCGTCTATACGGGGCCTGGCGGACATATCGCGCATGAATGCATCGTCGATCTGCGCTGGCTCAAGGAACGCACCGGCTTGAGCGTCGAAGATGTCGCCAAGCGCCTCGTCGACTATGGCTATCACGCGCCGACCATGTCCTTCCCGGTTGTCGATACACTGATGATCGAGCCGACCGAATCCGAGAGCAAGCGCGAGCTCGATCGTTTCTGCGACGCGATGATCGCCATTCGCGGCGAGATCGCGGAAGTGGAAGAGGGCAAGGCGGACCGGCTCAATAATGTATTGAAGAACGCCCCGCACACCCACCGACTGCTGCTGGAGGATTGGACGCGGCCCTACAGCAAGGAGAAAGCCTTCTTCCCGCTCAACTTCGTCAATGCCGACAAATATTGGCCGCCGGTTGCCCGCGTCGACAATGTCTACGGCGACCGGCATCTCGTCTGCACATGCCCGCCGCTCGAGAGCTATCTCGAAGCGGCAGAGTGAGAAATTACGTTTGGACTCGCTAGCGCATATCCCGCCAAAGTGTAGGCACTTTGGCGATAAGGATATGCGCCAATAGATTCGGCTTTTGGCGCGTTTCCTTATCGGCGAAGCGATTCCACTTCGCCGGGAAACGCTCTAAGGCGAGGATCGATAAAGACGGTAAGAAAGAAATGCCCCTCGTCCTGAAGCGCTGCTTCGAAGGACGAGGGGTGTGCGGGGATAAGTCCGTACACGAACCATCGTGCCGGCGAAAGCCGGCATCCCCTGAGGAGGTGCAGTTGCTGAAATGATCCAGGGGACCCCGGCTTTGCGCCGGGGCGACGGGTCAGGGCGTGGCTCGCGATGGACCGATCCTCGCGCCATGGCCGTCCTTCGAGGGCCGCTGCGCGGCCACCTCAGGACGAGGTCAACGGTGAAGTGGAACTTGCTCCGTACACAGACCGTCATGCCAGCGAAAGCTGGCATCCCCTGAGACGGTGCCGTTGTTGAAAAGATTCAGGGGACCCCGGCGATGCGCCGGGGTGACGGGGTTAGGGTATGGCTCGCGATGGACCGATCCTCGGGCCATGGCCGTCCTTCGAGGGCCGCTGCGCGGCCACCTCAGGACGAGGTCAACGGTGAAGTGGAACTTGCTCCGTACACAGACCGTCATGCCAGCGAAAGCCGGCATCCCCTGAGAGGCTGCCGTTGCCGAAATGGCGCAGGGGACCCCGGCTTTGCGCCGGGGTGACGGAGAACAAGCCGGCGCGCGGTGTTATTCTTCATCCCTTCTCCCCTCGCGGGAGAAGGCGGACGCCGCAAAGCGGCGGCCGGATGAGGGGGTGTTTCAGCATGGCAGTCGATTGGCACGCGGCAACGCCCCCTCACCCGGCGTGCTTGCGCACGCCGCCCTCTCCCACGGAGGGGAGAGGGGTAAGGTCTGATCTGTATACTGATGAATGGCCCCTAGGACGTGTCGTCGAGCGGCGGGTTGCCGTCAGTGGCGAGCCAGTGGCATTCCTTCAGGATCTCGTCGACCTCGTGGATCGGCCGCCGGCGGACGCCGGGCGGCCGGCCGGGGCGCAAAGGACTCCAGCGCTCAGGGCGGCGCTCCTCCTTGGGACGCGCCTGCCAGCGGGCGAGCCGCATGGCCTGGCGGGGGATGTCTTGAACCGCGTCCAGGACAGCCATGAGGCGGCGGATCAGGGGCTTGGCATTGACCGTGCCGTCATCGGCCTTCTTCTCCACGACAGGGGCCGGCGGAGGCGGCGGCGGCGGGGGTGGCGGCTCCGGCACGGGCTGGCGGATCCCGCGGAAGATCGGATGGCGTGTATCGGGAGGATCGGGCGGGAAGAAATAGGCGCGCGGCTC
>JAEUMG010000335.1 GCA_016793355.1 Hyphomicrobiales bacterium
GGTGCATGAATCGGGCAAGGGCGCCTTCGGCTATCTCGATGGCGGCAGGCTGGTTGAGGTTCTTCGCTGCCCCGGATATCTGCGCGGCCTTGTCTTCGATCGCGACATTGCCTGTATCGGGATGTCGAAGCCGCGCGATACCACGAGTCCGGGTGCCCGGGCCTTTGCGTCCCTGCTCGCTGACCGCGGCGCGGAGGCTGGTTGCGGCATCGTGTTTTTCGATCTGAAGCGCGGCAGCGTCGTTCACAGTCTCCGCTTCGGTGATGGCATCGACGAGATCTATGACGTCGCCGTTCTCAACTATCGCGACCCTCTCCTGATTTCGCCGGACTCACCGGAAGCATCCAGAACCTATATCATCGGCAGGCCAGCGTCTAAGGAACACGCCAAGCCAAACTAGGGTCTGTAGACATTCGTGACGAAGGGGATTCCCGCGAGGTCCGAATTTTGATTCAAGGCTGAAAAATGGAGGTCAGCCTTGATTCGTTTGGCTTTGAGGGATGAGCAATGGGATCGGATCGCGCCGCTTCTGCCGGGCAAGGAGGGTGATCCGGGCCGTTCGGGGGAGAACAACCGCCTGTTCTTCGAGGCGGTGTTGTGGGTTGCCCGCACCGGTTCGCCGTGGCGCGACCTGCCTGAGAGTTTCGGCAGATGGTTTTCGGTCTGGAAGCGATTTCGCCGTTGGGTGCTGCGGGGTGTCTTCGAGAAGATATTCAAGGCGCTCTCTGGCGATCCGGACTTCGAATACGCGCTGATCGACGGCACGATCATCAAGGTTCACCGGCACGGGACCGGCGCAAAAGGGGGACTCAAAATCAGGCCATAGGCCGTTCACGCGGCGGGCTGACGACGAAGATCGTCCTGTTGGTTGACGCTTTGGGCTATCTGACGCGCTTCATCTTGCTGCCTGGCCAGCGGCACGACAGCGTTGGCGTCGAGCCGTTGATCGAGGATGTCGATTTTGATGCCCTCATTGCCGATAAGGCCTTCGACAACAACGCCCTGCGCAAGGGGCTGAACGAGCGCGGCAGTTTGGCTGTCATTCCCTCGAAGGCCGACCGCAAGACGTCCATTCCCCATGACGTCGAGATGTACAAATGGCGTCATCTCGTCGAGAATTGCATCCAGCGGCTCAAGGAATGGCGGCGGATCGCCACGCGCTACGACAAGACCGACACCAGCTTCGGCGCCTTCGTCCATCTCTCAGCCGCCATGCGAGCGATCGCCTGAATGTCTACAGACCCTAAAGCGGGATGTTGCCGGACCGAGCCGGTCCGGCAACAAACCTCATGGTGAGGAGCCCGCGCAACGGCCCTCATGGTAGGACGGCCGTTTCGCCGCTATCTGAGGGCGAGGCCGATCCATATCCTCCTCGGCAGCCGCGTGATTTGTTCCGTATACAGATTATCGGGCCGGCTCGCCTTCGCGGGTGAAGGCGGACGCAGCGCGAAGCGATGCCGCGAAAGATGAGGGCAATAATGATCCTCCATGGCCGCCCTTGAGACGGCCATCCAGTCCGGATGGGCGGGTTCCCCGGGGCGAGCCCGAGGACAGGCGGGCCCGCCCATGGAGAGTTGCGGCGGACTTGGCCCTATGACGTATCGTCGAAGAGCGGCGTGACGTGGCGGGCGAGCAGGTGGCA
>JAEUMG010000341.1 GCA_016793355.1 Hyphomicrobiales bacterium
CGGGCTTCATCAGCACATCGTCGAAGGTAAGATATTCTTGCATCTGGCGGCTGATCATGGCCAACCTTCCATCATGTCGTTGGGAGAGACTCGCTGAGGTTGGCGGCTGTCTCTAACACCCGCGCGACGGCTTTCGCAAGCGGAATTGGGCGCTCCGGCGACCCTTCAGGGGCAATGCACCCGGTGGAGCAACATCAGGGCAACGCGAATGTCGGGCGATGTCTCAACCGCTTTCGCAGCTATGAGCCCAATACCGATACCTTCCTCGGCTATGACGGGCGCTACAACCCCGGCAACAGCCCGTTCTAAGTGGTGGCATCGCCTCCGCGAAAGCCCATGGCTAGCACGAAGAGTTCGGCCGAGTCTTCGCGGCTGGCCTTGGGTTTTACGTGCTTAACGGTCGCGAAGTCGCGCTTCATCGGCTTGAGTATCTCGCCCTCGGTCCCGCCGCGCAGAACTTTCGCAAGCAGGTGACCGCCGGGCTTCAGAACCGACTTCGCGAAGTCGTAAGCCGCCTCCGCCAGGGCCATGATCTGCAGATGATCGGTCTGGCGATGGCCGGTCGCATGCGGCGCCATGTCGGAGAGCACGACATCGGCCTTCTCGCCGCCCAGTTCCGCAATGATCTTTTCCCGCACGCCGTCGGCGAGAAAATCGTCATGCAGGACGATAACGCCCGGTATCGCATCCATTCCATGCAGGTCGATCGCGACAACGCTACCTCGCCCCTCCGTTGCGCGGACGCGCTGGGCGGCAACCTGCGACCAGCCGCCCGGCGCTGCGCCAAGGTCGACGATCTTCTGGCCGGGCTTCAGCAAATGATATTTGTCATCGATCTCGATGAGCTTGAATGCGGCGCGCGAGCGATAACCCTGGCGGCGCGCCTCGGCGACATAAGGATCGTTGAGCTGGCGTTCGAGCCAGGCCTTGGACGAAACCGTGCGGCTTTTCCCGGACTTGAGCCGCTGCTTGAGGCGACGGCCGGGGCCGACCCTCGCGCCGGGGCGCGTCATGCGACGGTCTCGCGCGCCTTGTCCTCGCGCATGAGAAGCGTCAGCATGCCTTCGCGCAGACCGCGATCGGCAACGCGGATGCGCGGCGCGGGAAAGGCCAGGCGGATTTCTTCCAGTATAGCGCAACCGGCCAGAACAAGGTCGGCGCGTTCGCGCCCGATACAGGGATTTTCGGCGCGAGCGGCGTAATCCATGGCCAGGAGCTTCGCCGTCACATCGCCGATGGCGATACTGTCGAGCCAGCAGCCGTCGACGCGCGAGCGGTCATAGCGCTTGAGCCCGAGCTGAACGCCGGCAATCGTCGTGACGGTGCCGGAGGTTCCGAGCAGGTGATCGGGCATGGCATCGCCCCCGTTCGCGGCCTTCACCTGATCGACAAAGCCCTTCAGCATGGGGCGCAGGTGGTCACGCATTGCGGTAAAAATTTCCGGGGAGACAATGACGCCGCCGAAGCGTTCGGACAGCGTAACGACACCGGCCGCAAGAGAGGTCCAGGCGGCGACCCTGTAGCCGCCGCCTTGCCGGATGATCCACATGAGTTCGGTCGAGCCGCCGCCAATGTCGAAGATCATCGTCGTATCGGCGCCCGGCTCGATCAGGGGCTCGGCGCCGGTGGCGGCAAGATGGGCTTCCGTCTCGCGGTCGATGATCTCAAGAACGAGACCCGTCTCGTCCTTGACCCGGCGGATGAAATCGTCACCGTTTTCAGCGGTCCGGCAGGCCTCGGTCGCGACCAGCCGGGTCCGTCCGACCCTGCGCCAGGCGAGCTTGTTGGCACACACCCGCAGGGCTTCGATGGTGCGCAGCATGGCTGGCTCCCCCAGCCGGCCGGTGTGGCTCAATCCCTCGCCCAGGCGAACGATGCGCGAGAAGGCATCAACTACGGTGAAGCCCGTCTCGGCCGGCACCGCGACTAACAACCTGCAGTTGTTGGTGCCGAGGTCGAGCGCGCCGTAATACCGCTCGCCCTCAATGCCCCCAAAGGCGGGCCTTATCGCGCCAGACCGGCCATTCGCCGTGCCGTGCTCGCTTCGCCCGCGACGAGGGCCGAAGCCGCCCGCTCCGGTAGTCGCATCCACGATCTTAACCTTCCGGCGGCCCATTGCGCTCAACGCCGCAAAGCCGGAGCGCAGACGAACCGCAGCAAATCATTTCGTTAAGACCAGTCTACCAGCTTCCCGCCCGAGGTAAAGCATGGCGCCGCGGGCAGTTCTGCCCCGCAAGGCAACGGATTAGCGAGATTTAATTAACCACCCATTATGGCCTTTCCATTAGTCAAGATGAGACAAACGGAAGGCATAATGCGGACATTCGGCCCTCGCTGGTTCAAGCAGGACTCCCTGATGGCGGAGTTCTCGGACAATTTCGGCCACGCGATCACCCGCCAGAAGCAGACCCTGGCGCTCAATGCGGCCAAGGTCGAAGCCGAACTCGCATCGAAGGCCAAATCCGAGTTCATCGCCAATATGAGCCATGAATTGCGCACGCCGCTCAATGCGATCATCGGCTTTTCCGACATGCTCATGGTGCTGAAGATCAGCGATGTGCAGCGTGTCAACCAGTATTCCGGCTATATCCGCCAGGCCGCCGACCACCTGCTCGCCCTCATCAACGGCATCCTCGACGTCTCGAAAATCCAGGCCGGCAAGCTGGTCGTCGACCTGCAGCCGGTTGAGCTTGGGCCGATCCTCGAATCCTGCGTGCTCATCATCGATGCCAAGGCGAAAGAGCGCGACATCACGGTGAGTTGTGCGCTATCTCCCGAAACTCCGCTGCTTTATGCCGATCCGCTGCGCCTCAAGCAGATCCTCATCAACATCCTCGGCAACGCGACCAAATTCACCAATCCGCGCGGCAAGGTGCATGTCGAGGCGGGTCCGGGACCCGAGAATGCCGTCACCATCAGCGTGACCGATACCGGCGACGGCATGTCGGCGAGCGACATCGAAACGGCGATGCGGCCGTTCGGACAGGTCGACGCCGGTTTCAACAAGCGCCATGAGGGTACCGGCCTGGGGCTGCCGATTTCGGTCGCATTGGCGCGTCTCCATGGCGGGACATTGACGATCGAATCCGAGAAAGGACGCGGAACCCGTGTCAATATCGTGATCCCCGCTTTCGACCCCGCGCGGGCCCTGCAGCGGCCGTCATATGCGCAACCGACGCGTGCTTGAGTCTGGAGGCAAACCAATGAATCTGCAGGTCAGTTCGGCACTGGGACGGCGCCCCGAGGCGGCATCATTGCAACGCATGGGGCGGATCGTGGCGGTGACCGGCGCGCATGCCATCGTACTCCTCGACGCCGAGGATGAATTCCGCCGCGCGGACAGCGACAAGAGCCCGGAAATCGGCACGCTGCTCAAGGTCGACACCGTGCCCTCGATCGCACTCGCCATGGTATCGGCACTCAGTTCGCCGATGCCGTCGCACGCCCACAGCGACCAGGAACTGCGCATCGCGGAAGTCGAATTCATCGGCGAACTGCCCAAGGACGAGCGCGGCGTCGCCATGCAGTTCCGGCGCGGCATATCGAGCTACCCGGGGCTTGGCGACGCGGTCTTCCGCGCCAGCCAGGAAGAGCTCGCCAAGGCCTATTCCTGCAATTCCGCGACGGCCATCCGCATCGGCCATATCCAGCAGGATCCCTCGATCCCGGCGATGATCAAGATCGACGAAATGCTGGGCAAGCATTTCGCGGTGCTGGGCACCACAGGCACCGGCAAGTCCTGCTCGGTGGCGCTGATCCTGCGCCGCATCCTCGAGAAAAACCCGCAGGCGCATATCCTGCTGCTCGACGTGCACCGCGAATATACCCAGTCCTTCCAGGAATGGGCGGAAGTCATCACGCCCGACAACATGAACCTGCCATTCTGGCTGCTCAACTTCGACGAGGCGGTCGAAATCCTGATCGGCAACCAGCCCAATCGCGAAACCGACGTCGAAGTGCTGCGCGAGCTGATCCCGCTGGCGAAGCTGCGCTACATGAACAACCAGCGCAAGGATCGCGCCGGCAACACGCTGCGCCCCGGTAGCGGGGTGGATGCTCCCAATGTCGGCGTCGACACGCCAATCCCCTATCGCACATCCGACCTGCTCGGATTGCTCGAGGAATACATCGGCAAGCTCGACCTGCGCGGCGAACTGGCCCCCTACAAGCGGCTCAAGGCGCGCGTCGAAACCATCAGCCGCGATCCGCGCTACGCCTTCATGTTCGGGAGCCTGACGGTCCACGACACCATGGCGCAGGTGCTGTCGCGCATCTTCCGCGTACCGGTCAACGGCAAGCCGATCGCCATTCTCGAGCTCTCCGGTCTGCCCTCCGAGATCATCAACGTCGTGGTTTCCGTTCTGGCCCGCCTCGCCTTCGACTTCGGCGTGTGGAGCGCGGGACGCATCCCGATCACCTTCGTGTGCGAAGAGGCGCACCGCTATGTGCCGTTCGACAAAACCCTCGGCTTCGAGCCGACCAAGCGGGCGATCTCGCGCATTGCGAAGGAAGGCCGCAAATACGGCGTCTCCTTGTGCATCGTGACGCAGCGTCCGGCCGAACTCGACCCGACCATTCTTAGCCAGTGCAATACGATCTTCTCGTTGCGCCTCACCAATGAGCGTGACCAGGAGATCCTCAAGGCCGGCATATCCGACGCCGCCAAGAGCCTTCTCGAATTCATGACCACCATGGGCACCGGCGAGGCCATCACCTTCGGCGAAGGCGTGGCGCTCCCGACGCGCATCAAGTTCGACATGCTGCCGCCGGAGGCGCAGCCCAAGAGCAATACCGCCTCCTTCACCGAAAACTGGGCAAAGGACCTCCCCGACCAGACGTTTCTGCATGAGGTGGTCAGCCGCTGGCGGCAGCAGGCCTATTCGGCGCACCCGGCGGAATATGTCGCCGAAACCGTCCCCCTGCCGGAAACCGTCCCGGCACAGCGCGCGCCCGATGCCGGGCAATGGCCGGTTCCCGGCCAGCAGGCCGCAGCCTACCAGCCGCCGGCGCAGCCGAGCCTGCGCAAAAGCCCGCCCGGCGGCCAGCCCTTGTGGCCGGCACAGCCGCCACGCCAGGGCCAGCCCGTCGGTCAGCCGATGCCGCCGGCACCGCGCCCGGCCACGCCGCCGCCTCCGGCAGCGGCCGCCGTCACGTCCAGCCAGCAGAGTCTGGCCAGCCTGATCAAGCAGTTCCGCGGCTAGCGCTTACAGCGGCTGCCAGAGCTTCGGATCGTTGAGTTCGGTTTCCTTCACCTGCAGCCGCTCATCCGGAACGGTTTCGGCCCGCAAGGACCAGGTCATGGGCGTGTCGGTCTCGTTGGCGGGACCGGTGACCACGTAGGTGTGGCCGGCATGCATTCCGGTCAGCTTCTTGTAGCGCGAATCGATCATGATCGGGGGGCTCCAGCTATTGTGCAAAGGACCGGACGAAGTCTAGCGCAAGGCCATCATCCATATCAAAGGATACGCTGCGACAGCCCCGATCCAGCCGGCGATGGGCGTTGACTGACAGGCATGAGGGACCTAGCGCATGTCCTTGTCGCCACAGTGCACACGCTTTGGCCGGATATGCGCTAGCTCAGCCCGCGCGCTTCCGCCGATCTCCCAGTCCGATTTCGCCAATGCAAGCGTCGGGCGATCAAAACGGAAGGCATGAATGTTGGTCGTCGCTTTGCCGTAGACTAGAAGTTCGGTCAGCGTACGTCCAAAGAGCGACGCGAACTTGAAGGCATGCGTGGCGCCGACGGCGCAGACGCAATTTGGATGCCCGGGAATGCGATCGAGCACAAAGTCGCCATCCACAGTGTGCGTGAGCAGACACGTCTTCGAATAAAGGACCGGGCCGAAAGCGCGCGGAATATGTTCGGCAACGAAACGGCGCACATCGGTTTCGTTCTGTACATCCGGCTCGAAACTCCGCTTGTCGGGATCGATTGGGGAGAAGCGATCTTTCCCAGCCTTGACGCCCTCCGCGCCATAGACCGGAAATCCGTAGTAATTGTCGAGGATCATCCAGATCCAGACGGGGAATCGATCGGGCGTGAACTCGCCAAGATTGGGGCTCGCGAAATATGTCACCTGCTCATGGGTGACGCGCAACGGCAGTTCGAAACCGAAATGCGCGAGCATCCTGTTGGTCCACGGCCCCGCGGCTATGACGAGCTTTTCCGCCGAAAAGGTACGGCCGCCGGCAACGATCTCATAGCCCCCGGCTGTCTGCTTTATGCTTGAGACGGGCATATTGTCGATGAGTGCCGCGCCGTTCTGTTGCGCCATGCGGCGATGCGCGGCATTCGCCCTTATGGCGCCGGCGAGGCCCCCATCCGGCTGGTAGACGCCATGGATGTCGTCGCCGAAGCGGAACTCCGGAAAGCGCCTTCGAAGTTGCACATTGTCGAGAATTTCGAAAGGTACGCCGCAAGCCGCCATGCTGCGGTTGTAATCGTCCTCGCGCAATGTCGTTGCTGGCGGCCAGAAATTGATCTCGCCGGTCTTCACCACCACCTGTTCGCCCGATTCCTCCTCGAGCACCGCCCAGGCGCGATAGGCTTCTTCCGCAAACCGCACATAGGGGACCGTGTGATAGGTCTTGCGGATGATGCGCGAATGATCCTCGGACTCGCCGCGCACATGACCGAGCTCGAATTGTTCGATCCCAAGCACGTCTTTGCCGGCCCTGCGCGACAGCCAATATGCGGCCGCACTGCCGAGGCCGCCCAAGCCGATCACGACGTAGGTGAAGCTGCTCTTCATCTCCTTGTCCCGAATAGCGAAACGAGAGATTATGATAAGGAACAAACGGAAACAACGTCAGCTAAGCTAAAGCGAGCCTCTAAGCGGCTGCCGCCGTTGCCTTGCGCACACGTGGCACCCTATTCTGTGGCACAGGCGCTGGCTCTTCCGAGGCGGCCGTGGGCCCGAAACCCAGATCCCTTTCGATTCGTCTGCCGGCCTCGACAACCGCTGCGATGGTTGCTGCTAAATCCCCTTGGCGCATGCGCTCTTCAGGGCCGGCAACCCCGATGGCACCGACCACCAACCCCGATGGGCTTTTGATCGCCGTGGCCAATCCGAGGACCCCGGGGCGCCATTCACCCGTAGTGACGGAGTAGCCTTGTTTCCGAATCAATTCGAGATGGTTACGAAGCTGCGACAGCGAGGTGACTGTGTTCTCGGTAAAACGCTTGAGATTGGCAGCCACCTTGCGAACCGTCTCCTCGGGCTGATAGGCCAGCATCGACTTGCCGCTGGTTGAACAATAGGCGGGCGCACGATCGCCGATATTCACATAAGTTCTAACCGCGTGTGTGCCGTCGGCCTTGTCGATATAGAGCGCCTCGACGCCGTCGAAAACGGAAAGATGCGCCGTCTCCTTAGTCGTTTCTGCAAGGTCACGCAGATGCGAAGAGGCAACGGCGCGCAAATCGAGTCGCCCCGACACGCGAATGCCAAGTTCCCAGAGGCGGAGTGATGCTTCATAACGCCGTTCGTCGGAGGCGCGGCGGACATAGCCGCATTTCTCGAGCGTGTGCAGCAGGCGATGGGCATTGCTTTTGCTCATGCCGCATTGGCTCGCCAGATCGGTCAATGTGCGCGGGCCATGGCTCACGGCCAGCGCTTCGAGCACCTTCAAACCCTTGACGACTGTCGTCTCCACCTGATCCTCCGCGCCGCCCCAGCCACGATTCAATGTGCCGCAAACGACCTATAGCACCCGAAAGCGCATTTCAGCATTTGAAATCTCCAGTACTTGGAAACGGCCTCAAGCCGGGCTGCGCAGCATCTTCAGCACCACTCTTGCGGCATTGTAGCCCGGCACCCCGGTGACCGCGCCGCCGGGATGTGTCGACGCGCTGCTCAGGAAGAGTCCCGCAATGGGCGACCGGTAGTCGGCATAGCGGCGCGCCGGTCGGCGGAAGAACACCTGGTTGAGGGTGAGGTCGGCATGGTGCGGATTGCCCCCGGGCAGGCCGAAAATCTCTTCATAGTCCGAAGCGAGCAGGATCTGGCGGTGCACCGCATGACGCGGCAGGTTGGGAGCAAATTGCGCGATCGCGTCGAAGGCCGCGTTGTAGACGGTTTCGCGCGTCGCTGCGCCATGATCGGCGCCCGGGCCCGACGGGACATGGCCACCATAGATACTCAGAATGTGCCGGCTCTTAGGCGCGAGCGACGGATCGACCACGGTCGGCGCCTGCACCGTCAGATAGGGCCGGCGTGATACCCGGCCTTCGCGCATGTCGAGATAGGCCTTTTCGACATAGGCGATGCTCGGCGCGATGCAAATCTGCACCGGATAGGTATTGCCGAGACCGGCTTTGCCAAGGTCCGGATAATGAGGCAGTTCATCCACTGCGAGATGGATCTTGAAGGCGGTCGACTGCCCCTTGAACGAGCGGATATCGCGCAGGAACTCGCAAGGCAGCGTGCCTTCCTCGACGAGGCTAAGAAATGTGTGGCGCGCGGAAGCGTTGGAAATGACGGTCCTGGCGCGGATTTCGTCGCCATTCACAAGAACCACCCCCTGTGCGCGACCGTCTTTCACCAGGATGCGCGAGACTTCAGCATCCACGCGGACTTCCATACCAAAACGTGCGCCGGATTTAGCGATCGCCTCGCAGATATTGCCCATTCCGCCACGCACGAGGCCTGTGCCGCCGGCAGCCGTCGTGTTGTCACGCAAATGATTGCGCAGGAGGAAATAGGCGGTGCCCGGCGTGTGGAAGCTGACGCTCTGGCCGGAGCCGCCGACCGGATAGTAGCCGAGTATCATCTTTACCGCATCGGATTCGAACCAGCGGCTCAAGTAATCATAGACGCTCATCGTTATAAGATCGGAGACATCGTAGAACGCGCCTACCATCCCGCGATTGCGCCAGGCGAAGAGCGCCACGTCCATGAGATTGCCCGGGCTCAGGGAACTCGGGTCGAATGGTATTTCCCACAGAAGTTTCTGGAATATCGGGCCTAGCCTCGCCAGATGGGCTGCAAAAGCCGGATAGGCCGCCGCGTCCCTCTGTGAAAGGCGCGCAAACTCGGCGGCGAGCTTGTCGGGCTCTCGCCATACGGGGATCGGACCGGCACTATCGATGTGATGGACGATCGGCGGGGTCGGAATGATCTCATAGCCGAACTTCTGCAATTCGAGATCAAGGATCACCCTGGGCTGCAGCAAACCCATCATGTGCGCGGCGGTGCTGACCCGATAGCCCGGCCAGATTTCCTCGGTGACCGATGCGCCGCCGATTAGCGATCGGCGCTCCAGCACGCAGACCTTCAGTCCCGCCTTGGCGAGATAGGCGCCGCAGACGAGGCCATTGTGGCCGGCGCCGATAATAACGACCTCGTAGCTATTCATGTCCTACCGCTGCGCGGTCGCGGTCGCTTAACGTCTCAGGCCACGGTGCGGCCATGCGATGGCGTGTCCGGCGTCGGGCGTACACTGCAAACAGTTCCTAATAATGAAATCATATTGTGCATGTTGACACTACTTTCAGAGCGATGCTAGCGTTTTCTTGCGCGCAGACAGGCGTGAATTATTCTCTTCCAGCCCCTCACAGCTGTTTCAAGAATTGCCCGCGCGGCGGTCTATGATGCACCGCGCAATACCCATTCTAAAAGGACGTGAAATGACCAATCCCGTGAGACGCAACCGGCCGCAGGGTCTTTCGACGCGCGCGATCCATCTTGGCTATGATCCGGCGAGCGAACAGGGAGCGCTCACGCCTCCGATCTACATGACGTCCACCTTCGCCTTCGAAACCGCGGAGGCCGGTTCGGAAATGTTCAAGGGCGAGCGCCCTGGCTATATCTATGGCCGCACCCGCAATCCGACCCAGACCATCCTCGAAGAAAGGATGGCAAGCCTCGAGGGCGGCGAAGCCGGCATGACGACAGCTTCCGGCATGGCGGCGATGTCGAGCGTGATGATGAGCCTGCTCAGTGCCGGGGACGAGGTGGTCATCGACCACACGCTCTACGGCAATACCTTCGCCTATTTCACCCAGGCCCTGCCGCGCTTCGGCATCGTGGTGCGGATTGCCGATTTCATGAATCCCGAGACCTTGACGGCGCAACTCAGCGAAAAGACGCGCGCCGTCTATTTCGAGACGCCGGCCAATCCCAATCTCCGCGTCATCGATATCGCCGAGATCGTCCGCCGCGCCCACAAGGTCAATGCTTTGGTAGTCGTCGACAATACATTCGCGACCCCTGCCCTGCAGCGCCCGCTGGAATACGGCGCCGATGTAATCGTCCATTCGGCGACGAAGTATCTCGGCGGCCATGGCGATCTTTTGGGCGGCATCCTCGTCGGCCCGAAGGATATCGTGACCAAGGTGCGCCAGACGGGCCTGCGCTGGATCACGGGGGCGACTCTCTCGCCCTTCAACTGTTTCCTGCTCCTGCGCGGGCTAAAGACATTGGAGATCCGCATGGAGCGGCATTCGGCCTCCGCGCAGGCGATGGCGGAGTTTCTTGCCAAGCATCCGAAGGTCGAGAGCATCTCGTATCCGGGCTTGCCCGATTTCCCGCAACATGCCCTGGCGAAAAAGCAGATGTCGGGCTTTGGCGGCCTTATCGGCTTCGAGCTCGAAGGCGGCGTGGCACGGAGCATGGCACTGATGAACGAGCTCAAGCTCATCACCCGCGCCGTCAGCCTCGGCGATGCCGAGACCTTGATCCAGCATCCGGCCAGCATGACGCATGCGATCTATGGCGCGGAAGAGCGCGCCAAGCACGGCATCGGCGACGGACTCCTGCGGCTGTCGATCGGGCTCGAGAATACCGACGACATCCTCTACGACATGGAGCAAGCACTCAACGCGGTCTAGGCGCCGGCGACAAAGAGGGCAAGTCCGGTGCCCAAAGATTTCGGGGCGCCGGCACCCGGTTTCAAGAGTGTAATGGAAGAAACACCTTCGCTCGTTGCAGCTTCGCCTTGGACGACGTCGACCCACTGCGAGCCGAGCCAGTAGCGCAGGCCGTGCCCGGATGTCGTGCCGTCGCCAAAGACGACATCGAATTGCGCTTTCGCCTGCGCCGGCGATCTCACCGCAACCGTGATGCCTGCAATTCCGGTGACACCATTGGGATGCTGCGTGCCCGCCGTTGGAATGCGCAACTCGCGGCCGACAGAATCTTCGAGCAGGAAAGGCAGGGCGGGAAAGCCTGCGCCGATCCCTAAGAGGATCAAACGCACGGCCCAGGGCCGGCCGTCACGCAAGCTCCGCTTATGCTCATGCGGACCGCCGATTGGCAGCCCCGCTGCGACAATCCGATCGCGGTCCTCATCGAGGCCAACGCAATCGATCGAGTAATCGGCCCAGCCATTGCCGTGCGGCAACAGATGCGCGAAGCGATGGCGCGCGCGGGTGGCTTCGTCGCGGATCGTCAGGATCTCGATATAAGAACTATCGGCGAAACAGATGAGCTTCTGGACGGTCGCCGCGGTTTCCTTGCCGAGATCGTCGCGCTCGGTAATGAGAAAGCCCGCGGCGGCAAACCGATCCGCGACCGTATCCAATTCCGCCGGATCGGGCACGAAAAAGATCGCATGATCATGCCGGCGCAGCACTAGCCCCGCGCCCTTGCAAAGCGATCGAGCCTGAAACCGCTCGCATCGACGACGGGCCCCTGGCCGGTCACGAGATCGGCGGCCAACCGCCCGACGCCCGGACCAAGGCCGAAGCCGTGGCCCGAAAGCCCGGTCGCGACATAAAGGCCCGGAACCTG
>JAEUMG010000126.1 GCA_016793355.1 Hyphomicrobiales bacterium
ATCATTCGCGATGGCTTGGATAAGCTGCGGGCCAAGGGCGTTAACCGGGTGCTTGCGGTCCCCGGTATGCTGTTTGCCGCGGGCCACACCAAGAACGACATTCCTTCGGTTCTCAACACCTATGCCGCCAGCAACCGCATCAGGATAGACTATGGCAAGGAACTGGGCATCGACCCGCGGCTGTTGAGGGCGGCTGGCGACCGCATTCAGACGGCGATCGATGCGGCGCCCGATACGGTCCCCGCTCACGAGACGCTGCTGATGGTCGTCGGGCGCGGCGCCTCCGATCCCGATGCCAATTCAAATGTCTCCAAAGTCACCCGCATGCTTCATGAAGGCTTCGGCTTCGGCTGGGCCGAGACCGCATATTCGGGCGTCACCTTTCCGCTTGTCGTGCCAGCCCTGGAACATGCCGTGAAGTTGGGCTATCGGCGGATTATCGTTTTCCCCTATTTCCTCTTCACCGGCATTCTCGTGCAGCGCATTTACGATGCGACCGACGAAGTCGCGGCAAGGCATCCCGAAGTCGGGTTTCTGAAGGCACCCTATCTCAACGATCATCCTATGGTGATCGAGACTTTCGAAGACCGGGTGCGGCAGATATTGACCGGCGACACGGCAATGAACTGCCAGATGTGCAAATACCGCACGCAGGTCCTCGGCTTCGAGAATGACGTCGGCGCGGCGCAGCAAAGTCATCACCACCACGTCGAAGGCTTGAGCGCCATCATCAGGGAAACAGCGCGCGGCAAGGCTTCGCATAGCCACGGGCCGCATTATCACCACGGCCATCACCATCACCACGGTCATGACCACGATCATGGTCACACCCACTCACCCTATCCGCATGCGGATCATCCCTTGGGGCCGAAAAGCCTGAAGAAGACATGACGGCGCTCGACTATCTTCGCGACCCGGATGCGATCTATGCGCGGTCCTTCGAGCTGATCCGTGCCGAAACGGACATGTCACGGCTTCCTGTGACAGCCCGCGCGATAGCCGAGCGCATCGTCCATGCCTGCGGCATGCCCGAAGTCGCGGCCGAGCTTCGCATTTCGGACGATTTCGCGCCAAGCGCCAAGGCGGCGTTAAAATCCGGCACTGCAATCCTCACCGATGCCGAGATGGTGAAAAGCGGCATCATCGCTTCGAGGGTTCCTGCCGGCATACGGATCTACTGCCACCTGAACGATCCCGCCGCGCGCGAGATCGGCATCAGGGAAAAGACGACACGCTCCGCCGCCGCCGTCGATCTGTGGCTCCCTTACCTCCACAATGCCGTCGTCGTCATCGGCAATGCGCCGACCGCCCTCTTCGCGCTGCTTGAGCATCTCGACGCCGGCGCCCCGCGCCCTGCCGCCATTGTCGCGCTTCCCGTGGGTTTCGTCGGCGCGGCCGAATCCAAGGAAGAATTGCTGCGCGACCCGCGCGGCGTTCCCTATCTGACTCTCCCCGGCCGGCGCGGCGGATCGGCCATGGCCGCTGCCGCCGTCAACGCGCTTCTGACCGAGTCAGCACCATGACGAAATGGCTTTCGATCATCGGCATGGGGGAAGACGGATACGATGGCCTGTCGGCACGCGCCAGGCTTCTCGTCGATCAGGCGGAGGTCATCGTCGGCGCCGAACGCCTGCTTTCATTGACGCCGCAGACCGGCGCGACGAGGGAAGTGTGGCCGCAACCCTTCAGCGCGGTGGTCACGCAGATCAGGCGCTTGCGGGGGCGCAAAACCGCGCTGCTCGCAACCGGCGATCCATGCAATTACGGCGTGGCCCGGAAGGTGCTCGAATTCATCCCGGCCACCGAGGTCGAGATCGTCCCGCACATTTCGGCCTTCAGCCTCGCCGCGGCACGGCTCTGCTGGTCCCTCCCCGATTGCGACACGCTCACCCTACACGGACGGCCCGCCGCACAGATCGAAGCCTTTATTCAGCCCGGCGCTCGCCTCATCGCCCTGACAGAGAATGCCGCGACCATTGCCGAAGTGGCGCGCCGGCTGGTGGCGCGAAGGTTCGGGCAAAGCCGCATCACGGTTCTCGAAAACATGGGCGGCGCACGCGAGAAGCAGTCGAGCTTCCGCGCAGCCGACTACCGCGACGCGTCCTACTCCGATCTCAACACGATCGGCATAGAATGCATCCCGGATGCCGGCGCGGCCCTCCTGCCCCGCGTACCGGGCCTTCCCGATAATGCCTATGTTCACGATGGCCAGCTCACCAAGCGCGAGGTACGCGCGGCAACTCTGGCAGCACTTGGTCCCACGCCCGATGCGCTGCTCTGGGATGTCGGTGCCGGTTGCGGCTCGATCGCCATCGAATGGATGCGCGCTGCGCGTGGCGCGCGCGCCATCGCCATTGAGCGCGACGAGAGCCGCCTTGCCATGCTCGCCGAGAATGCCGATCGCCTCGGGACACCCCGCATCAACATTGTCAACGGCGAGGCGCCCGCCGCCCTTGCCGGTCTTGAAGAGCCGGACGCAGTCTTCATTGGCGGCGGCGTGGGCGATCCCGGCGTCTTCGAAACTTCCTGGGAAGCGCTCAAATCCGGCGGCCGCATGGTCGCCAATGTCGTGACTCTCGAAGGCGAATTGCATGTCATCGACCTCCAGGACAAGCATGGCGGCGATCTCGTTCGCATCGATGTGTCGGTCTTGAGCAAGGTCGGCGATCTGCGCGCACTGAAACCGCGCATGTCCGTCCTGCAATGGCGAGCGATCAAGCCATGAGCAGGCTTTACGGCCTTGGCGTCGGGCCCGGCGATCCCGAACTCATGACCATCAAGGCCTGGCGCATCATCGGCCAGGTGCCGGTCATCGCCTATCCGGTCGCCAATGGCAGCGACAGCCTGGCGCGCCGGATTGCAGCGCCCTTCATCCCGGAAGATGCGATCGAATTGCCACTCTCGATCCCGATGCGCACCGAGCGCGAGCCGGCGCGTGATGCCTATGATGAGTCCGTCCGGTTGATCTCAGCCCATCTCGATGCCGGCAAGGATGTCGCGTTCCTCTGCGAGGGCGATCCTTTCTTCTATGGCAGCTTCATGTATCTGCATGAACGCTTTGAAAAGACACACCAAATCACTGTCGTGCCGGGCGTGTCATCGCTCACCGCCTGTGCTGCCGCGATCGGCCGGCCATTGGCCGCCCGCAACGATTTGCTCAAGGTCCTTCCGGCGCCCCTTGCCGAGGAAAGACTGAAGGTTGAAATCGCTTCGGCCGATGCCATCGCAATCGTCAAGGTGGGAAAGCACTTCGACAAGATCCGCGCCCTCCTGCGATCGCTCGGGCTTTCTGATCGCGCAATCATCATCGAGCGTGCCACCCGCGATGATGAGCGCATCACGCCGCTGGAACAGCTGCCCGAGGGCGAGCGCCCCTATTTTTCGACGATCCTGATCTACAAGGGCAGCGAGGCTTGGTGAGGCGGCCGGCGATATTCGCACGCGCCGCTTCGGCCCCGCTCGCGGCCCGCATTGCAGAAGCGAGCGGCGGGGATATCGTCGAACATGCCGACGGCGCGCTGATCGCTTCTCTCCAGACAGCCTTCCGCGATGAGCGCCCGATCATCGCGATCCTGCCGCCGCCCATCCTTATTCGCGCGCTGGCGTCCTTGCTTGACAGCAAGTTCACCGATCCGCCCGTTGTGTCGGTCACGAGTGACGGCCGCTTCGTGATCCCCCTGCTCGGCCTCAATCATGGCGCGGTCGCACTTGCCGCACGGATTGCCGAGGCTATCGGCGCGACTCGCGCCGGCGGTGCTGCAACCGAAGCACGGTTCGGCATCGCGCTCGACGATCCACCGACCGGCTATCGCCTGGCGAACCCCACGGACTATAAGGATTTTGCCGTCTCTCTGCTGGCCGGCGAAGCGGTCTCCATCGCGGGGTCTGCGCCATGGCTCGTGCCCCTGCCCAAAAGACCTGATGCGCCGCTCCGCATAACCCTCACCGAGCAGACGATGGAAGGCTCGCCAGCTCACCTTGTCTTCCATCCCGCAACGCTTGCCGTCGGCGTCGGCTGCGAACGTGGAACGTCGCTGCGGGAAGTCGCCGATCTTGTCGCGCAGACTCTTCGCGGAAGCAATCTCTCCCCCGCAGCCATCGCCTGCTACGCCTCGATTGAGCTGAAGGAAGACGAGCCCGCCATAGCGTCGCTCGGCGATCGCGATCATGTGCGCTTCTTCACCGCCGAAGAGCTTGCCGAACAATCGGCCCGCATCGCCAACCCTTCCGCGCTGGTGGAGCGCGAGACCGGAACGCCCAGCGTGGCGGAGGCCGCCGCTTTAGCCGCCGCCGGCGCTGACGCCGAACTGATCGTTCCGAAAACCAAGAGCCGGCGCGCCACATGCGCCATCGCCCGCGCTCGCGCGCCAATATTGAGTCTTGGCGGGCGCCCGCGCGGCCGGCTTGCCGTCATCGGTCTCGGACCCGGCGATCCCGGCATGCGCACGCCCGCCGTTCAGCACGCGCTTGCGCAGGCGACCGACTGGGTCGGCTATGGCCTCTATCTCGACCTCGCCGCCGATCAGTACATCAACCAGACTCTTCACAATTTCGCGCTCGGCGAGGAAGAGGCCCGCGTGCGTCACGCCATCGCGCTCGCGAAGGAAGGCAAGCACGTCGCCCTTCTTTGCTCGGGCGATGCCGGCATCTACGCTATGGCGGCGCTTGTCTATGAACTTCTCGAACTCGAGCCCACCCGCGTCGAGGTCGAAGTCTTGCCAGGCATCTCCGCGTTCCAGGCTGCCGCCGCCAAGGCCGGCGCGATGATCGGGCATGATTTCTGCTGCATCTCGCTCTCCGATCTCCTCACGCCCTGGCCGGTGATTGAAAAGCGCATCCGGGCGGCCGCCGAGGGCGATTTCGTCGTTGCCTTTTACAATCCGCGTTCGGCCAAGCGCCGGGATCAGATCGAGCGCGCCATGGCGATCCTGTCGCAATATCGCCCACCCGACACGCCGGTTGTCATCGCGTCCAATCTCGGCCGCAAGGAGGAGAGTGTTGCAATCGTTCCCTTGAGCGAGTTCCGTGCACAGATCGTCGATATGATGACTCTCGTCATGGTCGGCTCTTCACAATCGCGGGCTTTCCGGCGCGGCGATGGAATGGCTTGCGCCTATACGCCGCGCGGTTATGCAGCGAGGCGGACCGGCGGATGATTGCCGTCATCGAGAGCCTCCTGCCGATCTTCTGCCTGATCGGCCTCGGCTTTATTCTGCGCTGGCGCAATGTCGTCGCCGAGGACATGTGGCGCGGCGTCGAGCTCCTGGGCTATTGGGTCTTCTTTCCGGCGCTTCTGTCGGAAACGCTGATCGAGGCTGATCTCGCTTCGCTCCCGCTCGCGGAGATCACCTTCACCATGGCGCTCGCCTTCGCCACCATGGCCGGCGGTCTTCTGGCGCTGCGGCTTCCGCTCATGGGCATACTGGACATAAATGGCGCCTCCTATAGCTCGTTATTTCAGAACGCGACGCGCTGGAACGGCTTCATTGCCCTGCCGATCCTCGACAAGCTCTATGGAAAAGAGGGCGTCGCGCTCGTCGCCATTATCATGGCGATCCTCGTCCCGGTCGCGAACATCGTCAACGTGGCGGTCATCGCGCGCAATGCCGGCGCCCGCCAGCTCAGCTATAGGCAGACAGCTTATGTCGTGTTCCGCAATCCGTTTATCTGGGCGACAGCGGTCGGCCTCGCTATCAACCTCACCGGTATTCGAATCTACGAACCCGTCATGACGGGACTGCACATGCTGGGCGGCGCGGCGATCGGTACCGGCCTGCTGATGGTCGGTGCCGGGCTTCATGCCGAGGAAGCACGCCGGCCCTCCCCCGTGGTCTGGCTTGGCACGGGCCTCAAGCTACTTGGCATGCCGATCATTGTCTTCATCTGGATATTGCTGTTCGGCATTTCCGGCCCGGCGGTTGTCGCCTGCCTGATCTGCGCCGGCGTGCCCACCGCGATGAGCGCCTATGTGCTCGCCCGCCAGATGGGCGGGGATGCGACACTGGTTGCAACCACCGTGACCGTCCAGACGCTGCTGTCGGTCATAACGATACCGCTGCTGATCGTTTTTGCGGAAACTGTGAAATGAACGCCTTCATCGCGCTTTTCCCGGTCTTCATCGTGATCCTGATCGGCTATCTCCTGCGCCGCTCGCGCTTCATTGAAGATCATCATTGGCTCGGCATCGACCAGATTTGTTACTATGTGCTGTTCCCCGCGATCATCTTCAAGGAAATCGCCGCCGCCGACTTCTCTCGGATTCCCGTCTGGAGCATGGGTGCCGCGATGATGCTCGCCATCTCCACCATGTTCGCCCTGCTTCTTACGGCGCGCTCTTGGCTCTGCACCGTCCTCGTCATGGATGGCCCGGCCTTCACCAGCCTGTTTCAGGGCGCAACGCGCTGGCACACTTTCATCGCGCTCGCGCTCGTTCCGATTTACTTCGGCAATCAGGCCATCGCCCTGGTCGGCTTGAGCGCGGCCGCAATGATACCATTGCTCAACCTGGTCAATGTCGCCGTGCTCGCCCATTACGCATCGGGGCGCAAGCCGTCGGCACGGGTCGTGGCGCTATCCGTGGTGAAGAACCCGTTCGTCCTCTCTTCGGTCGGCGGCGTCCTTTACAAATTCACCGGCCTTCCCTTGCCCGGACTCGGCTACACGGTCCTCGACATGGTCGGTCGCGGCTCCCTTGGCCTGGCGCTGCTGGCTGTGGGCGCGGGACTGAGGCTCGACCAGGCGGTCGGCACAAGGCGGCCGGTCATCGCCGCAACGGCCTTGAAGCTCCTGCTGATGCCGGTCCTGTTTGCCGGCTGGCTTTGGCTGTTCGGCGTCACCGGGCCGGTTGCGGCCATCGCCATTCTTTCGGGCTCGGTCCCCACCGGCTCGGGCGCCTATGTCCTCGCCAGGCAGATGGGCGGCGACGCCCCGCTGGTCGCCAATATCCTCACTGTGCAGGTGCTCTGCGCGGCGGTCACCATCCCGTTAATCATGACGATCGTGGCCTAGTTACCCACAGGCCGGCGCAATTGCTTGCAGTATCGGCGAAACGCACCTAGACAGTGGCTTTCAATGACATCCTCTGTCCGTCCACCTCGCCTTCTCAAAGGGCTGCACCTGCTCGGCATCGAGGAAATGTCGAGCCAGGAGATTGTGGCACTTCTCGACCTTGCCGACCGCTATGTCGAGGTAAACCGCCAGATCGAGAAGCGCCACGCCGTCCTTGGCGGCCGTACCCAGATCAATCTTTTCTTCGAAGCCTCGACGCGCACCCAGAGCTCCTTCGAGATCGCCGGCAAGCGCCTTGGCGCGGATGTGATGAACATGGCGGTTTCGACCTCCGCCGTCTCCAAGGGCGAAACGCTACTCGATACCGCCATGACGCTCAACGCCATGCACCCCGATATCCTGGTTGTCAGGCATCAAAGTTCGGGGGCGGTCGAACTATTGGCGCAGAAAGTCTCCTGCGCGGTGGTCAATGCCGGCGACGGCCAGCACGAGCACCCGACCCAGGCCTTGCTCGATGCGCTCACCATCCGCCGCCGCAAGGGCCGGATCGAGGGCCTTGTCGTCGCAATATGCGGCGACGTTCTCCATTCCCGCGTGGCGCGCTCCAACATTCATCTGCTCAACAAACTCGGCGTGCGGGTACGCGTGGTGGCGCCTTCGACGCTGCTTCCGACCGGCATCGGCAATTTCGGCGTCGAGGTCCATCGCAACATGCGTGACGGGCTCGATGGCGCCGATGTCGTCATGATGCTGCGACTCCAGCTTGAGCGCATGAGCGGCGCCTTCGTGCCTTCGCAACGCGAATATTACCGCTTCTTCGGCCTCAATGAGGAGAAGCTTGGATTTGCCAAGCCAGGCGCGCTGGTCATGCATCCGGGCCCGATGAACCGCGGCATCGAAATCGACTCGAACGTCGCCGATGGCGTCCAATCGGTCATCCGGGAGCAGGTCGAGATGGGCGTGGCGGTGCGCATGGCTGTGCTCGACGCGCTCGCACGCAACCTGCCCGGCGGAGCCAACGCATGATGGCACCGGTGTCACGCGCCGCCTCGAACCGCCGCGCCTATGTCAATGCGCGTCTCATCGACCCGTCCCAGGACATGGATGAGACTGGCGGGATTATCATCGAAGACGGTTGGATCCTCGGCTCCGGACGCAATGTAACGGCACAGACCGCCGGTACGGGCACCGTGATTGTCGATTGTCGCGGCCTTGTCCTTATGCCCGGCCTCGTCGACATGCGGGTCTTCACCGGAGAGCCCGGAGCCGAATACCGCGAGACCCTTGCCACCGCATCGGAGGCGGCGGCGGCCGGCGGCGTCACCACGATGATCGTCATGCCGAACACCAATCCGGTCATCGATGATGCGGCGATCGTCGACTACATCCTCAGGCGCGCTCGCGACACCGCGATCGTGCGTGTCGCACCCATGGCCGCGACGACCAAGGGCCTCGGCGGCGAGATCATGACCGAGATCGGTGCCCTCAAGGAGGCCGGCGCTGTCGCCGTAACTGATGGCAACCGCGCCGTCGCCAACGCCCGTGTTTTCCGGCGCGCCCTGTCATACGCCAACGACTTCGGCATGCTCGTCGTCCAGCATGTCGAGGAGCCGGCGCTCGCTTCAGGCGTGATGAATGCCAGCGAGACGGCGAGCCGCCTGGGATTGCCCGGTATTCCGGCTGCGGCCGAAGTGATCATGCTGGAGCGCGACCTGCGCTTGGTCGAATTGACCGGCGCCCGCTATCATGCGGCGCAACTTTCCTGCCGCACGTCGCTCGACGTCATCCGCACCGCCAAGCAGCGGGGCTTGCCTGTCACCTGCGGCGTCTCGGTGCATCATTTGACGCTCAACGAACTGGACATTGGCGCCTACCGGACGTTCTTCAAGCTGTCGCCGCCGCTGCGCAGCGAGGAGGACCGGCGCGCCTTGGTCGAGGGTGTCGCAGACGGTACGATTGACGTTATCGTTTCTTCTCATGACCCGCAGAGCGCCGACACCAAGCGATTGCCATTTGCGGAGGCGGAATTCGGCGCAATCGGCCTCGAGACGATGTTCTCGGCCGCGCTGTCGCTTCATCACAATTCTGGCGTGCCGTTGGCGCGGCTCATTGACGCGATGTCGGTTGCCCCGGCGCGGATTCTAGGCCTCGAATGCGGGCGCCTGAGCCCGGGTTCTCCCGCCGATTTCGCTCTCGCCGACCTCCAGAAGTCCTGGAAAGTTGAAGATTCGGTTTTGCGGTCGCGGTCCAAGAACTCGCCCTTCGAGCATCGGACACTTGAGGGCACGGTCGTGGAAACGGTCGTTGCAGGAAGGACCGTATTTACCTAAAGTCAATTGCGGAGGGATGAATGGTCGATTGGTCGGGCCTGAGCGTATTCACGGCCGTCCTCGCGGTGGTGGTTGGCTATTTGTGCGGGTCGATCCCGTTTGGCCTGCTGCTCACCAGGTGGGCAGGGCTTGGCGATGTGCGGAAAATCGGCTCGGGCAATATTGGGGCGACCAATGTCCTGCGCACCGGTAGCAAGAAGATCGCCGCGCTGACCCTCATCCTGGACGCCGTGAAGGCCACGATACCGGTTCTTGTCTTCCGTGAGGCGGGCGGCGAAGCTGCGGCCCTGGTCGCCGGATTTGCAGCGCTGGCGGGCCATCTTTTCCCGGCCTGGCTGAACTTCAAGGGCGGCAAGGGCGTCGCGACCGCAATCGGCCTTCTCCTCGGCATCGCCTGGTTGCTCGGCCTCGCTTTCCTCGCCGTGTGGTTGATCGTCGCCTTCCTGTTCCGCACGTCCTCGGTTTCTGCCCTCGCCGCGAGCGCGCTTACGCCGCTCTGGGCCTACCTGCTCGGCCGCCCGGACCTGGTGATCCCGACGATACTCCTCGCCGTCATCGTCTGGCTAACGCACCGCGCCAATATCGCGCGCCTGATCGCTGGTACGGAGCCCAAAATCGACCTCGGCCGCAGGGCATGAACCGGTCGCCTGCCACGCCGGCCGAGAAACTGGCGTGGATCAGGCTTGCCATGAGTGAGAATGTCGGGCCGGCAACCTTTGATCATCTTCTCAGGCACTACGGCAGCGCGAGCGAAGCGCTGGAAGCGCTGCCGGAAATCTCACGGCGCGGCGGCATGGCCCGGCCCCTGCGCATTTTTGGCGCTGATGAAGCCGAAGCAGCGTTGGAGCGAGCATCGCAATGCGGAGCCGCCTTCGTCACCTGGGACGATCCTGGCTACCCGCCCCTGCTCGGCCGGATCGACCTACCGCCGCCATTCCTCACCATCAAGGGCGATGCCGCCTTGGTCGAGCGTCCCTGCCTTGCCATCGTCGGCGCGCGTAACGCATCCGCTCTGGGTTGCAAATTCGCACGCAATCTCGCGAACGAACTCGGCCAGGCCGGCTACGTCATTGTCTCCGGCCTGGCGCGCGGCATCGACACCGCTGCTCATGAAGGATCGATTTCATCGGGAACGCTTGCCGTCCTCGCCGGCGGCATCGACGTGGTCTATCCGCCGGAAAACGAGCGGCTGCAGGCCAGGATCGGCGAAACCGGCCTGCTGATGTCGGAAATGCTTCCTGGCACCGTGCCGCGCGGCGTTCATTTCCCGCGCCGCAACCGCATCATTTCCGGCACCAGCATCGGTGTCGTCGTTGTCGAGGCCGCCTTGCGCTCTGGCTCGCTCATCACCGCTCGGCTCGCCGGTGAGCAGGGACGCGATGTTTTTGCCGTGCCGGGCTCGCCGCTTGACCCGCGCGCCCAAGGGACGAACCGCCTCATCCGGGAGGGTGCGACGCTGGTGAGCGCGGTGGACGACATTCTGGAAGTCCTGGGCAACCCTCCGCGCACCATGGCGGCCCCGGATCACGTGGAACTTGCCTATGACCTATCGTCAGAGCAGGCGAGCGAGACGGACAGGTCTCGCATCGCGCGCCTTCTGAGCCCGGCTGCGGTCGATCTCGATACACTAATCCGTGAAAGCGGTGCCTCACCCGCCGTCGTGGTCACCGTCCTTCTTGAGCTCGAACTGGCGGGGAAGATCACCCGGCACTCGGGTCAGCTCGTTTCCCTGGCGTGACCGGGCGGCTTTAGATCGGCCTCGGTCGGCTCGGTCCGGTGGGCAATCAAAAACGCCTCTTGGAACGCCATTTCAAGGAGTTGCGCCAGGAACTTGAGGCCGTTTCTGCGCGCCAGATTGCGCAGTTCGAGGCTCAGATCCGCGATGTAGTGGGCACATTCGGTGGCCTCCACGCGCGCCAGACTGCGTGGCTGAAAGGCCTCTCCCTGTTCGGAAAATCCACTCAAGGAACCGCTTTTTCGTGCTTTTTTCGCGGCCATCAGCCCCATTCCCAATCCATCCACGACTGCAAGATAAGCGTGTCCTATCGTCGCGAAAGAAACCTAAAATTGTCATCGAACCGCAACGACCCTAAGTGAAGTTTGGGCCATGGGGTGCTTGCGGCACCGCAGCGATCCCTATATGAGGCGAAGCCCCCCACCTCGGACAGTGCAGGCTTAATGACCGTCGTCGTCGTCGAATCTCCGGCTAAGGCCAAGACAATCAACAAATATTTGGGCAAGGACTTTACCGTTCTTGCGTCCTACGGCCATGTCCGCGACCTGCCGTCAAAGGATGGATCGGTCCGTCCCGACGAGGATTTCGCGATGTCCTGGGACATCGATGCGAAGTCCGCCAAGCAGATGTCCGAAATCGCGCAGGCGCTCAAGGCGAGCGACCGGTTGATCCTGGCCACCGACCCCGATCGCGAGGGCGAGGCGATTTCCTGGCATGTCCTCGAAATTCTCCGCAACAAGGGTGTAGTCAAGGACAAGCCGGTCCAGCGGGTGGTGTTCAATGCCATCACCAGGCAATCGGTTCTTGATGCGATGCAGCATCCCCGCAAGATCGACTCCGATCTTGTCGATGCCTATCTCGCCCGCCGCGCGCTCGACTACCTCGTTGGCTTCAGCCTGTCGCCCATGCTGTGGCGCAAGCTGCCCGGGGCCCGCTCGGCCGGACGCGTTCAGTCCGTCGCCTTGCGCCTCATCTGCGACCGGGAGTTGGAGATCGAAGCCTTCAAGGCTCAGGAATACTGGACGATCGAAGGCGACTTCGCGACCGGCCGCGGCGACCTTTTCTCGGCTCGTCTTGCCGCGATCGAGGGCAAGAAGCTTGGAAAATTCGATATCCCCGACGAGGCTTCCGCACGCGCGATCGAAGCCGCGCTCGCCGGAACCCCGTTCTCGGTCGAGTCTGTCGAGAGCAAACCGGTCAAGCGCCATCCCTTCGCACCCTTCCGCACGGCGACGTTGCAGCAGGAGGCCTCGCGCAAGCTTGGCATGTCCTCGGCTCGCACCATGCAGATCGCCCAGCGGCTCTATGAGGGCGTGAATATCGGCGGCGAGACCGTCGGCCTCATTACCTATATGCGTACGGACGGCGTCCAGATCGCTGGCGAAGCCATTGCCGCTGCACGCAATGCTATCCTCAAGGCATTCGGCGAACCCTACCTGCCCTCGGTTCCGCGCCAATACACGACCAAGGCCAAGAACGCGCAGGAAGCCCACGAAGCCATCCGTCCCACCGATCTGATGCGCTTCCCCGAGCAGGTGAAACGCGTGCTCGAGCCCGAGCAATATGCGCTCTATGAATTGATCTGGAAGCGCACCGTCGCGAGCCAGATGGAAAGCGCCGAGATCGAGCGCACGACCGCCGACCTCACCACAACGGGCAATGACGGAAGGCGCTACACCTTCCGCGCCATCGGCTCCGTCATCAAACTCGATGGCTTCCTGAAGCTCTACCAGGAGGGCCTCGACGACGAGGAAGACGAAGATGCGAAGCGGCTGCCCGCGCTGGCACGCGGCGATGCGGTCGGCGTGCGCAAGATTGCCGCCGAGCAACACTTCACCGAACCGCCGCCGCGCTATTCCGAGGCGTCCCTCATCAAGAAGATGGAAGAACTGGGCATAGGACGCCCCTCGACCTACACGGCCATCCTTACCGTGCTGCGCGATCGCGGCTATGTCAGGCTGGACAAGAAGCGGCTGGTCCCCGAGGACAAGGGCCGCATCGTTACCGCCTTTCTCGAATCCTTCTTCGGCCGCTATGTCGAATACGACTTCACGGCCAATCTCGAAGAGCAGCTTGACCGGATTTCGAATGGCGAGATCGACTGGCGTCAGGTGTTGCGCGATTTCTGGCGAGACTTCACCGCCGCCCTTGGCGAGATCAAGGACCTGCGCGTCTCGGAGGTCCTCGACGCGCTCAACGTCATTCTCGCACCGCACATCTTTCCGCCGACCGCGGCCGGCGGCGATCCGCGCGCCTGCCCTTCCTGCGAGAATGGCCAATTGTCCTTGAAACTTGGCAAATTTGGCGCCTTTGTCGGCTGCTCGAACTATCCAGACTGCCGTTACACGCGGCCGCTGACGGCGCCCGAGGCCGGGGGCAAGGAAGCCGTTCCGGCGGAAGGCATCGAGCTTGGCGTCGATCCCGAAACCGGAGAGAAAGTCACGCGCCGCGAAGGCCGGTTCGGACCCTACCTCCAGCTTGGAGAGGCGGTCGACGGCGAGAAGCCTCGGCGTGCCTCGATCCCCAAGGGCTATGACCCGAGCCAGATCGACCTTGAAACAGCATTGAAGTTTCTCTCTTTGCCGCGTGAGATCGGCATACATCCTGAATCCGGCAAGCCGATCACCACGAATTTCGGCCGCTTCGGACCCTTCGTTCTGCATGACGGTTCCTACGCGACGCTCGAATCCCCGGAAGAAGTCTTCACCGTGGGCATCAACCGCGCCGTCGATCTCCTGGCGCAGAAGCGCGCCAAGGGCCCGCGCGCGCGTACCGGAGCGCTCAAGGATCTGGGTCCGCATCCCGATGGCGGGGGCAATGTCCAGATCATGTCAGGCCGCTTCGGGCCTTACGTAAAATACGGCGCCGTGAACGCAACCCTGCCGCGCGACAAGGCGCCCGAAGATGTGACGCTCGACGAAGCCATCGCTCTCATCGCCGCACGCGCCGGCAAAGGTGGCGGCGGCAGAAAGCCGGCACGTCCCTCCAACGGCAAGACAGCAAAGCGGGCGGCCAAGGCGCCGGCAAAGCGCGCTGCCAAGACACCCGCCAAGCGCCCTCGCAAGAAAGCCGCGGCGGCTGCCGCGGACGCCTGATTGGCCAGGCGCGCGAATTCGCCATCTCATGGACTGCCCAGCGAGGCTGAACTCCTCGAATTCGTGCAGGCAAGCGGCGGCAAGGCCGGCAAGCGCGAGATTGCGCGCGCCTTCGACATCAAGGGCGGCGACCGCATCGCCCTGAAGGCGATGCTCAAAAGTCTAGCCGACACGGGCAAGATCGCCCGCCGCCATCGACGGCTCATCGACACTTCGGCGCTGCCGCCGATTGCCGCTGTCGAGGTGGTTGGCCTCGATCCGGATGGCGACCTGATTGGGGTACCGCTCGAATGGGATGAAACCGTTCTCGGCAAGCCCCCGCGAATCCTCATCGAAGCCGGAAAGGCATCAAGCCGCGAAGAAATGCGGCCGCCGGCGCGCGGCGAACGCATCCTGGCCAAGATCGAACCGACCGGCGACCCGGCCTGGCCGTTCAAGGCGCGCATTGTCCGCCGCCTGGCCGATAGCGGCAAACGCGTCTTGGGTATATTTCGAACGAGCAAGGGCCAAGGCGCCCGCATCATCCCCGTCGACAAAAAGGCGCGCCACGATCTGCGCGTAGCGCCGGGCGATGAAAACGGGGCTCGCGACGGTGAGCTCGTCGCGGCCGAGATCCGCCGCGGCGCGGGCCGCGGCCCGGTCAGTGCCAAGGTCCGCGAGCGCCTGGGCGACATGGAGGACCAGCGCAATATCTCGCTGATCGCCATTCACCAGCACGGCATCCCCGACAGCTTTCCCGAGCGCGTGCTGGCCGAAGCGGCGGCGCTCAAGCCCTTCTCGCCGGCAGGAAGAACCGATCTTCGCACCGTGCCGCTGATCACCATCGACCCGCCGGACGCGCGCGATCATGACGACGCGGTGTGGGCCGAACCCGACGGCGACCCGGCCAATCCAGGCGGCGTAAAGGTCATCGTCGCCATTGCCGACGTCGCGGCCTATGTCCGCTCGGGGACCGCGCTCGATCGCGAAGCCCGCATCCGCGGCAATTCGGTCTACTTCCCGGATCGCGTCGTTCCGATGCTGCCCGAGCGCATTTCCAACGATCTCTGTTCACTGCGCGAGAAGGAAGACCGCCCGGCGCTCGCCTGCTTCATGACCTTCGATGCCTCTGGCACCAAGAAGAACCACCGCTTCGATCGCATCATCATGCGCTCCGCCGCGAAACTCTCCTACCAGGACGCGCAGGCCGCGATCGACGGCCGGCCCAATGCCGTGACGGACACGCTCCTTGAGCCGGTACTGAAACCCTTGTGGCAGGCTTACCGCGTTTTGATGAAGGGGCGCCGTCGCCGCGAGCCGCTCGAACTCGATCTCCCTGAGCGCAAGCTCATTCTCGATGCGCACGGCCTCGTCGAGCGTGTCGTAACACCGGAGCGCCTCGACGCCCACAAGCTCGTCGAGGAATTCATGATCCAGGCGAATGTCGCCGCGGCCGAAACCCTCGAGGCGAAGCAATCACCATTTCTCTACCGCGTTCATGAGCCCCCTGCCCGCGAGAAGCTTGTCGCGCTATCGGAATTTCTCAAGACCGTGGGCTTGAGCCTGCCGCTCGGCCAGGTCATGCGGCCGAAGCACTTCAATCGCATTCTCGCGGCCGCGGCCGGCAAGGACTACCAGCATGTCGTCAACGAGATCGTGCTGCGAACCCAGGCCCAGGCCGTTTATTCGCCCGAGAACAAGGGTCACTTCGGCCTGACGCTTCGCCGCTACGCCCACTTCACCTCGCCGATCCGCCGCTATGCCGATCTGATCGTCCATCGCGGCCTCATCAGTGCATTGGGTCTGGGCAGCGACGGCCTGACCGCGGAGGATATCGCACGGCTTGCCGACACCGCGGATCTCGTATCCGGCGCCGAGCGGCGCGCCATGGCCGCCGAGCGCGAGACCATAGATCGCCTCATTGCCGCGCACCTGTCCGGCCAGACCGGATCGACCTTCCGGGCCCGGATCAGCGGCGTCGTCGGTGCGGGCCTGTTCGTGACGCTCACTGAATCGGGCGCCGACGGTTTCGTCCCGGTCTCGACGCTCGGGCGCGAATACTTCGTCTACGACCAGACCCGCCATGCGCTCATCGGCGAGAAATCAGGCGAAACCTTCCAGCTCGGCGACCGCGTCGACGTGCGGCTTGTCGAAACCGCGCCTGTATCAGGCGGATTACGGTTCGAGATGGTCTCGGAGGGGCGATCCGGCAAACCCGCCTCACCGCCGCGGAACATCAGGCGCAGTCGCCGCCCCCGCTAGCCTTCCGCTCTCGATCGCAATGAATTCGTCGATCATCACCCGCCAGACCGTCTCCACGACATGCTCCGGGGCGCCCAGATCCCCCGCCAGCCGCCGCACATTGGCGACGACTTCTTCAACCCGCTCCGGAATATAGGCGGGCAAGCGGTCGCGCTGCTTCAGAACGATCGCCCGGTCGATGAAGCGCGCCCGCTCGGCAATCAACCCGACCAGTTCGGCATCGATTCTGTCGATTTCCACCCGCAGCTCTTCCATGGAATTGCAGGCCTCCGGCAGGCGGCGAACCGGCGGGTTGCTCATCGGCGTCTCCTTTTCATCCCAAATCGGGGGCCTTGCGTCAGGACGTCGCGCGGCGCGGCGTGCCCTGTGATCTCAGATAGATAGGCGCCATCTTCGACGCATGACAGATGTCTTTACCCATGTGCCCCTTGGCGTCGATCGTTCCTGGGGCCACGCCATGCTGCGCGGTTTCCGCATGCGCTGCCCGGCCTGCGGCCAGGGTTCCATGTTTGCGCGAATTCTGAAGGTCGCGGACTCCTGCCCGCATTGTCATGAGGAATTGCACCACCATCGCGCCGACGATGCGCCGCCCTATTTTACGATATTCATTGTCGGGCACATCGTCATTCCGCTCGTCCTCGTCATCGAGAAGATTTGGCATCCGAACATGCTCTGGTTTGTCGGCGCCACGGCCATTGTAACCCTGGCACTGACGGCTGCGCTGATGCCGCGGGTCAAGGGTGCCGTCGTCGCCATGCAATGGGCCCTCAGGATGCATGGTTTCGACTATGCCGCGCGGGGCAATCCCGCCGCTGGAGCGCTGGACAAGGACCCTGCGCCCCCGGCATAGAGGGCCGTGTCCGACATCGATCCCGAACTCCGCCTGTCGCGCCTGTTTGCCAAGCCACAGCGTCCGCGCGATTCCGCGACCCTGATTGTCGTGCGCCGCGACGGCCGCGAGCCGCGTATCCTGCTTGGCCAGCGTCACGCCGCGCATGCCTTCATGCCGGGAAAATATGTATTTCCCGGCGGCCGCCTCGACCCGCATGACAGCCGGATGATGGCGCTCGACGACCTCGCGCCCGAGACGATCGACCGGCTCACCCGGCGCATGCGCGGCCGCCCAAGCAGCGCCCGCGCCAGAGGCATTGCCCTTGCCGCGGTCCGCGAAACCTTCGAGGAAACGGGCCTCATTCTCGGCAAGCTCCATGACGGCTCGCTGCGCTCGCCCGGCGGCGGCTGGGATTCTTTTTTGGGTGCCGGCTATGGGCCGTGCCTTTCATCGCTGCATTTCTTCGCCCGCGCCATCACGCCGCCCGGCCGCACGCGGCGCTTCGACTCCCGCTTCTTCGTCGTGGATGCGGAAAATTTCGCCAATCTCGACAGGCCCGTAACGCCGGATACCGATGAATTGCTGACGCCGCACTGGTTTTCCTTCGACGAGGCCAGGTCCCTGGATCTGCCTCAGATTACCGCCGACATACTGGCGCGGCTGCGCGCCATTCTCGATGCCGCGCGCTGGCCGGCCTTGAGCGATCCGGTCTCCTTTCAGTACCAATCGAACGGCAGGTGGCGCGAGGACACCCTGGTCTAGGCCGGTTTGCCAAGCAGGGCCCTCTCCTCTAAACAGCCGCGCACCGATGAACCAGCCGCTACCCAAGTCCAAACTCGTACCCAAAGTGGGCCTTGTCAGCCTCGGCTGCCCCAAGGCGCTCGTCGATTCCGAGCGCATCCTCTCGCAGCTCCGCGCCGAGGGTTACACCTTCTCGCAGGACTATGACGGCGCCGATGTGGTGATCGTCAACACCTGCGGCTTCCTCGATTCGGCCAAGGCCGAGTCGCTCGCGGCGATCGGCGAGGCGATGAAGGAAAACGGCCGGGTCATCGTCACCGGCTGCATGGGTGCCGAGGCCAGGCAGATTACCGATGCCTATCCCGATGTCCTCGCCGTCACCGGCCCGCAGCAATATGAAGCGGTCGTCAAGGCCGTGCATGCGGCGGTCCCGCCGGTCCATGATCCCAAGCTCGATCTCGTCCCGCCGCAGGGCCTGCGCCTCACGCCGCGCCACTACGCTTACCTGAAGATCTCCGAAGGCTGCAACAATCGCTGCTCCTTCTGCATCATCCCGAGCCTGCGCGGCGATCTGGCGAGCCGGCCCGCAGCCTCCGTGCTTTATGAAGCCGAGCGCCTCGTCAAATCCGGCGTCAAGGAACTGCTCGTCATCTCGCAGGATACCAGCGCCTATGGCCTCGATCTCAAATATGCGACGAGCAAGTATCGCGGCCGCGACGTGCGCGCCAGGTTTTTCGACCTGGTGCGCGAGCTAGGCAATTTCGATGCCTGGGTCCGGCTGCACTATGTTTACCCCTACCCCCATGTCGACGACATCCTCCCGTTGATGGCGGAGGGAAAGATACTTCCCTATCTCGACATCCCCTTCCAGCATGCCTCCCCGCGCGTGCTCAAGGCGATGCGCCGGCCGGCAAATCAGGAAAAGGCGCTGGATCGCATCGCGTCGTGGCGCAGGGTCTGTCCCGATCTCGCCATCCGCTCGAGCTTCATCGTCGGCTTCCCGGGCGAAACCGAGGAAGACTTCACCTATCTCCTCGAATGGCTGAAGGAAGCCCGCCTCGAGCGCGTCGGCTGCTTCAAATACGAGCCCGTCGCCGGCGCCACATCCAATGCGCTCGGCCCGCATGTTCCCGACGAGGTGAAGGAAGAGCGCTGGCATCGCCTCATGCAGGTGCAGCAGGAGGTGAGCGCCGGGATCTTCGCCGCCAAGGTCGGCCGCGAGATCGACGTCCTGATCGATGAGATCGACATGGAGAACGACGAAGCCGTCGGACGCTCGCCCTGGGATGCGCCGGAAATCGACGGCAACGTGTTCCTCCCCGGCGGGACAGCGCTGAGACCCGGCGACATGGTCCGCGCAAGGATCATCGCAGCCGAGGAATATGACCTGATCGGCGAGGCTGTTTAGACGGGATCGCTTATGGTTGCCGCGGCCGGTCCTCGCTCGCCCCCCGCCGCCATCCCGGCGCAAGCCGGGACCCTATCATCCGCCTACGGACTACTTCCCTCTCCCCGCCGTGGGAGAGGGCGACGAGGGCCGTCAGGCCCGAGGCGGGTGATGGGGCGTTGCCGCGTGTCAATCGCCTGTCACGTTGATCCATGGCTCCCGCCCTTCGCCGGGATGACGATGCGGGACGGCCGGGAAAAATTTCTGCAAAATCCGGGATCGAGGACTGGACACAGTTCGTTTTGTGTTCTATGGAGCCGCCATGGACAGGGCCTCAGCCATCGAACACCAGCGCCTGCCGCTCATCGGCCATGTCATGGCGCTCTTCGCCATGATCGGCCTCGTCGAGGGCGGAACCGTCGAGCGGGTGCCGAAGCCGCTCCACCGCTCTGTGT
>JAEUMG010000376.1 GCA_016793355.1 Hyphomicrobiales bacterium
CTCGACAAGCCGGTGCAGATCGCCTCGATGTCGGCGACTGCTTCCGATATCGTCAATCTCGCGGCAATCGCCGCCTATGACATCAACCGCTGAGCCGAACGAGCCTCCTCGCGCGCGCCGAAATGCGAGAAATAGCGCGGATTGATGGCCGAGACCGGCAGCACGATCAGAACGTCGACCGTATTGAATTGCGGATCGACGACCGCGCCTTCGCCGATATAGCAGCCGAGCCTGAGATAGCCCTTGATGAGCGGCGGCAGAAGCTTGAGCGCGGCCTTGGGGTCGACCTCCTGGCGCGGCATGAGCTTCATCTCGACATAGCGTGAGGATTGCGCGCGGACCTGCCATTCCGGCGGTGCCGCGCAGAAATGGGCAAGGAAGCTCAGGGTGAGCGCGTGGGTCTGCGGGTCGGTGCCTTCCAGGCTGGCGCAGCCGAGCATGACATCAAGCCCGTGGAACCGCACATAATTCCAGATGCCCTGCCAGAGGAGCTCGACCACCGGCCGGGTCCGGTAGGGCTTGAGGACGCAGGAACGCCCAAGCTCGAGAAACTGCAATTCGGGCTTGGCCGCAATCAGCGGTGCGATGTCGAATTCATCCTGGGTGTAGAAACCGCGATTGGCCTCCGCCACGCTCTGCCGCAGCAGACGGTAGGTACCGACCAGGGTGCCGTCGCTGACCTCTATCGGATCGGCGATGTCGGGGCGCCCGGGACTCACCACCAGGAGATGGTCGCAGATCTCATCAAAGGCATCGCTGTCGCGCCGGGTACGGCGTGCGATTACGTCGGGTTTCGCCGAAAGCTCTTCGTAGAACACGCGATAGCGCAGATGCTGCGCCGCATCGATGTCGGCCGCGCCATGCGCAATCCGCACAATCAGATCGGCCTTGGCCCCTATCACGCTGCCGGCCTGCATCGCTCTCCGCTCGCCATTCGCATCTCGCGCGAGAGTGCCATAGGCGGGCGGTCAATGAAAGTTTTGCGAAGAGCGCGCTTACGCTGCGTTGGCGCGGCTGAGAATGTTGTGAATCGACTCCTCGAGATCCTGGCGGTCGAAGGGCTTGGTCAGATGGGCATCCATTCCGGCGGCCAGGCATTGCGACCGGCCGTCGCCGAGCGCGCTGGCAGTCAGGGCCAGGATCGGGATACGCGGCGCACCGCTCTGCGCCTCCAGATCGCGGATGCGCCGGGCGGCTTCCAGCCCGTCGCATTCGGGCATTTCGATATCCATGATGATGAGATCGGGCTGCATGCCGGACGCGATCCGGGAGATGGCCGCGGTCCCCGAAGTAACATGCGTAACCTGATGGCCGGCCTTTTCAAGCATCGTGCGGGCGAGCAGGGCGCTGACCGGATTGTCCTCGGCGAGGAGAACCGCGAGCCGCTTCTGTGGTCTGGCGGCCTGGGCGAGCCGGCGAAGGTCGGAGACCGCCTCATCGATCGTCTGATCGTCGCGCGCGGTCAATTGCCGGAGCAGCGTGCTGCGCCGGACCGGCTTGATCAGATAGCCCGCCATTGGAAAGCTGAGCAGCGGTCGCAATTGCCGGCGCTCCTCGGGGTGAAGCAGGAGCCACACTTGCTTGCCCGCCGGCGCCGTCTTGCTGTTGCGCGATTTCCATCCGGTCAGCATTGCCGCGTAATGCGCATCGCAGATCAGTGCCGCTGCATCGTCGCGCTTCTTGCGCAGCAGCGCTTCGCGAAGCGCCTCGGGGCTGTCGAGCAGATCGACGCTTGCCCCCATGTCCTTGAGCGTGGCTTCCATGCACTGCGCGACCTGCGCCGAGGGGATGGCCAATTCGTAGTGGCGCCCGGCGAGCGGTGTTTCTGCCGGTTTCTGTTCGGCCGAGTCGCTGGGGAGCGCGATAGCGAAGCTGAAAGTGGTTCCTCCACCCGGCTGGCTTGTGACGCAGAGGTCGCCACCCATCAGTCTCACCAGCTTGCGCGCGATCGGCAGGCCGAGGCCGGTGCCACCGAAGCGCCGCACCGTATCTCTCCCGGCCTGGACGAATTCCTCAAAGACGCGGCCGAGTTCGTCCTGGCTCATGCCGATGCCGGTATCGCGCAGTTCGAACCGGGTTCTTCCCGGATCGCCCGCGGCGCCATCGACAGTGATCGTGACGCCGCCCGACTCGGTGAACTTGATCGCATTGCCGGCGAGGTTGAGCAGCACCTGGCGCAGGCGCAGTTCATCGCCGCGCACCACGGGCGCGCAATTCTGCGAGACATGGCAGGCGATCTCGATCCCCTTGGCATGGGCACGCGGCGCCAGGAGCTCGGTGACGCTCTCGACCAGGCCGGCGAGGTTGAAAGGGTGATCGTCGAGATCCAGGCGCCCTGATTCGATCTTCGAGGTATCGAGAATTTCATCGATGATCGACAGGAGCGCTCGGCCGGAGGAATCCGCGGCCATTGCGTAATTCTTCTGCTCGGGGGTCAGATGCGTTTCGAGCATGAGTCCGACCATGCCGAGCACGCCATTCATCGGCGTCCTGATTTCATGGCTCATGGCGGCGAGGAACCGCGTCTTGGCCCGGTTCGACTCCTCTGCCTTCTCGCGATTGCGTTCGGCGAGCGCCATCGCCTCGCGCATCGCGCGGATTCTGGATCTGACCGCAAAGCCCAGGCCGAGAAACCCGATGACGATGCCGAGGAGGATGGCGATGATGATGGCCAATCCGGGCAGGCCGGGCGCAAGCTTGCTGGCCGCAATCAGCGCTGCGAGGAATGTCAGCGCGCAGACCGGCATGGCGAGGCCAAAGCGCCGTGCCGTTGCGGTTTCTGCCAGTCTGGCGAAACCGCGCGTCAATGATGTGGACGGTTGTTGCCCGCCTTCTGTCGTCTGCACTGAAACCTCGCCTGAAGCCTGCTGGGTGTTGCCGGGCACCTTCACATGCGGGTGTGTGCAAAAACTTAACCGCTGATCGCAGAGTCAACGAGCGGTAAATGCGCGAAATATCACGTAAATTTGTAACTATGCCGCCTGGCGCAGAAACCCCGGCCGCTGCCGGTAGCTCAAGGCCTCGGCGATGTGGAGCCGGGACGGTTTTTCCCTCCCATCGAGATCGGCAAGCGTGCGCGCCACGCGCAGCACGCGATGATAGCCCCGCGCCGAGAGCGCCATGGCATCGGCGGCCTCGCGCAGAAGCCGCAATCCCGCCTCGTCGGGCCGCGCAATCTCTTCCAGCAGGCCGCCATCGGCCTCCGCGTTGGTCCGGAATTGCGCAAGACCGAGCGATTCGAAGCGGGCGCGCTGGCGCATGCGTGCGGCAAAGACCCGCGCCGCGATATCGGCACTCGCCTCCTTGGGCGGCGGCAGGGTGAGGTCGCAGGCCCTGACCGCCGGCAGTTCGATCTGGATATCCATGCGATCGAGCAACGGGCCCGATATGCGGGCCTGATAGTCCGAAGCGCAGCGCGGGCCTCGCGCGCATGCCTGGCCGGCTTCGCTGTTGCCGCATTTGCACATATTCATCGCGGCAATCATCTGGAAGCGCGCCGGATAGGTGACGTGATAATTGGCGCGCGCCACCAGGATTTCGCCCGATTCGAGCGGCTGGCGCAGCGATTCGAGCACCCGCGGCTGGAATTCCGGCAATTCGTCGAGAAACAATACGCCGTGATGGGCAAGCGCCATTTCACCGGGCTTGGCCTTGAGCCCGCCGCCGACCAGGGCCGGCTGGCTGGCCGAGTGATGCGGGGCGCGAAACGGCCTGCGCCGCGACAGGCGGCCCTCGCCCAGCTCGCCGGCCAATGAGGCAATCATGCTCGCTTCGAGCATCTCGCGCGCATCCATCGGCGGCAAAATCGAGGGCAGGCGCTGGGCGAGCATGGATTTGCCCGCCCCGGGCGGACCGATCATGAGCAGGTGATGGCCGCCGGCGGCTGCCACCTCGAGCGCGCGCTTGGCCGCCTCCTGGCCTTTGACATCCTTGAAATCGAGGGCTTGCGGGGCTTCCTCGGCGATCGCCGGCTTGGGCCGCGACAGCACCTGGCTTCCCTTCACATGATTGATCAGTTGCACGATCGTGCCTGGCGCCAGGATATCGACATCCTCGCCGGCCCAGGCGGCTTCGGCGCCGCAGGCCCTGGGGCAGATGAGCCCCAGATCGCGGCAATTGGCGGCCATCGCCGCCGGCAAGACCCCCGCCACCGCGGTGATCGAGCCGTCGAGCGACAATTCGCCAAGCGCCACATAGCGCTGCACGAAGTCCGGCGGCACGATGCCCATGGCGCTGAGCACGCCGAGCGCGATCGGCAGGTCATAGTGGCTGCCCTCCTTGGGGAGGTCGGCAGGCGACAGATTGACGGTCAGCCGCCGGGCCGGTAGCGCCAGCCCTACCGCGTAGAGCGCGGCCCGCACCCGCTCGCGGCTTTCGCCGACCGCCTTGTCGGGCAGCCCGACAACATTGAACACCACATTGCCGGCCGACAATTGCACCTGGACATCGACCGGCATGGCGTCGATGCCGCGAAAGGCCACCGTTGCAACATGCGATGTCATGTATGCCGTCCCAATAGTTGACTTTGAGCAAGCTTACCTGAGGTCCAGATCTTGTCAAGAACGTTAATAGAACACGATATGTAGGGATTCGTGCACCCTCGGACGAGGGTCCCAAATGGTCTGCTAATTTCTACGTTGGGTCAGCAGGTCGATCTGTTGAAGGGCTCCGCTGTTTTTCTGTCGCTGGAGATACTTGCGTCTCCCCTTGAGCGGCATTTTGCTCGGGCTGCGCCGCTTGCTCGCCCGCGTGGACGACATGAGCAAGGATGGGGAACAGCCCTTGATTGGTAAGAATTCGGTGAAGCCCTAATTTAATCTCTGTGTCTAATTTCTCACGATTGCTCCAGGCCTCGGGTAGGTAGGCGCCCTGGAGGATCGTTATGTCTCCAACGCCAATCCGAAGGTCTCTGGCCATTGCGCTCAACAGCAAGGCTGTCTTCCTGTCTAAAGACTGCTGAAGGCGACCCCTTACCGCAGTATATCTTGGATCGGTGTCAGGGATTGTCCAATCGTTATCTTCGTAGAGAGCCATTACATCGCCGAGTGCTTGGCGGATTGCTGATTGTTTGTGAAATACCACGGGAACAAGATTGAGAGCATTTACATATTCTGCTGATAGCAATGAGCGCCGATTTTTCATAAGATCAGTGAATACGCTCATGCGACGTTGATAGCTCTGGTCGCGCTTTTGGTAGAGCAACGTCACGCCCACGGCGATGAGCGGGCTGAGGAGCGTTGATAGCAAAATCGGCCATTGCTCAAAGAATGAGGCAGTCTGAAGCATTGTTCGCGCCCTGAGGGTGCATCTAAATATATTACGTCATGGAACCCTTTCAAGCGGCAGTCCGCCAGCCTCAGTCGGGTGGAGCTTAAGAACGGTGGCTTTCTGACGAGTAGAGCCGCTACGCTACCGCCGCGCCTCGATCGCGTCCCAGATCAAGGCCGCGATATCGGCGCCGCCGAACCGCTTGACCTGCCTTATGCCGGTTGGCGAGGTGACATTGATCTCGGTCAGGGAGTCGCCGATCACATCGATGCCGACGAAGATAAGCCCGCGCTCTTTGAGATCGGGGCCGATCCTCTCACAGATTTCGCGATCGCGCGCGGTGAGTTCGGTCGGCTCGGCGCGACCGCCCACATGCATGTTGGAGCGATGGTCGGTGAGCGACGGCACGCGATTGATGGCGCCCGCCGCTTCGCCATCGATGAGGATGATGCGCTTGTCGCCGTTGCGCACCTCGGGGAGATAGCGCTGCACGATGAAGGGCTCGCGGAAGGTCTGCGAGAAGAGCTCGAGAAGCGAAGCAAAATTCTGGTCGCTCTCGGCGAGACGGAACACACCGGCGCCGCCATTGCCGTAGAGCGGCTTGATGATGATGTCGCCATGGGCGCGGCGGAAGGCGGCGCATTCCTCCCAGTCGCGGGTGATCAGCGTCGGTGGCATGAGGTCCGGGTAGCGCAGCAGAAACAGCTTTTCCGGCGCGTCGCGCACATGGGCCGGATCGTTGACCACCAGCGTCTTGGGATGGATGCGCTCCAGCATGTGCGTGATGGTGATGTAGTTCATGTCGAAGGGCGGATCCTGGCGCATCAGCACCACGTCATAGGTGCCGAGATCGACGCGCCGGCGCTCGCCAAGGCTTGCGTGGTTGCCGGGCTCATCGCGCAAAATCACGTCCTGGCCATGCGCGCTGAGGCGGGCGTCTTCGAGTGCGAGCGCCTTGGGCTGATAGTAGAACAGCTTATGCCCGCGCCGCTGCGCTTCGAGCATCAGGGCGAAGGTCGAATCGCCCGCGATGTCGATCGATTCGATTGGGTCCATCTGGACGGCGACGGTGAGCGCCATGATTTACTCTCGGGCCTCGAACGCGTTGATGATATGGCGCGGCCAGCGGTAAGGGCTAACGCCAACGATGTCAAAGCGGCAGTCGCCCTTCATCGCGTGGCTGTCGCGCGCGAGCCAGAAGCGCGCGGCCGCGGAAATCCTCCTCATCTGCGCGGCCGTGACGGAGAGAAGTGCCGTGTCGGTATCGGCGCGCCGCTTTACCTCGACGAAGATCGTGGCGCGGCCGCGCCGCATGATGAGATCGATCTCGCCATGCGGCGTCTTGAACCGGCGCGCCAGCAGGCGATAGCCCTTGAGGCTCAGGGCGGCGATCGCCATCGCCTCGGCCCAATGGCCATGGCGCTCGGCGCGCCGTCGGCGCGGATCAGCCGCCTTCCTTGAGTTCGAGGAGCCGCGCATAGGTTTCCTGCTTGCTCAATCCGAAGCGCTTGGCGATCTCGGCCGCGGCGCGGCTGGCGGGCATGGTTTCGAGCGCTTTGCGCAAGGCGCTGTCGACCATGGCTTGCGGCGCGGGTATGGCATCGGCAACCGGTGGCGCGATGACCAGCGTGATCTCGCCCTTGAGACTCTGGCGTGCCAGAAGTTCATCGCGGACCTCGCGCGCCGGCCCCCGAATGACCTGTTCATGGAGCTTGGTCAGTTCGCGCCCAACCGCCACGTCGCGATCGCCCAGTATCGCAGCGATATCCTCGAGGCTTTCGGCCAGGCGGCCGGCCGTATCGAACATCACGAGCGTCGCATGGACGCCCTTGAGGTCTTCGAGAAAATGCCGCCGCGCGCCGCTGCGGGCGGGGAGGAAACCGCAGAACATGAAGCGGTCGGGCGGTAGGGCCGAAAGGGTTAACGCGTCGAGGACGGCGGAAGCGCCGGGTATGGCCGTAACCGCGATACCGGCTTCGACCGCCGCCTGGACCAGCTTGTAGCCCGGATCGGAAAGCAGCGGGCTTCCCGCATCGCTCACCAGGGCGAGCGCCTGGCCGTCGGCCATGCGGGCGAGCACTGCGGGCCGCACTTTCGCCGCATTGTGATCATGATAGGGCGAAAGACTGTTGCGAATGCCATAGCGGTTGAGGAGTTTCGCCGTCACGCGCGTGTCTTCGCACAGGATCAGGTCGGCCGCGCTCAAGGTCTCGAGCGCGCGCAGGGTGATGTCGCCGAGATTGCCGATGGGCGTCGCGGTGACATACAGGCCTGGGCCAAGCGGCGGCGCCTCGAAAACGGCGGCGCCTATGCTATAGCGGTGGGGCGGTTCGGTGATTTGCACCATCGCGGGATGAGGGGCTGAACGGGTTATGACAATATCGGCCGTCCGGGCCAGTCTAGCGCAGCGTCCTGTGTTTCGGGAGTGGCGATATCTGCTATTGGCCCTGACGGGCCTCCTGCTCGCCGCCTGCAGCTCCTCCACCAACATGGGCAGCCTTTTCAGCGACGATCAGTCGGTCGCCAACATACCGACGGGCGGCAGCAAGGTCGCCCTCCTCCTGCCGCTCTCGGCAACGCTTGAGACGCAGAAGATTGCCACGGCGCTCAAGCAGTCGGCCGAAATGGCCCTCATCGACGCCGGCAATCCCGGCATCACGCTCATCACCAAGGACACCGGCGGGACCGCGAGCGGCGCCAAGGCCGCCGCCGAAGCCGCCCTCGACGAGGGTGCCGAACTCATTCTGGGGCCGCTGCTCTCAACCGAGGTCCAGGCGGTTTCGCCGGTTGCGCGTGCGCGCGGCGTCAATGTCGTGGCCTTTTCTTCGGTGAGTTCGGTGGCGGGATCAGGCACCTTCCTCCTCGCCTTCCTGCCGGAAGAAGAAGTCGGCCGCGTGGTGCGCTATGCCTCCTCCAAGGGCATTCGCAATATCGCGGCACTCTATCCCCAGACCCAGTATGGCCAGAAGGTCGAACAGGCGCTCGCCCGCTCCGCATCGGACTATGGTGCGACCGTCGCGGTCGCGGAGCGCTACCCGCGCCAGCAGGCCGGGATTTCCAGCGCCGTGACGTCGCTCACCACCGCCATGTCGGCCGACCGCGCCGATGCGCTGTTCCTGCCCGAAGGCGGCGATATTCTCCGCGCCCTCAGCACCGATCTCGAGCAGAAGGGCATTACCCCGCAATCGACCAAGATCCTCGGCACCGGCCTTTGGTATGACCGTGCGACCGCAAGCATCCCGATCGCCCGGGGCGGCTGGTATGCCGGTGTGGCGCCGGATCTCATCGGCAAGTTCGAAAGCCGCTATGCCAAGAATTACGGCAGCAAGCCGCCTCCCATCGCCAGCCTTGCCTATGATGCGGTGAGCCTCGCCGTCACGCTCAAGAAATCGAAGGGCGGCTTTTCCGCCCAGGCGATCACCAATTCGGTCGGCTTCCAGGGGCAGAACGGCATTTTCCGCTTCCGCCAGAACGGCCTTTGCGAGCGCGGCCTTGCCATTCTCGAGATCACCGAAAATGGCCCAAAGGTGATTTCGCCCGCCCCCACCCGCTTCGACAGCGGCAGTTAAGCCGCGAGTTCGCCTATCACGGCATTGAGGAGGCGGCGGCCCTTCGCTGTCGCCTTGAGCCGGCGGCCGCTCTGGGCGACAAGGCCGAGCGCGGCGAGGTCGTCAATGCGCGTCTGTCCGAGCGGCCGGCCGGCCAGCCTCTCATAGCGCCCAAGATCGATCCCCTCGCTGACCCGCATGCCCATCAGCAGCATTTCATCGGCCTGCTCCGGTCCCGACAATATCTCATCGCTGACAATGCCGTTGCCGGTTGCCGTTACGCGCTTCAGCCAGTTTTCAGGGTGTTTCTCGGTTGCGATCGCGTGTTTCTGAGCTCCGATCGTGAAGCGGCTGTGGGCACCGGGGCCGACGCCGGCATAATCGCCGTAACGCCAGTAGTGCAGATTGTGCCGCGATTCTTCACCCGGCCGCGCATGGTTTGAAACTTCATACGCCTGAAGCCCCGCCTTTGCGGTCAGGTCCTGCGTCACCTCGTACAGCGCCGTGCCGGCCTCATCGCCCGGAATCGCGAGCTTCCCTTCGGCGTGGAGCCGCGCGAAGGCCGTATCGGGCTCGATGGTGAGCTGGTAGAGCGACATGTGGCCCTGCTGCTCCGATAGCGCACGGGCGAGCTCCGCCGCCCAGGATTCCCTTGTTTGGCCGGGCCGCGCATAGATCAGATCGAAGGACGAGCGCGGGAAAATCTTCACCGCCAGCCGGTAGGCGGCGAGTGCCTCGTCGACACCATGCTGGCGCCCCAGCACGCGCAGGCTCCCGGCATCGAGCGCCTGCACGCCGACCGAGACGCGATTGATTCCGGCGGCGCGATAGCCGCGGAAATTGTCGGCCTCGGTGCTCGTCGGGTTGGCTTCGAGTGTCGCCTCGATATCGGGTGCTGAATCCCACAGCGACGCGATTCGGTCGAGCAGAAAGCCGACCATGGATGGCGGCATCAGTGACGGTGTGCCGCCGCCGAAAAAGATGCTGGTGACTCGCCGCCCCGGATCTTGCGCCGCGAACCAGGCGAGTTCTTGAGCGATCGCCTCGGTAAATCGCTTCGAGTCGACACCTTGATGCCGGACATGCGAGTTGAAGTCGCAGTAAGGGCATTTGGCCTTGCAGAAGGGCCAATGCACATAGATCGCGAGATCGCGCTCAGAACAGGTCATCGACCAGTTTCGCGAAAGCCCGCGCGCGATGCGACACCGCATGCTTGGCTTGCGGCTCCATTTCGCCGAAGGTCAGCGTCGCGCCCTCGGGCAGAAACATCGGATCGTACCCAAAGCCTTGGGTTCCGCGCGGCGGCCAGACCAATATGCCGTCGACCCGGCCCTCATAGCAGCGCGTTTCACCGTCCGGCCAGGCGACGGCCAGCGCGCTGATGAAATGCGCCCTGCGCGTGTCGGGCGTCGTCGCGCCGATCGCCTGCAGCTTCTCTTCGACATTGCGCATGGCCAGCGCAAAGTCCTTGAAGGGACCGGCCCAGCGCGCCGAATAGATGCCGGGATCGCCATGTAGCGAGTCAACACAAAGTCCCGAATCATCCGAAATGGCGGCGAGCCCGCTCGCCATGGCCGCATGTTCGGCCTTGAGCCTGGCATTGCCGGCGAATGTCGCCTCGGTCTCTTCCGGCTCGGGCAGCCCGAGATCGCTTGCCATCACCGTCTCGACCCCGAAGGGCCTGAGCAGATCGTCGATTTCCTTGCGCTTGCCGCGGTTATGGCTTGCCACGACGAGCTTCGCGCCGCGCAATGTCCTCACCCTGCGCGGTAGCCGCCAGATGCGGGGCTCGGCGAATTCGACGGAATTGCCGGCCGGATCGCGCACGTAAAGGGAGCGCCCGCCGGCTGGCCATTCGAAATCCGCTTCGATCGCGATTCCGGCCTCTTCAAGCCGCGATCGCCAGCGATCGAGTTCGGCCGCTTCGGCGCGAAAACAAACGTGTCCCGCTCCGCGCGCGCCATGGGCGGGCGGCACGCCTGCCGCCGGCGGCCTTGCAAGGCTGGTTTTCGCCGGATCGAAAATCAGCAAAACCTGGTCGCCGCAATAGAAGAACAATTGCCGGTCTTCCGAGGCCTGGAAACATTCAAGCCCGAGCACATCCTCGTAGAACGGCCTGACACGGCCCAGATTTTCGGCATAAAGCACCGTCTCGAGAATGCCCGTGGCTCTCATGCGATCGCGGCTTTCTGCAGTTCCACCAATTCGCCCACCCCCTTGCGCGCCAGCGCGAGGAGTTCGGCGAAGCGGCTTTCGGCGAAGGGCTCGCCTTCCGCCGTTGCCTGGATTTCGACGATGCCGCCCGAGCCGGTCATGACGAAATTGGCATCCGTATGGGCGGTCGAATCCTCGGCATAATCGAGATCGAGCACCGCGATGCCGCCCGCTATGCCGCAGGATATGGCGGCCACGTGATCCTTGAGCGGCGGCGTCTTGAACATGCCGCGCGATGTCATCCAGGCGATGCAGTCGTGAAGCGCCACCCAGCTTCCGGTGATCGCCGCGGTCCGGGTTCCGCCATCGGCCTGGATCACGTCGCAGTCGAGCGTGATCTGGCGCTCGCCCAGGGCCGGGAGGTCGACGACGGCGCGCAGGGAGCGCCCGACCAGGCGCTGGATTTCCTGGGTACGGCCCGATTGCCTGCCGGCCGCCGCCTCGCGGCGCATGCGTTCGCCGGTGGCGCGCGGCAGCATGCCGTATTCCGCCGTCACCCAGCCCTTGCCGAGACCCTTGAGCCATGGCGGCACCTTTTCTTCCAGCGTCGCCAGGCACAGCACATGGGTATCGCCGTAGCGCACCAGACACGAGCCTTCGGCATGTTTCGAGACGCGGCGCTCGAAGCTCACCTTGCGCAGTTCGTCCGGCTTTCGTCCCGATGGCCGCATGATCGATCCTTCTCTGTTGCGGCTGCGTTCTAGAGCATCCGGATCGAAATGTGTGACTATTTTTGAGCAGACGCGAAAACCGCCGCAATTGACCGCGCCTCCCCGGATTCCTACATTTGCGGGGTCATGAGCATGATACCGTCGAAGCCCTTCGCCGACGACCGCGCCGCCGGTCTCGCCCAGATCGATCAGCGCTCGCGCGAGATATTCCGGCGCCTTGTCGACACCTATCTCGATACCGGCGAACCTGTCGGTTCGCGCACCATTTCGCGCATTCTGCCGACCAACCTCTCCCCGGCTTCGGTACGCAATGTCATGTCGGATCTCGAGGATGCCGGCCTCATCTATTCGCCGCATACCTCCGCCGGCCGCATGCCGACCGAGGCCGGCTTGCGCTTCTTCGTCGATTCGCTTCTCGAAATCGGCTCGCTCACCCCCGATGAGCGCGCCCGCATCGATGCCCAGATTGCCGTCTCCGGCCGCCCGCGCCGCGCCGAAGATGTACTGGCCGAGGCGACGACGCTTCTGTCGGGCCTGTCTCATTGTGCCGGCGTCGTCTTGACGCCCAAGCTCAATGCCAGGCTCAAGCATATCGAATTCGTCAATCTTGGTCCCGGCCGCGCGCTGGTCATTCTGGTCGGGGAGGATGGCAGCGTCGAGAATCGCACCGTCGAACTGCCGGCCGGTCTTCCGCCCGCCGCCCTGATTGAAGCCTCCAACTATTTGTCGTCGCGTTTTCAGGGCAAGACCCTGAGCGAAGTGCAGCGCTTCGTGCGCGATGAACTGGAAAGCCTCAAGCGCGAACTCGACGAGGTTTCCGCCCGCGTCATCGAAGCGGGCATTGCCACCTGGTCGGGGGGTACCGATGCCGACAACAAGATGCTGATCGTGCGCGGCCAGGCCAATCTCATCGAGAATGCGACGGCGCTGGAGGATCTGGAACGCGTCCGCCGGCTCTTCGAGGACATCGAAAATCAGAAGGAACTCATCCAGCTGCTCGGGCTTGCCGAGGCCGGCGAAGGGGTGCGCATCTTCATCGGCTCGGAGAACAAGCTGTTCTCGCTCTCGGGTTCTTCCATCATCATCGCCCCTTACCGCAATACCGACGAGAAGATCGTGGGCGTGCTCGGCGTCATCGGTCCGACGCGCCTTAACTATGCGCGCATTGTTCCGATGGTGGATTACACCGCAAGGGTGATCGGCCGGCTGATCACTTGATTTTTGTCCGCCGAAGGCTGATATCCCGCTCTAACCCCATGAATTTCAATCCGCGAGACCTGCCATGACAGCAAGGCCCGATGATGCCAACCCGATCGAATTTGACCCGCAGGGCGAAGCCGCCGCAGGCGAATCCGCCGATCATCGCGATGCCGAAATTCTGACCCTTCAGGAAGAGGTCGGCCAGCTCAAGGACCGGCTGCTCCGCACGCTGGCCGAGATGGAAAATCTGAGGAAGCGCGCCGAGCGCGAGAAGGCCGAGGCGACGCTCTATGCCGCGACCAATTTCGCCCGCGATATCCTGTCCGTCAGCGACAACATGACCAAGGCGCTGGAGCTCGCCCATGCCGATGCGATCAAGGACGCGCCCGAAGCGGTGAAGAACCTTGTCGCCGGCGTCGAGGTTACCAACCGCGAATTGCTCAATGTCTTCGAACGCCATGGCATCAAGCGGCTCGATCCCAAGGGCGAGAAATTCGACCCGAACCTGCATGAGGCGATGTTCGAAGTGCACACCGCCGATCACCCCCCGGGAACCGTCATGGACGTGATGCGCGCCGGCTTCTCGATCGGCGACCGGCTTCTGCGTCCCGCTCTCGTCGGCGTCGCCAAGGCGCCTCAATAGGGCCCCTCATCCTGCGGTAGCCGCGTAGCGTGAGGCTTTGCGTTACTGCGCCGATCCCGGAGGCACCTGGCTGTCGTCCTTCTTCGAACCGCCGAAGGCATTGCCGAGAATGGCGGCCGCCCCTTCAAGTCCCGAACCGTTGACCACCGTGTTGGGCACGAGCTTGCCCACCAATTGCACAAGCTGCGGCTGGCGTTCCAGTGAGATCAGCGCCTTGTCGAGCGCCTGCAGCATGGTCACGCGATCCTGGCCCAGCACTTCCGTCTGCGCCTTCTGGCCAAGCGCGATTTCTTCGAGATATTTGCGCTCGGCGCGGCCAAGTGCGGCACGTTCGGCTTCCCGCTGTTCGGCGACCTGAACCGCGATCTGCGCCGCCACGAGCCGCGGCTGCTCATCGGCCGTGGCGCGCGCCTGCTCGGTTTCGATGCGCTGCTTCTGCGCCTCCGTCTCGCGGATATAGGCCTGGCCCAGCTGGTCGGCGAGTTGCACGCGCAGGCGGCCGATGAGGATTTCCGGCGGGATGGCCGGTTCGCCGAGACGGATCTCGCGGATTTCGACGCCCGCCTTGCGCGCCTCGCGCTTGATCTGGTCTTCGATCGTATCCTCGATCGCTTCGCGGTTTTCGATGAGGTCGAGCACCCGCGTCGGGCGCACCTCATAGCCGACGATCTTGTCGCCTTCGCGTTTCGGCACGCGGATATTGGAGCCCGCCACATTGCGCACGATCGAGCGGATGAGCGGGGTCAGGATGCGATGCTCGATTTCCTGGATGCCGCCGACCGAGCCCGCGACGATGGGCGCGTTTTCCGGGGCGACCTGTGCCACGACGCGCAATTCCTGCGGTATGTCCCAGCCCTCGACCTTCATCATCACCGCGCGGTCGACCGCGGTCGGCGGGATCGGCTCATCGAAGCTGCGCTCGGTCTGGGTCAATTGCCCCTGCTGGTCGAGCGACAGATCGATCGTGCGGCGCTTGAATCCGCCCTTGTATTCCCAGGTCTGGGCGCGCGTGTCGACCGGGGTGATGTCATAGGCATGCCGGTTGAGATAATAGGCGCCCGGCAACAGCGCTTCCTTCCACAATCCGATGCAGCCGCGCGGCACCAGAGGCACCGAGAGGGCATCGGCGTCATGCTGCGCCTCGCTCACCCGCACCAGCTCCTCCTTGCAGTTGAGCCCGGGCTGCTGGACGTTGGATTTGACGACGCCGACCTGCCCGGCCGGTATGACGGTCGCGGTGGTCTCGGCATCGCTGCGCACATCGAAGAGATAGCGGTTGAGCCGATAGGCGCCCGGCTTGAGCACGGTTTCCTGGGGTCCGCGGAATCCGCCCTGCTCGATAAAAGTCTGGGCATTGAGCATGTCGGCGAGCCTGTCGTCGGGGATCACCGGCGCGATGAACATGCCTTCCGGCATCGGCATGCCGTCATTGGTGGTGATCTGGCCGTAATAGCCTTCCGGAATCTGGACGACCGGATATTGCTCGACCTCGTAGAGGACATTGAGCAGGGGCCGGAAATGGAAGCCCGGACCCAGCACTTCCGCCTGCGGGCCTTTCTGCCCCGGCAACGCGATGATGCGGCCGGGCGGCAGGTCGTCGGCCAGATAGATCCGCTTCAGGTGCCCGACGCGGTCGGCGGAAATCTGCACGAAGGAGGTCGAGGCGAGGAAGCCCAGGCCGGCGATGACCATCAGGATGCCGACGAGCGGGCCGCGCAGGAGATTGCCGAGCCCGGAGAAGCGCCCGGCCGGCGCCACGCCCGTTCCCGGCGGCGGACTGCGGCGGAGAAAGGCCTGCGCCCCGAAAACGATCAGGATCAGACCGATGATTACCCGCAGCATTCGCTTTCCCCCGCCGTCATCGATCTTCGCACACTAGCCCAGGAAGGAGACCCCCCGAAAGGCGCGATAGCGGCGTTCCCGAGACGTTCTTATGTCAGGATTATGGTCATACGCCACTATTCTTGGCGTTTGCTTCCTTATCGGGTCTCAGATCACGCAAATAAGGTGAAAGTTGCCCCGTCTTGGCGAATTTATCGATCTCCCGAATCCTCGCGCAGGCATTCTCGACCTCTTTGCGCGCTGCCCTCCGCGGATCCAAAAGGCGCGGCAGATAACCAATGTGAAACCAGCGCTCCGAATAGCGTCCCTTGTTTGCCTGCGCCCGGTAGCGAGGTGCGATGAACCATGTCGCGCTACCTTCTTCAGCCATCGAAGTGTAGCGGGACGTATTGTCAATCACATTAAAATCAATAATGAAGGCGGGTTGTCCATATTTCATCCATTGCAGGCGAATCACGTCGATGCGATCCGCAAGCTTACGATAGTAGTGAGTTGGAAATCCTTTGGTCGCGTCTTTGCGCGGCCTGAACACCACGAAGCTAAGGGCCTTCAGTAGTGGCGACATCTCCTCGCGAAGATTTGCGATAAGAAGGCTTCTAAGTTCCTTGTCACGCGAAGTGGGAAACAATAACGGCGACCAAGTCACGGGACAGTCTCATATCTATCATGCGGATTGGTGCTCATATGACCACCCTCGCCAGCTGGGGTGCCCATTATCTTCCCCACAGTCTCGCCTGTTGTGTGATTCACTTTGTAGTTTGGCAGTTGCGCGCGTGCCTTGCGCTGCGCTTTGGTGAGGCTAGGCCGGCCCTTAGGAGACGTGGTGAACTTTGACTCGATGATTGTAGTACTTCCCGTGAAGATGTTTCTCGCCTCCCAATCTGCGATAGTTTTCTTTGGGCCTGGCCCGGAAAGGGGAATTTCGACCTGCCGCCGTATCACATTCCCGCGAACGATTTGTTGTCCTGCGGTGATTGCTTCCCCCAACGTGCCTTTCTGGGTCTTGTTGAGTTTGGATACAAGAGCTCCTCCTGCTTTCTGCCCGACCGCGCCCCCAACACCGCCGGCGACCGCGCCGATAGCCACCTCTTCCGGTTCGGGAAGCTCTCCTTCGTTCAGCAGCGAATCTGCCGTCGCAAAGGCCGCGCCACCGATAGCCCCGCCCGCGATCGGTCCCGTGTAAAGCGTTGCTTCGCCGGTAATCGCGCCGCCGATCGCCGCAGCGCCATAGTCGCCCAGCGACGAGAGTTCTCCATTGTAGATATCCATTCCAGCCTGAATGCCAACGCCAACCGCCGCTCCCAACCCGATCGCAACTAAATCATCCGCCCCAACCCAATGCCCATTGGGATCGCTGCCGTTGACGGGATCATTTCCAGCGTAGGCATAGCGGTTAATATCGACCCCAACGAGATAGGGATCCCAACTATCAGGAGAAAGGAACCGTGCCTGTGTATCCGTCGCAACCGCGAGCAACGCAAGCAAGGCACCGATAAATAGTACCAAAGAGCGCGGAATTGCTCGCGTCCTCATTGCGTCCCTCCTGAGGTGTCCAGTGATGCGGCCGGGCGGCAGGTCGTCGGCCAGATAGATCCGCTTCAGGTGGCCGACGCGGTCGGCGGAAATCTGCACGAAAGAGGTCGAGGCGAGGAAGCCCAGGCCGACGATGACCATCAGGATGCCGACGAGCGGGCCGCGCAGGAGATTGCCGATCCCGGAGAAGCGCCCGGCCGGCGCCACGCCCGTTCCCGGCGGCGGACTGCGGCGGAGAAAGGCCTGCGCCCCGAAAAGGATCAGGATCAGACCGATGATTACCCGCAGCATTCGCTTTCCCCCGCCGTCATCGATCTTCGCACACTAGCCCAGGAAGGAGACCCCCCGAAAGGCGCGATCGGGGCGTTCCCGAGGTGTTCTCGTGGCAGGATTATGGTCACACACTCGTTTTGGGAGTTTTCAGGTCTCTCGCTTCGGAGCTGCCTTCCCCTGGCCTCAGATCCCGCAAATACCGGGATAGATGACCGGTTTTGGCGAATTCGTCGATCTCCCGAATCCTCGCGCAGGCATTCTCGACCTCTTTGCGCGCTGCCCTCCGCAGATCCAAAAGGCGCGGCAGATAACCAATGTGAAACCAGCGCTCCGAATAGCGTCCCTTGTTTGCCTGCGCCCTGTAGCGAGGCGCATTGAACCAAGTCTCGCTCCCTTCCTGCGCCAAGGAAGTGAACTTCGAAAGATCGTTGATCACGTCGAAGTCTATGATAAAGGCTGGTCGGCCATGAGTCCTCCATTGGAAGCTTATGACATCAATCCGGTTGGCGAGCAGTCGATAGTAGTTCGTTGGAAATCCCTTGTGTCTGTCTTTGCGCGGCCGAAACACCTTAAAACCAAGCGACTCAAGTAGTGGCGAAACCTGCGCTCGAAGCTCCGCGACTAGGATACCCTTGAGTTCTTTATCTTGGGAAGTCGAGAAAAGAAAAGTCATCCAAACCATCAGAAGGGCTCATACCGATCATGAGGATCGACGCTTCTGTGACCACCTTCACTGGCAGGAGTCCCAGTTATCTTTCCAACAGTCTTGCTTGTCGTCTGATTCACCCTGTAGTTCGGAAGCTGCGAACGGGCCTTTCGTTGGGCTTTGGTCAAACTAGGCCTGCCCCGTGGGGAAGACGTAAACTTCGATTCTATCAAGGTCACCTTGCCTGTGAAGATATTTCGAGATTCAACATCCACGATAGTTTTCCTTGGACCAGGTCCGGCAAGATCAACCTTGACTTGCCGGGTCACCACATTTCCCCGAGCGATCTGCTGCCCGACTGTGATCATCTCACCTAGCTCACCCTTCTGCGCCTTGTTGAGCTGAGAAACGGCGGCTGTCCCGAGTTTCTGTCCGACAGCACCGCCAACACCGCCGGCGACCGCGCTAATGGCCACATCCTTCGGCTCGGGAAGTTCACCCTCATTCAGCAACGAATCGGCCGTAGCGTAGGCTGCGCCGCCAATCGCGCCGCCCGCAATCGGCCCCGTGTAAAGCGTTGCTTCCCCTGTAACGGCGCCGCCGATCGCCGCAGCGCTATAGTCGCCCAGCGACGAGAGTTCTCCATTATAGACGTCGATTCCGGCCTGAATACCAACGCCAATCGCTGCTCCCAGCCCGATTGCAATTAGATCATCCGCACCAACCCAATGCCCGTTTGGATCGCTGCTATTGACTGGATCATTTCCGGCATAGGCGTAGCGGTTCGTATCAACGCCCACGAGATAGGGGTCCCAACTGTCTGGGGAGAGGAAACGCGCCTGTGTCTCCGTTGGGACTGCCAGCAACGCAAACAAGGCGCCAATAGACGCTATCAACACGCGCAGAATTGCTCGGCCCCTCATTGCTTCCCTCCCAAGTTGTCCGATGCATCCGGCGCTCGCCAGCCGAGCGCCTCGGCGCGCGCGAATGCTTCGAGGTTGGCGCGATAGAGCGTCTCGGCATAGGCGAGCTTGTCTGCCGGGATATCGCGCTCATTTGGGTAATTTCGGATAATGTCGCGCCGCAGCAGGCGGTAATATGCCGTAGCCTTCTTCACCAGCGCATGCGCATGAGCGGGGTAAGCCTGTAAAATGGCATCCGCGACCGCGATCGCTTCGTCAAAGCGTTCTGCATCCAACAGGTGCTCGACGAGGGACGTGGCAATCACGGCATAGGCCTCGCGGCGCGAAAGCGGCTTGAGGTAGACGCCGTTAGCGAGGGCTTCATCCGTCATCGGCATGAGCTGGCGATACCAAACATCGCGCGTGAAGCCGGCACCGCTGGTGGCTTCAAGATTATAGGTCATGCCGTTGACGGAATCGGTGTACTTGACAAGAACATGAAGCGGCGCGGTCGACAGCGTCACATTCAGCCCGAGCCGTTCGCCAAGGATTGCGAATAGAATCGGCATCGAGACGCAGTTGCCCTTCTTGGTGTTGAGATAGTGGGCCAGCAAAGCGTGCCTTTGGTTTTGTCCGAGGGGATCATCCATGTCATATTCGTAGGCCACGCCATCATTCCACCGTCCGCGCCGGTGTAGAAAAGCTTTGAGTGCCTTTAATTTTGCGAGATCGGTCGATGCTTCTTTCGGCGGCAACGTCGCCAACATCTTCTTGATCATTTCGACCATGCGATCGAGTTCACTACGGATCGCGAAGGTATTCGTCTTAGGATCGATCAAATTGTCGACCGCGAGCTTGGCGTCAGTGAAGTCACCCTCGCCGTCTCTTGTGTCGAGCAAGGCGCGGATAACCGCAGCAGGGCTTTCGGCCGACGCCACATTGGGTGGCGGGAATATCAACAGACTAAGAAAAATAGCCCAAGGCGGTATAGGTAAGGTCCAGCAAGGCATGTCCAAAAGCGACCCAATCTGGTTCACTACGTAGCGTAAGCGTAGTCTACGTCAGGTCAATATGGGGCATCGTTTATCAACACGGTTTACGCGGTTGACTTGCGAACCCGGCGCAATGTGAGGTTGATCCGGCCGCCGCCGGGAACCAATGTCGAGCTTCCCGCGAGCACCCGGTCGATGCCGTGATAGCGTAGGCGCGCCGGGCCGCCCAGCACAACGACATCGCCCGAACCGAGCTTCAGTGTCTCGGTCTTGCCGCCGCGCGCGCGGCCGCCAATGCGGAATATCGCGGTGTCGCCGAGCGAGACCGAAACCACCGGGGCTGAAAAATCCTCCTCGTCCTCGTCGCGATGGAGGCCCATCCTGGCGCCTTCGCGATAGAGATTGACCAGGCAGGCTTCCGGCGGATGGGGATAGTCCGAAACCTCACGCCACAGCGACAGCAGCATCTGCGGCATGAGAGGCCACGGCCGCCCCGTCTCAGGATGCATGGCCTGGTAGCGATAGCCTGCCCGGTCCGAGACCCAGCCTAAGGGCCCGAGATTGGTCATCCTGACACTGAACGGCCGGCCGCTCTTCGGCATGGTCGGGATGTAGAACGGCGCCTGTTGTGCCGCCGCAAGCACCGCCGTGACGAGGTCTCTCTGCGCGTCCGGGGAGAAATAGCCGGGCAGATATTTGAGACCGGGCAGTGTGGTAAATGACGGCTGGGATTTGCTCATTGGCTTGATAGTGCGCGCTTGATAGGCCCCGACCACCATCTTATATAGCCCGTCGGAACGCCGCGATGCTTGGCAATCAGGCAGCCGCGGCCCATATGTCGGTCAGGAGACTCGGCCGCCGCGGGCGACCGGGGTCAGGAAGCGCCTTACACAGGGCTTCAGGCGGGTCTGCCACAAGGAGGATTATCTATATGGCTAAAGTGATTGGTATCGACCTCGGCACGACCAATTCGTGCGTGGCGGTCATGGAAGGGAAAAACCCCAAGGTTATCGAGAATGCCGAGGGCGCGCGCACCACGCCTTCCATCGTTGCCTTCAATTCCGAAGGCGAGCAATTGGTCGGCCAGCCGGCGAAGCGCCAGGCGGTCACCAACCCCGAAAACACATTCTTTGCGATCAAGCGCCTGATCGGTCGGCGCTATGACGACCCGATGGTCGAGAAGGACAAGAAGCTTGTCCCCTACAAGATCGTCAAGGCCGATAATGGCGATGCCTGGGTCGAAGCCCGCGGCCAGAAATATGCGCCCTCGCAGATTTCGGCCTTCATCCTGCAGAAGATGAAGGAAACCGCCGAGCGCTATCTCGGCGAAACTGTCACCCAGGCGGTGATCACCGTTCCAGCCTATTTCAACGACAGCCAGCGCCAGGCGACCAAGGACGCCGGCAAGATCGCCGGTCTGGAAGTTCTGCGCATCATCAACGAACCGACGGCGGCAGCGCTTGCCTATGGCCTCGACAAGAAGGAAGCCGGCACGATCGCGGTCTATGATTTGGGCGGCGGCACTTTCGATATTTCGGTTCTCGAAATCGGCGACGGCGTCTTCGAGGTTAAGTCGACCAATGGCGACACCTTCCTGGGCGGTGAAGATTTCGACATGCGCATCGTCGACTATCTTGCCGATGAGTTCCGGAAAGAGCAGTCGATCGACCTGCGCAAGGACAAGCTTGCGCTCCAGCGTCTGAAGGAAGCGGCCGAAAAGGCCAAGATCGAACTCTCGTCCTCGACGCAGACGGAGATCAACCTGCCTTACATCACCGCCGATGCGACGGGTCCGAAGCATCTCACCATGAAGCTCACCCGGGCGAAGCTCGAGGCTCTGGTCGACGATCTCATCCAGAAGACCGTCGAGCCCTGCCGCCGCGCCTTGAAGGATGCGGGCGTTACCGCCGGTCAGATCGACGAGGTCGTGCTCGTCGGCGGCATGACCCGCATGCCCAAGGTCATCGAGACGGTGAAGCAGTTCTTCGGCAAGGAACCGCACAAGGGCGTCAACCCGGATGAAGTCGTCGCCATCGGCGCCGCGATCCAGGCCGGCGTGCTGAAGGGCGAGGTCAAGGACGTTCTGCTCCTCGACGTGACCCCGCTTTCGCTCGGCATTGAAACCCTGGGTGGCGTTTTCACCCGCCTGATCGATCGCAACACCACGATCCCGACCAAGAAGTCGCAGGTCTTCTCGACCGCTGATGACAATCAGACGGCGGTGACGATCCGCGTCTTCCAGGGTGAGCGCGAAATGGCCGCCGACAACAAATTGCTCGGCCAGTTCGACCTGATGGGCATTCCGCCCGCACCGCGCGGCATGCCGCAGATCGAAGTGACCTTTGACATCGACGCCAACGGCATCGTCAACGTCCATGCCAAGGACAAGGCGACCAACAAGGAACAGCAGATCCGCATCCAGGCCTCCGGCGGTCTGTCCGATTCCGAGATCGAAAAGATGGTCAAGGAAGCCGAGGCGAACGCCGCCGACGACAAGAAGCGGAAGGAACTGGTCGAAGCGAAGAACCACGCCGAGGCCCTCATCCATTCGACCAACAAGTCGATCTCCGAGCTTGGCGACAAGATTTCGGCGGCCGACAAGTCGACCGTTGAGGCTGCGATTGCCGAACTCAAATCGGCGATGGAAGGCTCCGATGCCGAAGCGATCAAGGCCAAGAGCAACGCCTTGGCGCAGGCTTCGATGAAGCTCGGCGAGGCGCTTTACAAGCAGCAGGCCCAGCAGGGAACGCCGGGCGGCGACGGGTCGCAGCCCGGCGCCGGTGCGGGCGGTCAGCAGGCCGATGATGGCGTCGTCGATGCCGACTTTACCGAAGTCCGCGATGACGACAGGAAGTCCGCCTGATCGCGGCCTGGCAATGACAATCCTCACCCCGCGGGGTTCGCGCTTCGCAACCGAACCTCGCGGGGGAGAAATCTTCTCAAGGGCTCGAATTTCCATTGCATGCCGCAGCAGGGGTGCGTCCAGGCCTTCGCGGCATGCGATGCGTGGGGTGATGGCAGTGACGTCTGATGGCTAAGCGGGACTATTACGAGGTTCTGGGGGTTGCACGCGGCGCCGACGAGAAGGAGTTGAAGAACGCCTTCCGCAAGCTTGCCAAGCAGTATCACCCGGATGCGAAGCCGGGCGACCGGCAGGCCGAGCAGCGCTTCAAGGAAATCAACGAGGCCTATGATATTCTGCGCGACCCGCAGAAGCGCGCGGCCTATGACCGATTCGGCCATCAGGCCTTCGAGGGCGGCATGGGCGGCGGCCGCGGCGGCGCCGGCTTCGGTCCGGAATTTACCTCTTCCATGTCGGACATTTTCGAGGATTTGTTCGGCGAATTCATGGGCGGCCGCGGCCGCGGCCAGGGGGCCGGCGGCAGGCGCGGCGGGGCCTCGCGCGGCGCCGATCTGCGCTACAATATGGAAATCAGCCTGACCGAGGCCTTTGCCGGCAAGACGGCGCAGATCCGCGTGCCGAGTTCGGTCGCCTGCGACCATTGCTCCGGCACCGGTGCCAAGGCAGGAACCTCGCCGAAGACCTGTACGACCTGCGGCGGCGCCGGTGCGGTGCGCTCGAGTCAGGGCTTCTTCACGGTCGAGCGCACCTGCCCGACCTGCCAGGGCCGGGGCCAGGTGATTTCCGATCCCTGCTCGCATTGCGGCGGCCAGGGCCGCGTCACCCGCGAGCGCACGCTCTCCGTCAACATCCCGGCCGGCGTGGAAGATGGCACGCGCATCAGACTGGCCGGCGAAGGCGAGGCCGGAATGCGCGGCGGCTCGTCCGGCGACCTCTATATTTTCCTTGGCATAAGGCCGCATGAATTCTTCCAGCGCGACGGGGCCGATCTCTTCTGCAAGGTGCCGATCTCGATGACCGCGGCCGCCATGGGCGGCGAGATCGAAGTGCCGACCATCGACGGAAAGAAGGCGCGCGTGTCGATCCCCGAAGGGACCCAGACCGGCAAGCAGTTCCGCCTCAAGGGCAAGGGCATGCCGGTTCTGCGTTCGGCCCAGTCCGGCGATCTCTACATCCAGGTGACCGTCGAAACGCCCGTCAATCTGTCTCGCCGCCAGCGCGATCTGCTG
>JAEUMG010000389.1 GCA_016793355.1 Hyphomicrobiales bacterium
CGCCACCGCCGAGACCGCGATGCCGATCCAGAACCACTTGGCATTGCGCATGAAGGCAGCACCCTCATGCTCTTTCTTGAGGGCTCCTTCGAGCGCGTTGCGCATGGCGCGCACCTTGACGTGGTTCTCCTTTTTGAGGTCGGTCGTGCCTGCGGGGATCGCACGAAAGAGAGCCGCTTCGGCCTGCGTCATCGGCTGGCCCTTTTCCGTAAGCTTGGTGACGGAAAAACCGTCCTCTTCGTCCCAGATCTTGAGCCAACCCTTGACCGCAAGACCGACCAGGGCGGCAGCAAATCCGCGATCGTCGAAACCCTGCTTGGTGACATAGCGCGCGCCCGCCGGCCCCATGCCGGTCGGTGGGGAAAACAGCGGGATTATGACGCCCTTCGGCGGATCGCGGCCCACCGCGTTCCACGCGTAGAGATAGTAGCCCAGAACCGCGAGCACGCCGAGAATGGCCGCGACGATGCCGGCATTGTCGGAGACGAAGGCGCCTGCTTCCTCCGATGCGGTTGGCGGCGTCAGGATGCCTTTCGGAAATCCGACAGCGATCGTGAAGCCTTCTCCAGGCGCGAGTGTGCGCGTGGTCTCGGCTTCATAGCGGCCCGGCGCTTGCGTGATAACCCGGAAATCGGTGCCTCGCGCGCCCTGCGGCCCGGTATAGGCCGCACTTTGCAGGATGCGTGTTCCGGCGGGAAGATTGACAATGGCAATCGCTCTGTCGATCGGAAACTGCCAGTCATTGCCGGTCACGTTCCAATAGAGTTCGTCATAATTCTCCAGAAAGGCAATCTGCCGCGTCGTCCTGTAGGTGATCACATAACGGTGCGGGCCGACGGTCAGGAACACATCGGGATTGCCGATGCGGATGCGCTTGCCGTTGGATATGTCGAGAACGCTATAGGGCTCGTCGCGGCCATCGCGGGTAACGCTTTCAACCTCCAGCCCGACGCGGAAACGCGTGCCATGGCCGTCGCTATAGGTGGTCGGAATATCCCGGAATATGCCGCGCTTGATGACATTGCCTTCGGCATTGACATCGATCGTCTCGCGCACGGTGAGCGAGGAGTCGGGATTGACCGTAACCTCGCTCGAAAACAGCGTGATGCGTTCATAGGCAAGCGCCGTCGCGCTCGCGGCAACGAACAACATGAAGGCCGCCAGCAGTCCCGCCATCAGGGCTCGTGACTGCGGCAGGATGACCCGCAAGAGCCGCACCATTCAGGCCTTGTTGAATTCCACCTTCGGCACCTGGCGTGCCGCTTCGTCGCCAAGCTCGAAGAACTCCGCCTTTGTGAACTTGAAGAAGTTGGCGATGACATTGCCCGGGAAGGATTCGACGGCGGTGTTGAGATTTCGCACCGCGCCATTGTAGTAGCGCCGGGAGAGCTGCAACTCGTCCTCGATCATCGCGAGCTTGTCCTGCAGATCGCGGAAATTGGCGTCCGCCTTGAGTTCGGGATAGGCCTCGGCGATCGCGAACAGGCGGCCGAGCGCCGCGCTCATCGCCTGCGCGGCAGCGGACGTTTCCGCGACACTGCCGCCCTGGATGCTCTTCGCGCGCAGTTCGGCGAGATCGCGGAAGATCTTGTCCTCATGCGAAGCATAGCCCTTCACCGTTTCGACGAGATTGGGAACAAGGTCGGCGCGGCGGCGCAATTGCACGTCGATTCCGCTCCAGCCCTCTGCCACGAGATTCTTGAGCGTAACGAAATTGTTATAGGCGTAGATGACATAGACGATCGCCGCGGCAATAAGCGCGAGAATGATATAGCCGATCGACATGTGGCCCCTCCCCTGAGTCGACCAGGGAGTATCGGTCCATGGGGCCAGGCAATCAAGCAAGGAAAGTGGGGGGTTCTTCTGCGAACTTCCCAGTTCTGTGGCCTGACCAGCCAGCCTTGGCAAGCCTGTTCTGGTCTCGCCGCGTCTGTTCTAGGATGATGGCGGGACGGCAACGGCGATCATGAGCGAATCGCAATACCGCGTCAGGCAGCATGCCTTTGAGCAGGAACGGCTTTGGCAAGTCGGGCCCGACGGTCTGTCGTGGGACGGCGGCGACAAGAAGGGGCACTTTCCGTTCTCGGAGATTGTCTCGATCCGTCTGAGTTTCACCCCGACCCGCTTCGACTTCGCCCGCTATCGCTGCGTCGTCACGCGATTCAACGGCTGGCGCGAGGCGATCGTTTCGACGAGCTATTCCGGAGTTGGCAGCTTCGAGAATCGCGCATCGGCCTATGCGCCGTTTGTCAGAAACCTGGTGGCACTAGCCGCGAAGGGGAATCCAGGCATCCGGTTCGAGGCCGGTGAGTCGCATTTCAAATATTGGGGGAGCGTTGCGCTGCTTGTCGGCGCATTTACCCTGTTGGCTCTCGTCATCTTTTCGATTGGCTTCAATCCCACCTGGCTGATCATCGTCAAGCTGGCGGTGATCGCGTTTCTGTTTCCCGTCTGCCTGACATGGATGCGCAAGAACCGTCCACGGGCTTTCCAACCGGACGCAATCTCGCCCCACCTCCTGCCCACAGTCGATTCAGAGCATCGGCAGTGAGGACGGCCGGCGGCCCAACGGGAAGGCGCGATCGATCCGGCCAACTTCTTCCGGTGTGAGCACCAGATCGCCGGCGCCGGCGTTCTGGCTCACATGGCTCTGGTTCGCCGCCTTGGGTATGGCGAAGACTGACGGACGGCGCGTGAGGAAGGCAAGCGCCACCTGATGCACTGTCGCGCCATGCGCCTCGCCGATCTCGGCCAGCACCCGCCCGCCCGGCGACTGTGAAGACGGAAAGCCATTATGGCCAAAGGGGCTGTAGGCGACGACGGCTACCCTATTCTGCTCGCACCAGGGGATCACCGCATGCTCGATGGCCCGCTCGCGCAAATGGTAGAGGACCTGGTTGCAGGCGATCTGGCCCGACCCCGCAATTGATAGAGCCTCTTCGAGATCGTCGGCGTCAAAATTGCTGACACCCCAGGCGCGGATCTTGCCGGTGCGAACCAGGTCTCCCATGGCGGCGATCGTCTCTGATAGCGGGACCGGCCCGCGCCAGTGCAGCAAATAGCAGTCCAGGCGATCCGTTTTCAGCCGTCGCAGCGAAGCTTCGCATGCCTTGATCGTGCCCTTGTGCGATGCATTCTGCGGCAGCACCTTGGAAACGAGAAAGACACGGTCCCGCCACCCCGCAATGGCTTCTCCGACGATATCTTCCGCTGCCCCCGATCCATACATTTCGGCCGTATCGATGTGCGTCATGCCGAGATCGATCCCCCGCTGCAGCGCGGCGACCGCATCGGCCCGCTGTGCCGCCTCGATATACCATGTCCCCTGACCGATAATTGCGACGTTACGACCTGTCGATCCAAACGCGTTCACGCGCATAGGGCTTCCCTCGGCTTCACCGGAGAACCATAGCACATCCATCCGCTTGACGGCGTGCGGATGGCACCGCAACGTGGACAACCAAGAATTCGCAAGCAAGGGGAGTTGACGCCGATGACACGCCCGACATTCTCGCGCCGCACAATGATTTCACTGCTGGGCATGGGCGCGGTGCTATCGTCTATCGGCCTACCGGCGTGGGCCGCCACGCGCTACCTCGTCATCGGCACGGGCGGAACCGGAGGCGTCTTCTACCCCTATGGCGGCGGCCTTGCTCAGCTTCTTTCGAAAAAACTCCCGGACACGCAGGCGACCGCCGAGGTGACGGGCGGTTCGGTCGACAATGTGAAGCTGCTCGGCGCCGGCGAGTCCCAGATCGGTTTCTCGACCATGGATTCCGCGTTCGACGGAATGAAGGGTGAAGCGGCATACAAGGATGCCGGGCCACAGCCGATCGCTGCGCTCGCCATCCTCTATCCGAGCGTGCTCCATGTCGTTGCAAGCAAGTCCAGCGGCATCAGGACGATTGCCGATATCAAGGGCAAGCGCGCTTCCGTCGGCTCGGCAGGTTCCTCGACCGAATCGATTGCCGACCGGGTGATGGCGGCGGCCGGGCTCGACCCGATGGCCGATGTCACGCGTGACAATCTCGGCGTCTCCGAATCGGTCAACGCGCTGAAGGATGGCAAGATCGATGTGTTTTTCTGGATCGGCGGCGTTCCGACACCGGCCGTAAAGGATCTCGTCTCGACCCATGCCGGGGACGTGACTTTCATCGAAACCGGAGAGCTTGCCGCCAGGCTCGATGAGACCTACCCCAATGTCTACATTCCCACGACGATCAAGGGAGGCGCCTATGCGGGCGTGGAGAACGACCTGCCCGTGCTCGGCGTCGATAATGTCCTGCTTGTGCCGCAGTCTCTCGATGGCGCGCTGGTCAAGGAGATCCTGGCGGCGATTTTCGACAATCTTGCCGAGGTACAGGCGATTCATCCTGTCGCCAAGCGCCTCGCGCTCGAGAGCGCATCGCAGCCCTCCGCCGTTCCCTATCATCCCGCGGCAATCGAATTCTATGCGAGCCGGGGCGTGAAGATGAACTGACACTCGCGGCGTGGCTATCGCCGGCGATAAAGCACCCGTTGCGGCCGGAGCGGACCCGGCCGAACTGATGTTCGACAGCGAAATGGGCCGGCCGCGCCGCCTCGGCGGATGGCAGGCCTGGCTTGCCGGCGCGATCTGCGCGGGCGTGTCGCTCTATGCGCTCTACTGGACCCAGTTTTCGATCAATACCAGCGTCTACCGGGCAAGCTTCCTGGGCTTGATCCTCGCGGCGTCCCTCATTCTTTTTCCCTTTTCCCGGGCCGACATCCGCCGTGCCAGGGTCCATCTCCTGGATTGGCTGCTGATCGCCGTCGCGACCGCATCCGTCATCTATCTGTGCACGCATCTCGAAGCGACGAAGACCCGCGCCACGATGCCGCTCGGCATCGAAGTCTGGCTTGGCGGCGCGCTGATTGTCATCGTGCTCGAAGCAACACGCCGCACGACCGGTTGGGCATTGCCGATCATCGCCATCGCATTCCTCGTATATGGCTATTTCGGCCCCTACATGCCGGCGCCGTTCAACCATCGCGGCTTTTCGATCTCGCGCATCGTCGGACAGAATTATCTGACGCTTGAAGGCCTGTTCTCGACGCCATTGGACGTTGCCGCCACCTTCATCATCATCTTCACATTGTTCGGTGCCGTGCTCGATCGCGGCGGCGCCGGAAAATTCTTCATCGACTGGGCCTTTGCGCTCTTCGGAAAGAAGCCAGCCTCGGCGGCGCCGGGCCGTGCCGTCGTTGCCTCCGGCTTCCTGCTCGGCACGGTCTCGGGCTCGGGCGTCGCCACCACCGTGACGCTCGCCTCGCTGGCCTGGCCGATGCTCAAGCGTTCCGGCTATCCGGCGGCTACCGCCGGGGGCCTTACCTCCGCCGCCGGAATCGGCGCCACCCTGTCACCGCCGACCATGGGGGCTGCAGCCTTCATCATCGCCGAATATCTCGACGTCGATTACTTCGACGTGCTGGTTATGGCGGCCATTCCGACGCTGCTCTACTACCTGTCATGCTGGTTCATGGTCGAGGCCGACTCTCGTAAGCTTGCGATCAAGCCGGTGCGCACGAGCGAAACCCCCGTGTGGCCGCTCACCAAATCTCAGGGCTATCACTTCATCTCGCTTTTCGCGATTGCCGTTCTGCTTTTCACCGGCATGAGCGCATTCCTTGCCGTCTTCTGGTCGATCGTGATCGCGATCATACTGAGCCTGATCCGGCCCGATCAGCGCCTGGTGAGCCTGGAAGGCGCGGCATTCGGCGTAGTTGTTGCCATCGCGGTCTCCCTCCTCGGCGAACGCGCCTCGGTCGCAGCTTTCTACGGCTTGATCGCGGCCGGACTCTTGACGCTCGGCCAATGGTGGATGGATCGCGACCGGAACGGCACGACTGACCGGATGATCGCTTCGCTAGTCGAAGGCGGCAAGGGCTGTGTCGGCATCGCCGCGACCTGTGCGACCGCCGGCATCATCGTGTCGATCATCAATCTCACTGGTCTCGGTCTCAAGCTCTCCGGCCTCATCGTCGACTTCGGTGGCGGCAGCCTGCTCATCACCATCCTCCTCGCCGCTTTCGCCATGTGGCTCCTCGGAACGGCAGTGCCGGTAACGGCTTCCTACATCATTGCGGCGGTCGTGCTCGTGCCGGCCTTGACCTCGTTGGGTGTCCCCGCACCCGCCGCGCATATGTTCATGTTCTATTATGCGGTCCTCGCCGACGTCTCTCCGCCAACCGCCTTGGCACCCTTCGCGGCTTCCGCCATTTGCGGCGGCAAGCCGTTTGCGACGATGCTGCAAGCCTGGAAATACACGCTTCCCGCCTTTGTAGTACCGGTGATGTTCTGCCTGTCGCCGCAGGGCGAAGGCCTCTTGCTGCTCGGCGATTGGCAATCGATCCTCGAAATCTCGATCACCTCCACCATCGCGCTTGTCGGTTTTGCGTTGGCGGCGGCGGGTTGGATCATTGCCGGCGCCACGCCCCTCGAACGCCTGCTTGCAGTGGCAGCGGGCTGCGCATTGATGGCGCCGCATCCCGCCTGGCAATGGACTGGCATCGCCCTCCTGGCCGGAACATTCATCTTGCACTGGGCGCGTCTGCGCTTTCGCGCCAAACCCGGCTGAAAGGTCACTCCGGTAGCATGTGCCGGGCCAGTTCCTGCGCAAAGCCCGGCATGTCTGCGCAGATCTGCGACCGGCGCGCGATCATCTCGACGCCGGCAAGTTCGGGCTTGTCCTCGCGCGCGAGATAGTCGCGAACCCTTTGCGCAAGCTCGGCCGATGAGAGCGGAAAGCGCAGGTTCTGCGCTAGCGCCAGCCTGCGCCGGTCATCGAAAATGGCAAGAAACCCGCCCTCCTCCGCCTCCTTGACGTCTAGACCCGTCTCCTCGGCGAGTTCGCGCGCGATGGAACCGCGCACATCGACACGTCCATCCGCCATGACATCGGTGGGCTCGAGCGAACCGCCCGGCGGATAGACGCGACCGGCATTGAGCGTATGGGATGCCATCCGCCCGAACAGCAGCGCACCGTCCTCCGACGTGACTGCCGCCGAACCGAAACAGTTGAGCGACTGTGTCGCCTGCCAGCCCCAGTCGCGCCAGGCGACAAGGCTCGCATAATCGGTCCGGATAAACCGCGCGCTGAGGCTGCCGTCTGCAAGGGTGACCTCGCTGCACATCAACACCTCGCCATTCCACAGACCCGGCTTGGCGGCAGCGAGGCCCGCCCAATGCGCATCGATCCGCGCCCGCTCGGTGCGCGCGAAATCCCAGGGATCGGACGTGAGTTGCAGGTCGAGGGAAAGAATCGGATAGACTGGCATGGAATGGAAGACGCTATCAGCCGGGAGTTCGCTCGTCATGCGCTGGCTTGTTATTGCTGCTCTGATGCTTCTTGGCCTCGCCGGCCCGGCCCATGCCGACGGGGAACTGGACGCCAGGCTGACCGCCACCGACAAGGCGCGGCTCGCCGACTACGCGGCCACGCGTGCTGAAGCGATTGCAGAGGCGAAGCAGGGTGGAAGCTCCGCAGACATTGAGGTTCTTGAGGCATTGATGGAGAAGGAACCCCTCACCTTCCGCAACGGCTTCGACCTGACTGGCAAGTGGAAATGCCGGACCATAAAGCTCGGCGGCATGCTGCCGCTCACCATCTATGATTGGTTCGATTGCCGCATCACCGATGACGGCTCCGGCTGGTATCTCGTGAAGACGACGGGTTCGCAGCGCACGTCGGGCCGCTTCTACGACGATGGCGATGCACGCCTCGTCTATCTTGGCGCGCTCCATTACAGCCGTGATAAGCCGCTCGATTACGGCAATGACGCCGAGCGCAACCAGGTTGCGTATGTCTTCCGCACCGGGCCTGAGGAACTCCGCATGGAGTTCCCCGCGCCGAAATTCGAATCGAGGCTCGACATCCTCGAATTGAAAAGATGACCTTCTGGAATCCGCTCGTCTATCTCCGCGCGCATCCCGCCGAATGGCGCCAGGCCTTGCGCGTCGTCATCGCGGTTGCCGTTACGCTCGTCGCCATCAATCTCCTGAACGTCCCTCAAGGCTATTGGGCGGTCATCACCGCGGTCATCGTGGTTCAGACGAGTATCGGCGGTTCGCTCAAGGCCGCGCTCGACCGGCTCTGGGGCACGCTCGCCGGCGCGGCTGTCGGCGCGCTCGTCGCGATCACCTTGCCCCATTCGACGCCCGCGCAAATCGGCCTCGTCATCATCGTCGCCGTCATTCCGCTCGCCTATCTGGCGGCGGTAAACCCCGCCTTCCGTGTGGCACCCGTCACCGCCGTCATCATGCTCGTTCCGAATTACGGCCCGCACGCCGCCGATCCGTTGACGACTGCGCTCGACCGCGTCTTCGAGATCGCGCTCGGCAATGTCGTCGCGCTGGCGGTCTCGCTCTTCGTCTTCCCGGCGCGCGCGCATGAGCAATTGCGTATTGCCGCGGCAAAGGTCGTTACCATCAACGCCGAATTGATGGAGGCGTTGATCGAAGGCCTGCTGGCCGGGACCGGGCGCCAGGGCGTGCAGCCCATCCATGCCCGCATTCGCGCCGGCATCAAGCAGGCCGAAGCGGCGGCCGACGAGGCATCGCGCGAGCGGCGCATGCGCTTTTCCGATACGAGCGACCCCGAGCCCGTGGTGCGCACGCTCTATCGCGTCCGGCACGATCTGGTGATGATCGGACGCGCCGCAGCCAAGCCCTTGCCGCAGTCGCTGCTACCGATACTGAGTCCTGCCCTGGAAGACGTGAAAAAATCCACGGTGGCGACGCTCGACGGCATCGCCTCGACCTTGAAAGACAATACGCCAGCCCCAACGATCGACTCCTACCAGACTGCCTTGCGCAGCTTCGTTCTGGCCCTTGACCAGTGCAACCATGCCGGCATTCCCGAGGCCACGACCGAGGCCGAGCGCCTCTTCACGCTGCGCTTCGCATTCGAGCAATTGGGCGACGATTTGCGCGATCTTGCCAGGCGCAGCGCCGAAGCGGTCCAGCGCCCGTCGACGTCTCCCTCCCCCACCGTGGGGAGGGGCTAGGGGTGGGGGCGCCGTAATCCGCTACGTGAGCACCTTCTCCATCCGCGGCAGCATGCGCCCCGGGATCGAGCCCGATGGCGCCTCGCCGATCACCCGGCAGCCCACGCGTTCATAAAAGCCGACGGCATGCGGATCAGAATCGAGCACGATCCGCTCAGC
>JAEUMG010000005.1 GCA_016793355.1 Hyphomicrobiales bacterium
CCTGTCGTGGAGAAGAAGGCCGATGACGGCACGGTCAATGCCAAGCCGCTGATCCGCCGCCTCATGGCTGTCCTGGACGCGGTTCAAGACATCCCCCGCCAGGCCATGCGGCTCGCCCGCTGGCAGGCGCGTCCCAAGGAAGAGCGGCGGCCTGAGCGCTGGAGCCCCTTGCGCCCCGGCCGGCCGCCCGGCTTCCGCCGGCGGCCGATCCACGAGGTCGACGACATCCTCAAAGAGTGCCACTGGCTCGCCACTGACGGCAACCCGCCGCTCGACGACACGTCCTAGGGGCCATTCATCAGTATACAGATCATAACTTACCCCTCTCCCCTCGTGGGAGAGGGCGGCGTGCGCCAGCACGCCGGGTGAGGGGGCGTCGCCATGTGTCAAACGCTTCTCGCGTTGCGCCGCCCCCTCATCCGGCCGCCGCTCACGCGGCGTCCGCCTTCTCCCACGAGGGGAGAAGGGATGAAGAATAACACCGCGCGGCTGCTTGTTCTCCGTCACCCAGGCGCAAAGCCGGGGTCCCCTGAATCATTTCAGCAACGGCACCGTCTCAGGGGATGCCAGCTTTCGCCGGCATGACGGTCTGTGTACGGACTAAGTGCCGCACAGCCCTCATGCGCTGACCTCGTCCTGAGGTGCCCGCCGACAGGCGGCCCTCGAAGGACGGCCATGGCGCGAGGATCGGTCCATCGCGAGCCACGCCCTGACCCGTCACCCCGGCGCAAAGCCGGGGTCCCCTGAGCCATTTCAGCAACGGCACCGTCTCAGGGGATACCGGCTTTCGCCGGCACGATGGTTCGTGTACGGACTGATCCCCGCACAGCCCTCATGCACTGACCTCGTCCTGAGGTGCCGCCGATAGGTGGGCCTCGAAGGACGTCCTTGGTCTCATGGTGAGACTGCGGCGAAGCCGCCCTCGAACCGCGAGGCCCGTCCCTCTAAAGCTTGCCCGAGGCCTTGAGCGCGGCCACTGTCTTGGAGCCGACGAACCAGTCCTCCGCCGTCACATCCTCGAACACCACCCAGACCGCCTCGCCGGGAAGCCCCGTGGCCTCGGTGATTGCTTTGACGGTCCCCTCGGCAATCCGATCCTTTGTCTCCTGCGTGTGACCGGCAAGGATTCTGATGCTGACAAATGGCATGGGCGTCTGCCTTTCGAAGTGAATTCAATAGGCCCGGGCGACGCAGAAATCGACGGCTTCGAGCAGCGCATGTTTGTAAGGCCCGTCCGGGAAGATCGCCAGGGCATCGCGCGCGATGTCCCCATAGTGCCGCGCGCGTTCGACGGTATCGGAAATCGCGTCGTGCCGGTCCATGAGCTTTTGCGCGTAGATCAGATCGTCGGGCGTCTGGTCGCCGTCCTCCAGCGTGCGCTTCCAGAAATTGCGCTCTTCCGCGGCTCCGCGCCGGTAGGAGAGCACGACCGGGAGCGTAATCTTTCCCTCTCTGAAATCGTCGCCGACGCTCTTTCCCATAAGCGCCTGCTTGCCCGAATAGTCGAGTGCGTCATCGACGAGCTGGAAAGCGATGCCCAGATTGCGGCCGTAGGATTCGAGCGCCGCCTGCTCCTCGCGCGGGCGGCCGGCGATCACCGCGCCGACTTCCGAGGCCGCCGCGAAGAGGGCTGCTGTCTTGGCCCCGATAACCTGGAGATAGGCATCCTCGGTGGTCTTGGTATCATGCGCCGCCGCAAGCTGCAGCACCTCTCCCTCGGCAATGACGGCCGCCGCATTCGACAGGATGCGCAACGATTCGAGCGAGCCCGTCTCGACCATCATCTTGAAGGCCTGGCCGAGCAGATAGTCTCCGACCAGCACGCTGGCCTGGTTGCCCCAGATCTTTCGCGCGGCCGCCTTGCCGCGGCGCAGGTCGCTCTCATCGACGACATCGTCGTGGAGCAGCGTGGCGGTGTGCATGAACTCGACCGAGGTTGCGAGCTTTACATGCAGCTCGCCGCGATAGCCGCACAATCTGGCGGCCGCCACCGTCAGCATCGGCCGGATGCGCTTGCCGCCCGAATTGATGAGATGGCCGGCAAGCTCCGGAATGAGTTCGACATGCGAGTGAGCGCGCGCCAGGATGGCCTCGTTGACCTTGCCCATATCGGCTTCGACCAGGCCGATGAGCGGCTCCAGACTGGCCGAACGATCTTCATTGCCTTCAAAAGGGATGACGACGCCCACAATTCGCCCCTAATAGGTAATCTGGCGGCGACCATAGGGGTGCCCAATCGGAGCGGCAAGTGCGATTGGTGGCTTGCGGAAAGTGTTTGGTAGGGATCGGGCACTAGCTCGGCTAGCAGGGCCGCCGTTTCGTCTCAGGCGAGCCGCCGGGAGCATGGAGATGCGCCTCTTGTTGCAGACCAATGACATTGTTTTGATCTCCTATGTCTCGCATCTGCTCTCCGAGGAGGGGATCGGATTCGAGGTTTTCGATAGCTATATCAGTGCTATGGAAGGCTCGATCGGAGCTTTCCCGCGCCGCATCATGGTGGCCGAGGAAGATTTGGCGGCCGCGCGCCGGGCCCTCGGTAACGTCGCGCTAACTCTCCCCGATTAACCTTGCAGGCAATATGCAGACGAATCTTGTGAGAGACGCCGCCGATCCCCCCGCGCCGCCGCTGCACGGTCACGTGCCTGCGACCCTGACGGAGGATGGATTTCTCGGCGGCAGGCTCAATATCCTGCAGCCCGAAAAGGGCTACCGGGCCGGCATCGACGCGGTCTTTCTGGCTGCCTCCATTCCCTGCGCGAGCGGCGAGACGCTTTTCGAGGCCGGGATCGGTACCGCCGTTGCCGCGCTCTGCATCGCGGCGCGTGTGCCGCAGGTCCACATTACCGGCGTCGAGGTCGCTTCACGCTACGCCATGCTGGCGGAGGAGAACGCCAAGCGTAACGGTTTCGGCCGATCCATCCGGGTCATCCACAGCGACGTGAAGGAGGCTCTGCGCCGCGATCTTTCCTCGATGCCGGCGCATGGCTCGTTCAATCACGGCTTTGCCAATCCGCCTTATTTCGAGCAGGACAAGGTGACGCCGTCGCCCAATCTGTTGAAATCCCAGGCGCACGCCTTCGGGCCCGAAGATCTCGACCTGTGGGTTAAGGTCCTGCACACCATGGTGACGTTGCGCGGCACGGTCACCTTTATCCATCGCCCCGAGACGCTGGGCCGCTTGCTCAACGCCATGGAAAGCCGGTTTGGCGATATCCGTGTCGCTCCTCTCTATGCCCGCGAGGGCACGGCGGCCTCGCGCGTCATCGTCCAGGGCATCAAGGGCTCGAAGGCGCCCATGCAACTCCTGCCCGGGCTGACATTGCACGGGCTCGACAACCATTTTACGCCCGAAGCAGAAGCGATCCTCCGCTCCGGCATGGCCTGGCGGCTCCGCTGAGCCGTTTGACGGTCTTGTTGCCGCCTTGTGCGTCGCCTATCTCTTGACGCGATGAAAGACTGGCTCCTTCGCCTGATCCCCGCAATATTCCGCGGTAACCGGCCGGTGGTCCACGCCATCCGGCTAACCGGTGTGGTCGGCTCCGTATCGCCCCTGCGGCCCGGGCTCTCCATGCATGCGGTGGAAGCGACCCTGAAGCGTGCTTTCTCGCGCAAAGGGCTCGCCGCGGTTGCGATTCAGGTCAATTCGCCCGGCGGATCGGCGGTCCAGTCGGCGCTGATTCACGCCCGCATCCGCGTGCTCGCCGAAAAGCACAACACGCCGGTTCTCGTTTTCTGCGAGGATGTTGCGGCGTCCGGCGGTTACTGGATCGCCTGTTCCGGCGACGAGATCTATGCCGATGCGAGTTCGATTGTCGGATCGATCGGCGTCATTGCCGCCGGTTTCGGCTTCGTCGACGCGATCGCCAGGCTCGGCATTGAGCGTCGCGTGCATACGGCCGGCGAAAACAAGTCGATCCTCGATCCGTTCCAGCCTGAAAAGCCTGAAGACGTCGCGCGCCTGCTGGCCATTCAAGGCGATGTTCACGACGAGTTCAAAACGCTGGTGCGCACCCGGCGCGCCGGCAAGCTCAAGGGTGATGAGAGCGAGCTCTTCTCGGGCGCCTTCTGGTCGGGTCGCAAGGCATTGGAACTCGGCCTGATCGACGGGCTTGGGCATATGCACGAGGTCCTGGCGCGGCGCTTCGGCGAGAAGCTGGACATCAGGCTGATCGAAAAGCCCCAGGGCTGGGGGTTGCGCCGGCTTGGATTTTCGTCCGCGGAGGCCGTTCTCGGCCGCTTGGCGGCGGCGCTGGAAGAGCGTGCAATGTGGTCGCGTTTCGGACTATAATGCCGGGCGAGTTTTGAGGAGGAGTGCTGATGCTCAAGCTTGTGACGATCGTGGTGGCGTGCGTGCTCACCGTCTTAACGGTTCGAAAGATTCTGCAGCTCACATCATCGGCGGCCAAAGTAAAGGTGGCGCGTCCCGCGCAGCCGCGCGCCGTGACCCGCCTGCGTCAGGATCCCGAGACCGGCGTCTACTATCCCGAAGGCTAGAAAACGCCTTTCAAAGGTTTCCGTAACGCCGTGTTTTTGACATCCGGGCGTGGCGTCATCGCAGCGGGTGTCATTCCGATACCCTCTCAGCATCGAGGACGGCACATGACCAATCTGAGCCTTTTGTCCCGTACGGGACTTGTTGCAATTCTGCTATTGTCCGCCGGTCTGTTCGGCGAGGCCTATGCCCAGTCGGCGACTTCCCCGGCACAGCTTCCGACGATCAGTACCCCCGGCGCAGCCGCAATGATGCCGCTTCAGCCGGCGGCGAAGCTTCAGGGTCCCAAGCGCAGCGATCGCGCGGTGCAGGCTCCGAGCGGTGCCGAGGTTGCGCGGTCCATGGCTGCCACGGTGCGCAGCCGCGATGGCAAGGAATCGACCAAGGATCTGCCCGCACAGCTTCGCAACAAGCTCATGTCGGGCCAGAAGGGTGGCGCGCTTCAATCGCAGGGCCAGGCGGGCAAGCTCGTTCAGATCAAGAAGACGACCGAATACCCCTATACGACCATCGGGCTTCTGGCCAACGCATGCCCTGGCGTTCTGGTCTCGAAACGCTTTGTGCTCACCGCCGGCTATTGCGTCTTCAACACGCAGGACGGCACGTGGTACGAGAACATCGATTTCTTCCCGGCCTATGACGGCAAGAACGCGCCCTATGGCTCGATCCGGTGGAAGAACGTCTACGCGCCGGTCGGCTACACCAAGGACAACAACCCCGACTACAATTTTGCGCTTGTCGAACTGGAGCAGGATATCGGCGACAAGACCGGCTGGATGGGTTTCAGCCACTTCCCGGAATTCCCCTTCAAGCAGCTCAACATCACGGGCTACCCATATGAGGGAGTGCCGACCAACACGATGTGGCAGACCACCTGCAAGGTGAGCACGGTTCAGGACGGGTATTTCTTCTATCAGTGCCCCGGCAAGTATCAGACGGTCACCGCCATGGGCGGCGGTCCGGTCTGGTTCAAGGGCAAGGGCGATAGCGACTGGTGGGTCACGGGCATTCATATCGGCAATGTCGATGACAACAAGTCGCACTGGGCGGTTCGCCTGAACGAAGCCAATGCGGTTGCACTCTTGAGCTGGATGCAGCCGCAGGAGACGGCAACCGAAGAAGAGCAGACCTCGGAGGATGAGACGACGACCGACGAGGATGAGAAGGTCACGGAGTGCACCTGCGACCAGCAGCAGACCGATGACGCGAACGAGACCGAAGGCAGCGGTGAGGGAATCACGGTCAAGCCGATGCCGGGCTCCAGCACCCAGCAGTAAAGGCGAAAAACCGACGTTCTCCTTGACCCTGCAGGGGTTGACCCATAGTTTGCGCCGCAAAATTCCAGGTGCCGCAGACTATGTCTCTCAACCCGAAGGGCTCTTTCCAGGATTTGATTCTCACGCTCCACCAGTATTGGGGTGCGAAGGGCTGTGTCATCCTGCAGCCCTATGACATGGAGGTCGGCGCCGGCACGTTTCATCCGGCCACCACCTTGCGTGCGATCGGCCGCAAGCCCTGGGCGGCCGCCTATGTTCAGCCGTCACGCCGGCCGAAGGACGGCCGGTATGGCGAGAACCCCAACCGCCTGCAGCACTACTACCAGTATCAGGTCATCATGAAGCCGTCGCCGGCGGACTTTCAGGATCTCTATCTGGGATCATTGGCGGCGATCGGCATCGATCCGCTTCTGCATGACATCCGATTCGTCGAGGATGATTGGGAAAGCCCGACGCTCGGTGCCTGGGGCTTGGGCTGGGAAGTCTGGTGCGACGGCATGGAAGTCTCGCAGTTCACATACTTCCAGCAGGTCGGCGGTCTCGATTGCGATCCCGTATCGGGCGAGATCACCTACGGGCTCGAGCGCCTCGCCATGTATGTGCAGAATGTCGACAATGTCTTCGACCTGAACTTCAACGGCGGCAGCGGGGCAGGGCGCATCACCTATGGCGATGTTTTCCTCCAGGCCGAGCAGGAATACTCGCGCTACAATTTCGAGTTCGCCGATACCGACATCCTGCTGCGCCACTTCGACGATGCCGAGCGCGAATGCCGGGCATTGCTCGAGGCCGGCGCCGCGACGCCGCACCACCAGCTTGCCTTGCCGGCCTATGACCAGTGCATCAAGGCAAGCCATGCCTTCAATCTTCTCGATGCGCGCGGCGTGATTTCGGTGACGGAGCGCCAGGCCTATATCCTCCGTGTCCGCGAGCTTGCCAAGGGCTGCTGCGAGGCCTGGGCCAATACCATTGGCGGCGGTGCGGCTTGAGAGTTTCCCTCCCCGGCTTCGGGGAGGGTGGCGCGCGAAGCGAGACGGGTGGGGTGCACCGTAGCGTGTCGGCAAAGATCCCCACCCCCGCCGCTTCGCGGCGTACCTTCCCCGGTAGACGGGGAGGGAGAAAGTGAGTGAATGCCTGAGCTGTTACTCGAACTGTTTTCCGAAGAGATCCCGGCGCGCATGCAGCTGCGTGCCGCCCAGGATCTGAAATCGCTCGTCACCGGCGCACTGGTCGAATCGGGCCTCGTCTACGAAGGCGCGCAGGTTCATGCCACGCCGCGCCGTCTCGTGCTTTCGGTCGAGGGCCTGCCGGCCAAGACCGCCGATATCCGCGAGGAACGCAAAGGCCCGCGCGTCGACGCGCCAGATACCGCCATTGCCGGCTTCCTGAAGTCGACCGGTCTGCGGCTTGAGGATCTGATCGTCCAGGACGAGAAGAAGGGCCGCTTCTACATCGCGCGCTTCGACAGGCCGGGACGCCCTGCGACCGACGTCATCGCCGGGATCGTCCCGGAAATCCTGCGCAAGTTTCCCTGGCCCAAATCCATGCGCTGGGGATCGGGCGCCTTGCGCTGGGTACGGCCGCTGCAATCGATCCTTGCGACTTTCGATGGCGAGGTGGTTCCTTTCGCGATTGACGGCATTGCCTCTGGCGACATCACGCGCGGCCATCGCTTCATGGCGCCCGCGGCTTTCACCGCGCGGCGCTTCGCCGATTACGCGCAGAAGCTTTACGAGGCCAAGGTCATCGTCGACAGCGACGCGCGCGCCGAGACGATCCGTGCCGAAGCGCGAAATCTCGCCTTCGCGCAAGGGCTTGAACTCATCGAGGATGAGGGATTGCTCAAGGAAACCGCAGGCCTCGTCGAATGGCCCGTCGTGTTGATGGGCACCTTCGATACGAAGTTTCTCGATCTGCCGCCGGAAGTCATCGCCACCTCGATCAAGAATCACCAGAAATGTTTTGCGGTGAAGGATGGAAAGACCGGCAGGCTCGCCAATCGCTACATCCTCGTCTCCAACATCGTCGCGCGCGACGGCGGCGCCGAGATCGTGCGCGGCAACGACAAGGTCATCGCCGCGCGGCTGAGCGATGCGAAGTTCTTCTGGGACCAGGACAGGAAGACCCCGCTCGATGCGCAACTGCCGAAGCTCGAGCAGATCACCTTCCACGCCAAGCTCGGCTCGCAGGCCGAACGTGTCCGCCGCATCGAGGCGCTCGCCGGCGAGATCGCCAAGGCGATCGGCGCCGATCCCGAAAAGGCGAAGCTTGCAGCCTTGCTTTCCAAAGCCGACCTCGTCAGCGGCATGGTCGGCGAGTTTCCCGAGCTTCAGGGCTTGATGGGTCGATACTACGCGATCGATCAGGGCATCGATCCGGAGGTCGCCGATGCGGTGCGCGATCACTACAAGCCGCAGGGGCCGTCGGACTCGATCCCGGTGTCGAAGATCGGCCAGGCCGTGGCGATTGCCGACAAGCTCGACACGCTGGTAGGCTTCTGGGCCATCGATGAAAAACCGACCGGGTCGAAGGACCCATACGCCCTGCGCCGCGCCGCTTTGGGCGTAATCCGGATAGTTCTTGATGGGGCTGTTCGAGTTCCTATCTCTTCCTTTCTTATCCATCTGGTTAGATGGGCTCGGCTTCATATGAACATCGCGGAGCAAAAACGACTTTCGCAACAACCTGCGAGTGACAATCCTGCCACAGCGGCGCGCTATGGGGAGCTTGCACGCGAGGCAACTGAACTTGAACACCGATTCCGGACGAACTCACCCGCTCAATCCGATGAGCAGCCGATCGTTTCAGACCTCCTTTCCTTCTTCGCCGATCGCCTGAAAGTCTATCTGCGCGACCAGGGTGCCCGCTACGATCTGATCGATGCCGTCTTCGCCTTGCCCGGCCAGGACGATCTGTTGATGATCGTCAAGCGCGTCGATGCCCTGTCGAAATTCCTCGATACCGATGACGGCAAGAACCTTCTCGCCGGCATCAAGCGCGCCAACAACATCCTCAAGATCGAGGAGAAGAAGGACGGCGTCACCTATGGCATCGACGTCGATACGCAGAAGCTGATCAAGGGCGAGGAGAAGGCGCTGCATTCGGCGATCACGGTCAGCATGGGCCAGACGCGCATGGCGCTGGAGCATGAGGATTTCGAAGGCGCGATGCGCGCCATTGCGCGATTGCGTGCCCCTGTCGATGAATTCTTCGACAAGGTCACCGTGAATGATCGCGATCCGAACTTCCGCGAAAACCGGCTGAAGCTCCTGAACCGTATCCGCGCGACGACGCTCGAGGTTGCGGATTTCTCAAGGATCGAGGGGTGAACGTCGAGACGAGCGCCAAGCGAATTCTCCTCTCGCGCACCGCATGCGAAGCCGTTGCCGCGCGCCGGACCGGTCTCGACGGTATCGGCGATTTTGCGGGACTTTCCGTCGCTTGATCGCCGCGCCGGGCTGTGGCTTAGAGACGGCCTCATCCTGAGGTGCCCGGCCAAGCCGGGCCGCGAAGGATGCGGAAAAGGGATTTGCAGATGTCGGGTGTTGAAAAATACGTCTATCGCTTCGGTGCAGGCAAAGCCGAAGGCGAAGCCGGGATGAAGAATCTCCTGGGCGGCAAGGGCGCCAATCTCGCCGAAATGGCGAAGATGGAACTGCCCGTGCCGCCGGGCTTCACCATCACCACCGAGGTCTGCACCGCCTTCTACCGCGACGGCGGCAAGTATCCGCAAGGCCTCTCCGCCCAGGTCGATGCCGCCATCGCCGAGGTGGGCGAGGCGGTCGGCGCGAAATTCGGCGATGCCGAGCGCCCGCTGCTGGTTTCCGTGCGTTCCGGTGCCCGCGTGTCGATGCCCGGCATGATGGACACTGTGCTCAATCTTGGCCTCAATGATGCGACGGTCGAGGGCCTGGCGCGCCGCGCCGGCGACCGGCGATTTGCCTATGACAGCTATCGCCGCTTCATCCACATGTATTCCGACGTCGTGCTGGGCGTCGAGCATCACCGCTTCGAGGACATCCTCGGTGAGATCAAGGATGAGCGCGGGCTCTCCGGCGATACCGAACTCACCGCCGATGACTGGCTGATCGTCCTCAAGCGCTACAAGGCTTGTGTCGAGTCCGAAACCGGCAAGCCCTTTCCGCAGGATGTTTCCGAGCAGTTATGGGGCGCGATCGGCGCGGTCTTCAAATCCTGGATGTCGGCGCGCGCTGTCACCTATCGCAAACTGCACGGCATTTCCGGCGACTGGGGTACGGCCGTCACGGTCCAGGTCATGGTCTTCGGCAATCTTGGCGAGACGTCGGCGACGGGCGTTGCCTTCACCCGCAATCCCTCGACCGGCGACAAGGCGCTTTATGGCGAATTTCTCGTCAATGCTCAGGGCGAAGATGTCGTCGCCGGCATCCGCACGCCCCAGAACATCACCGAGGCCGCGCGGATCGAGGCCGGGTCCGACGCCCCCTCGCTCGAAGCCTTGATGCCAGCAACCTTCAGGCAGCTCGTCGAGACTTTCGCGCGCCTTGAGAAGCATTATCGCGACATGCAGGACCTGGAATTCACCATCCAGGACGGCCGCCTCTGGATGCTCCAGACCCGCTCCGGCAAGCGCACCGCCAAAGCGGCACTGAAGATCGCCGCCGACATGGTCGCCGAAGGCCTGATCGGCAAGGAGGAGGCGATCCGCCGGATCGATCCGGCCTCGCTGGATCAGCTTCTCCACCCGACCCTCGACCCCAAGGCCAGGCGCGAAATCATCGGCCAGGGCTTGCCCGCTTCGCCGGGCGCGGCCTCGGGCGCCATCGTCTTCGATTCCGACGAGGCCGACCGGCTGAAGACCGCCGGCCAGCGCGTCATCCTCGTGCGCATCGAGACCAGCCCGGAGGATATCCACGGCATGCATGCTGCCGAAGGCATCCTCACCACCCGCGGCGGCATGACCTCGCATGCCGCGGTTGTGGCCCGCGGCATGGGCAAGCCCTGCGTGTCGGGCGTCGGCGGCATCCGGGTCGATTACGCAACAGCGACCCTTCATGCGGCCGGCATCACCATGAAAAAGGGCGAAACCGTCACCATCGACGGTTCGACCGGCCAGGTGATGAAGGGCGAGGTTCCGACCATCAAGCCCGAGCTTTCCGGCGACTTCGCCACCATCATGGGCTGGGCCGACGGGATGCGCCGCATGAAGGTGCGCGCCAATGCCGAAACCCCGCTCGATGCCCGTGCCGCCCGCGATTTCGGTGCCGAGGGCATCGGCCTGTGCCGCACGGAGCACATGTTCTTCGATGCCGACCGCATCGTCGCGGTGCGCGAAATGATCCTCGCCGAAAACGAAGCCGGCCGCCGCGCCGCGCTCGCCAAGATCCTGCCCATGCAGCGCCAGGATTTCGTCAGCCTGTTCGAGATCATGGCCGGCCTGCCGGTGACCATCCGCCTGCTCGACCCGCCCCTGCACGAATTCCTGCCGCACAGCGACGCCGAGATCGCCGAAGTGGCCGCCGCCCTCAAGACCGACGCCAAGACCCTGCGCGACCGGGTCGCCGAGTTGCACGAGTTCAACCCGATGTTGGGCCATCGCGGCGTAAGGCTTGCGGTTTCCTACCCGGAAATCGCCGAAATGCAGGCCCGGGCCATCTTCGAGGCGGCCACCGAGGTCGGCCGCCGTACCGGTTTGCCGCCCGTTCCCGAAGTCATGGTGCCGTTGGTCGCCGCCCGCGCCGAGCTTGATATCGTACGCCAGCGCATCGTCGCCGTCGCCGAGCAGGTGGCCAAAGAGACCGGCACCAAGATCGACTATCTCATCGGAACCATGATCGAATTGCCGCGCGCTGCGTTGCGGGCGGGCGACATCGCGCAGTCGGCCGAATTCTTCTCATTCGGCACCAACGATCTCACCCAGACGACGTTCGGCATCAGCCGCGACGACAGCGCGCGATTCCTGGGTGAGTATACCGCCAAGGGCATTTTCAAGACCGATCCCTTCGTATCATTGGACACTGAGGGGGTGGGGGAATTGGTGAAGCTCGCCACCGAACGCGGCCGCGCCGCAAGACCGGGTCTCAAGCTCGGAATCTGCGGCGAACATGGCGGCGATCCGGCCTCCATTGCTTTCTGCGAAGGGGTCGGTCTGGACTATGTTTCCTGCTCTCCCTACCGCGTTCCGATCGCCCGTCTGGCGGCCGCCCAGGCGGCAATTTCCTCAACAAAATGAATCAATTACGGCCAGTTCATTAACGGGTTGATAATCTTTCCCGGGCCTGATACGACTTACAAACAAGCTCGGTTGAAGGCATGGTTAACCTGTGCTAAACGCCGAGGGGTTATTCTACCGCATATTCGGGGTTTGCTAGTCATAGCAACGGTAGGAATGAGGGGAAGTGCAGAGGTCAAACCGCGCCCATAGCAGGCCGAGGAAACCCGTCCGCCGTGACCGGCGGATACAGTATGACGACCGCACAGCATCCCGCGGTCGCTATTCGGGGTCCCTGCCATACATCGTAGGCGGCGTGCTGCTCGTCGCAGCCTTTGCCTTTGCCGGCCACTATATGGGCCAAAATGCCGTCGCTCGCGTTATTCCGAACGAGGAAACGGCATGGCCGGCCGAAATGCCGTCATCCACGGTCATCATCGCCAAGGGCTCGCTGCTTCCGGGCGAAGCCAAGCTCGATCTCGTTTCACTGCCCATGACCCGTGAGCAGGAAGTCGTCGGTCTCAAGAGCGATTTCGTCGGTCAGGAAGCGGCAGTCGTCGAGTCCGGCTCCAAGGGCGGCATGCTGCAGATGGTAGCCCTGGCGACGCCCGAACCGGAAGTTGAGGCACCGCGCGTCCTGACGCCCGCCATCTGGAAGCTCGAATCGACCTACAAGATGAAGCGGCAGGAAAAGAAGAAGACGATCGCGCAGAAACGCGTGAAGCTTGCCGAAGAGAATTGCCTCGCTCGCGCGATTTACTTCGAAGCCCGCTCCGAATCCGAACTTGGCCAGCTCGCGGTTGCCAAGGTCATCATCAACCGCACCCGCGATCCCAACTATCCCAAGACCATCTGCGGTGTCGTCTACCAGGGATCCGACCGCCGCAATTCCTGCCAGTTCTCCTTCGCCTGCGACGGGCTTCCCGACGAGATCAAGAACAAGGAAGCCTGGGACCGCTCCAAGCGCGTCGCTCACAAGGCCATGGCCGGCGACCAGTCGATCAAGGCGATCGCCGCCGCTACCAATTACCATGCCGATTACGTGCAGCCGAAATGGGCGCGCAGCATGAAGCGCCTTATCAAGATCGGCCGGCACATTTTCTACACCGACTCCTAGAAACAACTCAGGGTGGGATAGCGGCAACCGCCGCCATCCCCAGTTGATCGCCGCGCCGGAGATTCTCTTGGCCTAGCCGGCCTTCTTGAGCGGCTCCCGCGCCGGGCGGTGGAACAGCCCTGCCGGGTCGTATTTCCGCTGCAGACTGCACAGACGCGCATAGGCTGCGGCTGAAAACGAGCCGCGAGCCCGTTCGGGCAGATCAAGATCGGCTTCGCCGATATAATGCCCGAGCGAGTAACTTGCCGCCCTTTCGCTCGCCTGGCGCACCCAGGTGAAATTCTCCGCATCATTCTTGCTGTCCCGCCAGATCGCATAGGCAGCGCCGAAAGCGGGACCAATCATCGAAAAGGCGGTATCGGGTATCGCTTGTGAGGCAGTCGGAGGCAGCACGACGGCAAGGGCGAAAGTCTCGGGCGATGGCGCTGCGGAGACAGAGTCCGCCAGCCCGCGCAAGAGGGCCGCGGGATCGGCCGACCAATGGGTGTCCGCTGCGTAGCGGCGGCCTTCCGGGAAGAACTGGCCGATAATGCGATAGAGCACGTCGAATGGCGTCTCCATGCCAAGTTGCGCGGCGAGCGCTCCTTCCGGAGCACCGGACTGGATCTTGGCAAGCGTTGCCGCGGCCTCTTCCTCGCTAGCGGCGAAGATGGTGGCAACCGCCGCCACGGTCTTCGCCGCCCTGTCGGCGAGCGGCGGCGGCGCCGACGACATAACCGCGGTGAATTCGACATTGCTTGGTAAGATGCGCATGGTCGCGCTCATCCAGCGCTCCACCGCGTCGATCCGGTCGAGACTATAGCTCCATACGCTGGTGCGGATTGTCCTTGGCAGATCCTGAAGGCGAAGGCGGTATTCTGTCACAATGCCGAAGAATTCCGGCCCTGCGCCGCGTGCCGCCCAGAAGATTTCCGGATTTTCGGTCTCGCTCGCGGTAATGAGCGACCCGTCGGCGAGCACGACCTCAACGCTCGCGACATTGTGGCAGGCGATGCCCCACGCGCCCGAATTCCAGCCGAACCCGCCGCCCAGCAGGTATCCCGAGACGGGTACGCTCGCGCAATGTCCGACGGGGAAAGCGAGACCATGTTCGGTCAGGGCAGCGGCAAGCCGGCTGTTGGTCACGCCTGGTCCGGCGGTAGCCGTGCGCTTCTCGACGTCGATGCCCAGCCTGTCCATCGCTCCCAGGTCGACCACCAGGCCGTCCTGCAGGCTGACACAGGAGAAGTTGTGGCCGCCGCCACGTGCGGAAACGCGCAGGCCGTTTCGGGCGGCAAATCGCACGGCCGCCTGAACGTCCCCGGCGTCCATGGCCTTGACCACGATTTCGGGATACCGCTCGGGCTTGCGACCGTTCCACAAAAGACCGGCCCGCGTGCCCTCATAACCGGCATCGCCTCGCGTTGTGACGGCCCCGCGGACCGTCTGCTTCAGAGCGTCTATATCCACTTAACATCCTCCATCATAGGACCAAAACCTCCCCTTCGCCGCGAAATTCCTCTCGCGGCGTGGATAGGGTTTGGCGCTTTCACGATCTGCCGGCTCACAGGCCGGCCATGGCCGATGAGCTAAGACGACCCGCGTACGGCCACAATCAGCGCTATTGCCAACTCATTCTGCATTTTCGCAGAATGGCCCAATGATTGACTGGGACGATCTGCGATTTGTCCTGGCCGTGGCCCGCGGCGGCTCGGCGCTGCGCGCGGCGCAGTCGCTCGGCGTCAACCAGACGACGGTGATGCGGCGCATGACACGCCTTGAGGCAGCGATGGGCGCCGAACTCTTCGAGAGCCGGCAGAGCGGGTATCATCTGACCCCCTTGGGCCAAAGCGTAGCGGAGACGGCGGCATCGGTCGAGAAAGAGATCAAGGCCCTTGAGCATGCGGCCGGTGCCAAGCAGCGCACGCTCACCGGATCCGTCCGTGTCACGACCCCAGAAATGCTTGCCAACATTCTCATAACACCGTGGCTGCGCACCTTCCGCGCGAGCTATCCGGGCATTCTCGTCGAACTTGCCGCCGACGATCGCCGCCTCGATCTTGCGCGCGGCGAGGCCGATATCGCCTTGCGCGCGAGCGTGCGCCATCGTGAATCGCCGCTTTCGCCCGGAACCGTCGGCCGAAGGCTCGCGCGCGTCGGTTGGTCGCTCTATTGCAGCCGCGCCTATGCCGAAGAGCACGGCGTGCCGGCGACGATCGAAGATATCGCGCGACACGCCGTGGTCGGCTTCGACGGTGCCATTGCGGATCTTCCCGGCCCTCGATTTCTGGCCCGCGTGGCCGCGAATTCTCATATCAGCGCGCGCTGCAACAGCCTCACGAATCTGGTTCTCACGCTGAGGGCGGGTCTTGGCGTTTCCACCTTGCCCTGCATCGCCGGCGATTCCGACCCCGAGCTTGTGCGCTGTCAGCCGCCGATTGCGGAAATCGAGGGCGATCTCTGGCTGGTTCTGCGCGAGAACGCGAAGACCGCCCCGCATATGCGGGTATTTGCCGACCTGCTTGCCGCCCATGTCAGGACTTTCAGATCCCGCCTCGCCGGCGAGTGACGAAGCATATGCAGGTTTGCAGGGCTGTCGCGCTTTGTCTTTTGGGCCTCGCCCGGCTACTGTCCCCGTAACATGGAGAACTGACGATGGCGTACAAGGAAGCACAATCCCGGTCGGTCACCTTCTATGAGGGAGCCTGGCACGAGGGAAATCCGATGATCATGGGGCCGATGACCCATGCGCCATGGCTCGGCTCCTGCGTCTTCGACGGTGCACGTGCATTCGAAGGCGTTGCCCCCGATCTCGACCTCCATTGCCAGCGCATCGTTCGCTCGGCGCAATCATTTGGCCTGAAGATTCTCAAGAACGCCGGCGAGATCGAAGACCTCATTCGCGAAGGCATCGCCAAATTTCCGAAAGGCACGCCGCTTTATCTCAGGCCCATGTTCTGGGCCGAGGACGGTTTTGTCGATGTCGACCCGGAGACGACGAAGTTCTCGGTTTCGGTCTATGACGCGCCCCTGCCGGAGCCTAAGGGCTTTTCCGTCACGCTTTCGCCCTTCCGCCGACCTTCTTATGAATTCGCGCCGACCGATGCCAAGGCCGCCTGCCACTATCCCAATTCGGCGCGCGTCATGCGCGAGGCGCGCGCGCGCGGCTTCGACAATGCGGTGATGCTCGATGCCGTGGGCTCGGTTTCGGAACTCGCCACCGCCAATATCTGGTACGCCAAGGACGGCGAGGCGCACACGCCTGTCCCGAACGGTACGTTCCTCAATGGCATCACGCGCCAGCGCGTCATCAAGCTATTGCGCAAGGCCGGGATCAAAGTGCATGAGCGTGCCATTCCCTGGCGCGATTTTCTTGAGGCCGATGAAGTCTTCTCGACCGGCAACTACGCCAAGGTCGTGCCAATCACCCGCATCGAAAGGCGCAATCTTCAGCCCGGCCCGATCTGCCAGAAAGCCCGCGAGCTTTATTGGGAATTCGCCCATGGCGGGAAGTAACAATCCGTGCGCTTTGAATGCCCCACCCGTCACGCTGGCGCGTGACACCCTCCCCGAAGTCGGGGAGGGAAATTCTTGACTTTCTTCCTCCCGTCGTGCCGGCGAGGGGAGGGTGACGCGCGCAACGCGCAGGGTGGGGTGTGGCCGCTAAGGCTTCAGCGTGAACGGCACGCCTTCGAAGGCATCGGCACCGCGTCCGATACGGTCGATCGCCGCGACCATGCGTCCTTCGCGTCCCAATATCCTGTCGGCATGCGAGACGATGAGGCGGTTTGGCGTGGCCGAGGGCGAGGCGCGTCGCAATTCCCTCGCGATACGCTCTTCCTCCACATCGGGTCTCAGCATGCACAGCGCCGTGAAGGCCGCCGCCGTCGACCGGCTGATGCCGGCCCAGCAATGAATGAGAAGCGGGTCGACCCGGTCCCAGTCCTTGAGGAAGCTGACAAGCGTTTCGGCGTCCTCGGCGCGCGGTGCGGTAAAGCCGTCGACCGGCTCGACGATATCGTGAAAGGTGAGCTTCAAATGCCGATCCGCGACGATCCCGGTGAAGGTGCGATGCGGCGTCTCCGGCCCCAACAGGCTCACCACCCGGCCGACGCGGTGATCGTCAACCAGGCGCTGCACCGCGGAGAGCGGGCACACTATGATCATCGCCGGCTTCTCCTCACGCGAGTTGCTTGAACTTCTTCAGATATGCCGCCTCGGCATCGTCGGGGGCAAGCGGTTTCAGAAGCCTCATCGGCGCCTTCGCATCCTTGGGAAACGCCGGCTTGCCAAAGAACCGCGCCGCTTCTTCGAGCGAAAACCCCGCAAGCTCGGTGGCTTCCAGATAGGCAGCGATTCGGTCCGCCTTCTTGATCAGACCGCCGAGCTTTTCCGATGTCTTGGCCGGCAGGCCGAAGCGGATATGAATGGCGCCGAGGAGGCGAAGCTCGAAAGCCTTGTAGTCGAGGCCGAGTGCCGCCTTGAAGGGCGAGATCATGTCGCCGATCACATATTCCGGCGCGTCGTGAAGCAAGGTCGCGAGTCGCGCCCCGCGCGCGAGCGCTGGCTCGAGCATGAAGGCGAGGCTTTCGACCAGCAGGGAATGCTGCGCCACCGAGAAGGCATGTGGTCCCTTGGTCTGCCCGTTCCACCGCGCCACGCGCGCCAGCCCATGCGCGATGTCCTCGATTTCGATATCGAGCGGCGAGGGATCGAGGAGGTCGAGCCGCCGTCCCGACAGCATGCGCTGCCAGGCGCGCGGCGGGGCCTTAACGCGCGCCATCAGCGCCGCTTGGCGAGAGCCGCCACCTGGTCGTGACGATGGCATCCGACCAGGTGATCATTCACGAGTCCGCAAGCCTGCATGAAGGCATAGACGATGGTCGGCCCGCAGAAATTGAAACCCCGCTTGCGCAGGTCCTTCGACATGGCCTCGGCGATCGGCGTGGCCGCCGGCACATGACCCATCGTCTTGAACCGGGTCTGGACCGGCATGCCATCGACGAAATTCCACAAGTAAGCGGAGAAGTCCGGGATCGCGAGATAGGCCCTGGCATTGCTGACCGAGCTTTCGATCTTGGCGCGGTTGCGCACGATGCCTTCATTCTGCATCAGCTTTTCGAGCTTCTTCGGCGTGTAGCGCGCCATCTTCTCGGGATCGAACCCGTCGAACGCTTTGCGGAAGGCATCGCGCTTGCGTAGGATGGTGATCCACGAGAGCCCCGCCTGAAATCCGTCGAGCATGAGCTTTTCGAACAGGGCGCGCGAATCCCATTCGGGCACGCCCCATTCCTGGTCGTGATAATCGCGATAGATCGGCTCGGTGCCGCACCAGCTGCAACGGCTCAGCCCGTCTTCATGCTCGATGAGGGAAGGTCTTGTCGCCATGACTATGCCGCTTGCGGAATTACGAGGTCGAATCGTGCGAAGGCAGGCTTGAAAACATGGACTGGAACCGAATCTGTCAGCAGCCTGTCACCGGCCCGGGCGGCGTCGGCCAGGCGGTCGAGCCGTATGAGTCCGAGCGCGCGATCCCCTGCGGATGACAGCAGCGTGCCGATCTGTTTCTCGCCGGCCCTGATCGGGGTGCCTTTCGGAGGCGCCGCGCCATCAAGCTTCAAAGGCAGGATGCGATTCCGCGCCGTGCCGCGATGCTCCATGCGCGAGACGACTTCCTGGCCGACATAACAGCCCTTGGTGAAACTCACGCCGTTCAACTGATCGAGATTGGCCTCATGCGGAAACAGCTCGCCGGATCCCATATCGGCCTCGCTATCGGCAATGCCAAGCCCGATGCGCCGCGCATCATAGGTGCGGTTCCCTCCGGGACCCTTCTGCGCGGAAAACCCGCGATAGCCCAAATCCGCCAGGCGCGGATCGGCATAAAGCCCCGCCGCCGGCTCGTCCGCCACCACGACATTCAGATCGTCGCGCGGCTCGACCGTCACTTTCGCGCGCAGCTTGTAGAAGCCGAGGCGCTTGATCAGCGCCTCGCGCTGCGCTGCCGCGCAGTCGATGAGGAAACCATCTTCCTGCCGCTGCAACAGGAAATCGAACAGGATCTTGCCTTGCGGGGTGAGGAGCGCGGCATAGCCCGCGGCCCCTGGCTGAAGACCCTCGACATCGCTGGTTACGAGCCCCTGCAGGAAGCCGGCGGCGTCCACCCCCGTCACCGCAAGGACGCCGCGTCCGGGCAGGGTTTCGATGGCTGAACTCGGCGGATTGATGCTCATTCTTGCGTGGCCGTGCCGCTCCATTTACGTATGCCCCGCCGGGCGTTCAAGGATAGCACATGGCCGAGGCCTATGACCTGATTTTGAAAGGCGGAACCGTCGTCAACCACGATGGTGCCCTGATTCGCGACGTGGCGGTCAAGGACGGCCGGATTGCCGGCCTCGGCCGTTTCGACAAGGCCGCTGAAATCATCGACTGCAGCGGTCTCCATGTGCTTCCCGGCGTCATCGACACCCAGGTCCACCTGCGCGAGCCCGGCGCCGAGCACAAGGAAGATTTGCAGACAGGCGGCCGCGCCGCCGTCCTGGGCGGTGTCACCGGCGTCTTCGAAATGCCCAACACCAGGCCGGCCACCGTCACGGCCGAGGCGCTCGCCGACAAGGTCGCCCGCGCCACCGACCGCATGCAATGCGATTTCGCCTTTTTCGCCGGCGGAACCCGCGACAATGTCGAGGACCTTCCGCAACTTGAGAGGCTCGCGGGCTGCGCCGGCATCAAGGTGTTCATCGGCTCGTCCACCGGCGATCTCCTGGTCGATGATGATGTGGGCCTCGCCCGCATTCTCGCAAAGATTTCCCGCCGCGCCGCCTTCCAC
>JAEUMG010000011.1 GCA_016793355.1 Hyphomicrobiales bacterium
CAGCAGAAGAAACTGATACTGATGATCCGAAGCTACCACAGTCATGTCCACCATTACTCCAACGCAATTGCCACTAGTCGCATCAGCGTAACGGCATCCGTGGAGTTACCATAATGAATGCTTCGTCATGTTGAAGATGAACCGGCGTGGAAGCAAAGTAATAAACCATACTGCTGACTTTTCGCGTATCTCTCCGAGGCAAACAGGGTTAATTCGTAGTCACCCGACAGCTGCCTCCCGGCCTGGATCCAAGTCGCGACGCCAACGTGGTGGAGACGGCTAACCCGTCCAGACGAGCTCAACTCTAAAAAGCGCGCTCTTCTCAGGTTGCGATAGCAGTAACGAGCGATGCGCAATTACCGCCTCGCCGATGAAGACCGCAAACTCACCAATATCGATTTACAACTCTACCTCGCCAATGGCATCACGAGGAGCGCCCATCCCAACAGTTAAATAGACTATCGCCTGCTTAAGGCCGAGGCATCAATACTAAGGGTCAGGGCCGTCGCTGAGAAAATTGCTTATACTTCAAGCACTGCTTCAGCTCCATGAGCTGTTCCAAAGTTAAGAAGGCAACTCGACGTCTCGCTAGTTTGTTGAATAGCTCGTGGTCCCTGTAAGCGCCCGGCTGATGTCGATGATGTGGACCTGCGAGCTCTACGATTTCTCAGCGAATTTGCCTACCGAGTGGGATTGACAGCCAAAATGACATTGGAGCGGGCATACTAGCCATCTGTCCTGAGGAATTTTCCGCCTGTCTGTGCCCCCAGCGATCAGTGGCAGTGGCAATCTCGTAGCCGGTCTATGCTCTTAAGCAAATCGCGGCTTGAAACCTTTCAGAGTAAGGAGCCTTGCTTCGGCGCTGGGGCTACATTCCAAAGCAGCACATTGGCCTTGCCGCCTCCAGTGCGCGTGCGGGAAGACAAATGGAGAGTGATGAAGAGGCGCTCAGGTCGTATTGTTCTTGAGCAACTTTTTTGCACGGAGGCCGCTCACGTTGTCAAATATATGAACCGCATTGAATTCTCTTGAACCCCTCTACACGAGCAGTGCTGTCGCGTACATGACCGCAAGGCCTACGGTCACCCCGGCTACGACCGGCAGGCTGAGCAACTGGCCGATGCCGGCGCGCCTGGTCATCAAGGCGCCAACTTCGATGATGACCTGCACGATTGCGCCGGCGCCGATGGCAAAGCAGACCGCAATCCACAGGGGGCTAACGGCCTGGGTGCCAATAATCGTGCCGATGATCGCAGGTAGGCCGGCAAGGGCCGCAAGCCAGATGAAATCGACTAATCTCGGGCGCTCGCGGGCAAGCGGCGCGGCGATGCCAATGCCTTCGGTAACATTGTGGATGGTGAAACCTATCACGAGATAGGTCGCTAGTGCCGCCGAGCCGGTGGCGAGTGCGGCACCAACCGCCAATCCCTCGCCCAGATTATGCAGTCCGATACCGAGCGCGATGAAGCCGGCAAGCGCCAAGCCTTCGGGCGCCCGGCCCTGCCTGCGGCCAAGCGCCAGCAGGATCAGCGTTGTGAGCGCGAGTATCGCCCAGAACAGAACGGGGCCGCGCAATCTGCCGATTGTTTCAGCCGCTTCCTCGAGCCCCTCGCCGATCGTATCGATCAGCAGGAAAACCAGAAGCCCGATGGTGAGCGCCAGGAGGAAGTTTAGGCCGCCTTGCGAGATCGAGCGCATCGCCGGCCAGGCAAGGAGACCTATCGCCACCGGGACTAAACCGAGCAACGTTCCGACGGCGGCAAGGAGCGCGAGGGACGTTCCATCGAGTGCCGGCGTCTCCTGGGCGACCTCGATCGTGTGGTTTACGACCACGCCCGTTCCGGTCACCAGTGCGATATGATGCGCCTCGCCCGAAATCCATGGATAAGGAATGTCGATGCGGGTGCGGCCAAGCCAGGCAGAAGGGGTCTGTGGAGTAGCGGTAAAAGTTCGATAGGCGCCATCGACCTGCACTTGCGCGACGATCACCGGTTCGGAGCCATCGGTGCGCAATGTCAGTGAGATCAATCCTCCAGTCAGCCGCACCGATTCGACGTTGGCATTCTCCACGGGTGGCGCGGACGACGTAAATCGATCAAGCGGCCGCCAGGAAAGTAGAAGCGCCACAACGAGTGTTAGTATAACGAGCGGTAGAGCCAGCCAAAAGCGGGTTGCTGTCATCACACCACCTCGAAGTGGCTCATCCAGCCAAGTTCGGCGAATTCGGATTGGTGAGCGTGAAACATGTAAAGTCCCGGCTCATGGTTTTCGAAGGAGAATTCAAGGATGCCGCGCTGGGCCTGGCACATCATAATTGTATCAATCATCCGGTTGGTCGGATCGAGCGTCGTGCCGTGATCGTAGAAGTCATAAAAATGCGCGTGAAGATGAAGCGAATTGATTGGATCGAACTCGGTGATGTTGATCAGATAGATGCGAACGGGGCGCGTCTTGTCGATGCGGATCGGCTTGTTAAAGTAGGCGAAGGGGATAGAATTGACGGCGTAGAATTCGTTCTCATCGTCGAAATTGGTGTCGAATCCATTCATCACCATCAGCAATTCCTGCCAGCGCGCGTTCTCTGGCGAGCCAAGAAGGCGCGCCGCCGCCTTGTCGCGCGCTTCAGGATGGCGTAGCGGGTCGGGATCAACGATGAAGGCGCCGTAAAGACCCTTGTGGATATGCCGCTTCAGCGGCACTGCGTGGCAATGATAGAGATGGCAACCGAAGGGTTTGGCCTCGAATTCGTAAGTGAACTCCCCGCCCGGATCGACCAGCCCTGCTCCGGGCACGCCGTCCATCCGTGCTGCATGGATACCGTGAAAATGCATTGAATGGGGGTGGGTGCTGCCATTCTGGAACTTGATGCGCAACCACTCACCTTCGGTGCAGCGCAATGTCGGCCCTGGCACACGGCCATTATAGGTCCAGCCAGCAAATTTTACGCCAGGCGCCACTTCAAATTCGTGGTCGACAGCGGTGATCGTCCATTCGCGCACAATGCGGCCGTCGGCATTGGTGGAGACCGCTCCCTTGTCCCAGTCGGTGAGGATTGCGTGCGGATCAAAGCCGTTCTTGGCGTAGTCGACCTCGCCGACAACGGTGTTGCTACCTTCGTCCCGCCCAGAGTGAGCGCTATGACCATCAGCCGCCGATTGCGCCAAGACGGCACCGGTCGCCAGCGGGACCGTTGCGCTGGCAACGGCCACCGAGCGGAGGAAGCCACGCCGGCTAAACTCTCCACATGCTTCTCCGTCCACCATTTGAGGATATCCAGCCAATTGTCTACTCCAGATTTTAGCATTGGCTAAACTTTTGTGCAAGGGTATATTTAGGTATGACTGACTCCCGCCGCCCAGCCGCAAGCCGCACTCGCCCCGTAGCATTCCGGCGGATCCGCGCCGACCACCAGACGGAACTTGCCGAGGACTATGTCGAACTCATCGCCGATCTGTTGGATGAGCGCGGAGAGGCGCGCGGTACCGACATCGCTAAGCGGCTCGGCGTCTCAAATGCGACGGTGGTCAAGACGTTACGCCGTCTGCAGGAGAATCGACTGATCCACCAGGAACCTTACCGTTCGGTTTTCCTGACCGATGTCGGGCGTAAAATGGCCAACGAAGGCCGCCGCCGGCACAAGATCGTCGAGAGATTGCTCGTGGCGCTGGGTGTTAAGCCCGAGATCGCGCGTATCGATGCCGAAGGTTTGGAGCACCATGTCAGCGCCCACACACTCGACGCCATGAAGCGCTTTCTTAAACAAGGCGTTCGAAAAACGTGAAGCAACAATTCCTGCCGCGACTAAAATCGAAACTACACGCTCACCGATTTGGGTGAAAGATACGTCGGGTCACGGTCGATAGAGAATTGGGACATCCTTGTGGGAACCTAGTTCAATTTTACAGGAATCAGTCGCGGATCGTCGAGACGACCGAACAATACCCCGCCAGGAATCAGCACACGGTAGTGCTATGGGACGCATGAGACCTTGATCGGCAAAGCCCCGGTGTTCGAGCACTGTCCAGCGATGTTGGTCCCCGTGCCTCGATCAAAGCCAGCACGTTCGCTCATGCTCGAATTTCTTGCTGCTGTTGCGGGTTTCACCTCCGCTGATGGTCTCTTTAGTGTTGCTTCCTATCTTCTGCCCTCCCCCAAGCGCTACGCCAGAAGAAATAGAGAGATTAGAAAATCGTTGCTTACTGCGTATCCACGGGAGCTTGCTCGTCGATCACTGGCGATCCCAGATACTTTAGAACCAGCACTCGCGTGCCAATCGGACACCGCTGGTATAAATCCATGATATCCTCATTGAACATGCGGATGCAGCCTGAAGAAACATTCGTGCCGATTGACCACGGCTCCAAGGTGCCATGCAGCCGGTATCCGGTATCCTTGCCCTGCCGGTAAAGATAAAGGGCCCGCGCGCCTAAGGGATTGCTGGCGCCCCCGTCAATGAAGTCCGGCAGGTCGGGCTGGCGTGCGCGCATTTCCGGGGGTGGGGTCCATCGGGGCCACTTGGCTTTGCGGTCGATTCGGGCACGGCCATACCATCGAAAGCCATCGCGCCCGACCCCTACCCCATAGCGAAGAGCAGTCTGGTTCTCGAAAATCAGATAGAGGTGATGATTGCTAGCGTCGACAACGACAGAGCCTTGGGGTTCGGAACTCGTGTACGGCACGAATTGACGGCGCCATTTGGGATCAATCTTTCGGAAGTTGGTCGACTTATATTGAACGCCGCTATCTTCAATCACCGGCCCGAAATAGGGCGCTGCTTGCTTCGCTGTTAGAGTCGAGGCGGCTTCCAGCCTGTTACTGAATGCAGCGGCTAAAAGCCCCGCTCCGCCCAAAACAAATCCTCGACGCGTGCAATCCATTGCGATTTCCTATAGAACCCCAATAGGCTTATGGTTTTTGTAAAGCCATGGCGCATCGTACAAGTTCTAGTAGCTATAGATTCAAGGGAAAAAATCGCCCCGCTTAACGCCCTCCGTGGTATAGTTTGAGAGAGCCGTTTGCCTTTCGACGGTGAGGGACGACCATGGCCAGCGAGAAGAATCCCGCCGCTACCGAGCACCTGCCATTTTTCATAACTGCCCCGGGGGCTACCGATACGCTCTTCACCGTGACCGCGGCCATTGTTATCGTTTTCATAGTGCTGCTGGGAGTGGCCTACTTCAGGATTCATGCCCTGCCCGAGCATCTCGCGCATCGGACAACCAAGACCCAGTACGAAATTGTCTGTGTGCTGGCCCTGTTGGCGCTCTTCACACATAACAACTACTTTTGGATTGCCGCTCTCTTGCTCGCCTTCATTCAGGTCCCGGATTTTTCGACGCCCCTCGCGTCAATGGCAAAATCACTCTCTCGAATTGCAGGAAGAGCGCCCGGTTCATCTGCCGCGTCGGATGCGCCCCGATGGGGAGAGCCAACCTCTTTCGACTACGAAAGCAAATGAAGAGACAAGCCGTCGCGTCCAGTAGTGATCGATCGAAGCTAGTTGGCGATCACTATCCGGGTTTTGCTCATTCCGAACTTGCTTACCAGTGCAAAGAGGCGCGCCGCGTTGCCTGGGGCGAGCCGAATACAGCCATGTGATGCCGGACGACCTAACGACTTGACGTAATTTGTTCCGTGAATTGCATATCCGCCTTTGTAAAAAATCGAATGCGGCATGGGCGAGTTGTCGTACTTTCTGGAATAGTGCATGCGCTTTAGAAGGTACGGTTTGTAAGACCCGCGGGGTGTATAGTACCCGCTCCGCGCGGTGGAGACGCGCCAGGTCGCGTAAGGTGTGCCGTCTATCGCAACGGTCATGATCTGGCCGGAAACGTCGATCCGCACCGAAACATGAGCCCGCGCCTTCTCACTCGAAAAGGCGGCCAAAATCAGCGCGGCCGTTAAGACTGAAAAAAAACGTATTACTAACAAGAGGCGCATCGGTTTCCCCCAAGCCAAGCTCCGGGCACGCACTATTACGAGACTGCGCGCGGATTCCAAAATCATATCCTTTTTACCCAATCGTGATTCGGAATTGGTCGGATTCTCAGGAATTTTTAACCTTTCGAATGACCCACTACCCAGATCAGTCAAAAGGCTCGCCAACGAGCGGCGCCCGAACACCGGTGGGGCCGATGAGACAAGCAGACATGAATGCCGCAGAGGACGAGACGATTGCGGCACAGGCAGGGAAGGCGCCGCGGCTTGCCGGACAGAACCGGCTGCGCCTCATCGGCATGGGCTTTGGCCTGGCGTTCCTTGCCATCAGCGCCCAGCTTGTGGCGCTGACCGTATTGCCCAATCTCGACGAGCCGGAGGAAGCGCGCGTGCCGATCGAGGCGCGCCTCCCGCGGCCCGATATCGTCGACCGCAATGGCGTGCTTCTCGCAAGCGATGTGCGCGTGCCGTCGCTTTTTGCGGACCCCCAGAAGATCATCGATGTCGACGAGGCGGTGGAACTTCTTACCGCGAATATTCCCGATCTGGACCCCAAGCAATTGCGTGCCAAGCTCAGTCAGAAAAACCGCTTCGCGTGGCTGAAGCGTGAGATAAGTCCCGCCGAACGCGATGCGATCTTCAATCTCGGCATTCCTGGGATCGGCTTCGTCAATGAGACCAAGCGCGTCTATCCGATGGGCCGGCTTGCGGCCCACGTCCTCGGTTATGTCGATCTTGATTCCAAAGGCATCGCCGGCATTGAGAAATATCTCGACGACCAGGGCGCGCTTTACACCGCCTCGATCGCCGATCCCGAAGCGCAATCGGCGTATCCAGCGCAGATTTCGATCGATATCCGTGTGCAGCACGTGCTGGCGGATGAAATCGGCCGGGCGATTACCCAGTTCGAGGCCCTCGCCGGCGGCGCCGTGGTTCTTGATATCAATACGGGCGAGGTTGTGGGTCTCGTTTCGCTGCCCGACTTCAATCCGAATGCGTCGGGAAAGAATTTCAAATCGCAGCAACAGAACCAGATGATGAGCGGCGTCTATGAGCTCGGCTCGGTCATCAAGGCGATCACCTTCGCCATGTGCTTCGACTTTGGCACGGCAACTCTGGAGAGCCGTTACGACGCGCGCTTTCCGTTAATCATCGGCCGTGCTGCCATCAACGACTTTCGCGGTCTGCGCCGCGTGCTTACAGTTCCCGAGGTTTTCACCAATTCGTCGAACATCGGGACGGCGAGGATGGCTCTCGAGGTGGGCCCGCAACGTCATCAGGAGTTTTTACGGAAAGTCGGCCTGTTCGACCGGCTTCTCACGGAAGTCCCTGAAAGTGCCAAGCCCCTGCTTCCGCCGCGGTGGGGTAAGCTCGTCACCGCTACCGCCGCATTCGGGCATGGATTTGCCGTGCAACCGCTCCAGGGTGCCTCTGTAGTAGCCGGCCTGCTTAACGGCGGCCGACTGATCACGCCCACCTTCCTCAAACGCGACCGCGCCACGGCGGAAGGCCTCGCACAGCAGGTTGTGAAGCCCAAAACCAGCGAGATCATGCGCGAGCTCTTCCGGCTCAATGTGATCCAGGGCACCGCCAAGAGAGCGGATGCGGTCGGCTACCGCGTCGGCGGCAAGACCGGCACGGCAGAGAAGGTCATCAACGGCCGCTACAGCAAGACTAACCGCCTGACCTCATTCATTGGCGCTTTCCCCATGGAAGCGCCGCGTTACCTGCTTTTGGTTATGCTTGACGATCCGCGACCGTCGCCGGCCACGTTCGGTCAGGCGACTTCCGGATGGAACGCGGTGCCCACCGCAGGAAAAATCATTTCGCGTATCGCGCCTTTGCTCGGCATCGAGCCGATCCTCACCGAGGAAGATCGCAAGAAACTTGAAAAGCAGGAGAAGCAGGCGCTCGCCAATAAGACGGAGGATTGATAAACACAGACCATGGACACGCCTAGCAGCCTTCGTACTGCGGGAATGCTCAACAAACAGGACTTTCTGGGCGAGAACGCCGCTGTGTTTAGGCGACGCATACTAAGGCAGAGGTACGCCTTTTTGTCTAAAGAAGCAAGATAGGGGTTGTTTGACCGATCTGCGATACGTTAGATGGCCGCATTAACTTCGGGCGCGCGCCTACTTCTAACTTCAAGTCACCAAATCTTCAAGAACTAGCGTTTGGCAGTCTATGGAAGGCACGAGGCGCCACAACTCTTGTTGCAACCGCTATGGGATACGCTGTGTAAACAAACTCGCTGAATTACCCCATACGAGGTTGGTGAATCTAAGATGCTAAGCCGAATACGTCATTAATTTGCCGGCCTTACAATCACCGGCGTCCCGACCTCAACCTTGTCATAGAGCGACACGATATCCTCGTTCAGCATGCGGATGCAGCCAGAGGAAGCCGCCTTGCCGATCGATTCCGGTTCGATCGTGCCATGGATGCGATAAAGTGTGTCGGCACCATTCTCGAACAGATAGAGCGCACGTGCCCCCAATGGATTGTCCGGGCCGCCCGGCATGCCATTGGCCCATTTCTTGGCAAGCTTATTGCGCGACACCATGTCATGCGGCGGTACCCAGCGCGGCCAGCGCCGCTTCATCCCAACGGTTGCACTGCCCGACCATTCGAAGCCCTGCTTGCCGACGCCCACGCCGTAGCGCATGGCGCGCCCCGGTTCGAGCACATGATAGAGATAGCGATTGGCCGGATCGACGATGATCGTGCCGGGCTCGACCGGCTCGTCGAAGGGAACTTCCTGGCGGCGGTATTCTTCGGCGATGATTTCGGGATTGACCGCCTCGATGACGAAATCTTCCTCCGATTCCTCGGGCGGCAATTTGGCGGGATCATAGCCCCTACCCTCCGGCTCAGCCGTCTCGGGCGCCGGCGCGGTGATATCTTCCTCCGGGGCAGGCCCCTCGACTCCAGGGATGGTAAATTCAGGTTCAGCCAGCGGCTCGCCCTGTGCAATGGAAGGAAAAGCTGGGATCAATGCGGCGCAACCGCTTAACAGAATTTTTCGGCGAGACAGTCGCATGTCTGAGTAATAATCCTTCGGCGTCTATGGGTGCTTAATTGGGCGAGATTGAGAAATCGGCGAGAATGCACCGTTCGTATCATCAGAACCGCTACCATTCCTGCCATCGTCTTGTGGCCGATAATGAGGATCGGCGACAGTACGAAAACGAGCACGCTCTTCTTCATGGATCACCTGTCTTATCCCAAGTTGCGCGGCCGACTTCGAAAATGTCCTGCAGAAGTGAGCCCGCGTTTGAGCAATGATCGCCCGGCCCGACTGCTATGTACGTGGAATGACGCGCCCGATCATTGCCTCGCAATACTCTAGTAGCTAGAGATTCAAGCGAAAAATAGTAACGCGTTATTGCGGGCAAGGCTCTATAAATTCAGCCACTTATGTTATTATGGGGCAAGTTGCCAATCCACGCAGAATTGAAGGCGCGCGGATGTAAGCCGGGTCGCAGTACTGTGTTGATAGAGCGCTTTGTGAACCCACAAATGAAATGCATGAAGAGACCATTCCTCAATATGTCACGAAAATCGAACCTGGTATTATCGCGTCGCGCGCTCATCATAGGCGCTGCTGTTAGCCTTTCTTCGGCACCTGTATTTGCCGATCAGTCCGACGATCCATTTCCACTGCCACCTTTCGACGAGAAGAAACTGCCTAAGGAATTCCGTCGCGCGGTGGTCGCCTATAACGGCAAGCACTGGCCGGGCACGATCATAGTGGACACTCAGGCACGCCAGCTCTATCTCGTCCTCGCCAACCAGAAGGCGATCCGTTACGGCTGCGCAGTCGGGCGCGACGGCTTTCGCTGGGCGGGGCTTGCCGATGTCGGGCGCAAGGTCATGTGGCCGCGCTGGACTCCACCGAAATCAATGATCGAGCGTGATCCTTCGAAGGCGAAATGGGCAAACGGCATGCCCGGCGGCCCGAACAATCCCCTTGGTGCGCGAGCGCTTTATCTTTTCCAGAACGGCAATGACACGCTCTATCGCATCCATGGCACGAACGAGCCCATGTCGATCGGCCAGTTCGCCTCTTCCGGCTGCATCCGCATGGTCAATCAGGATGCGATCGATCTCTACCGCCGCGCGCCAATTGGAAGCAGAGTTATTGTAATGGTAGAAGGAATGTAAGGTTAGCATCAGCCGTCGCTAGAGAGGTGAACTGAGCGAGCAGAAATTTGGCTTGCGTTAAGAGAGGCTAAGGCTAATCCTGAACTTTTCAATCGGTCTGTTGGGTACGCAGCCGCTCCACGAGCGGCAAGATAGTTTCGGCCAGGGCTTTCTCGCTCAGGGGACCGATGTGCTTATACGCGATTTCGCCCTTCGCGTTGATTACGAATGTCTCCGGCACTCCATAGACACCCCAGTCGATTGCCACGCGGCCATTCTCATCCGCACCGGTCCGCGCATAAGGATCGCCCATCTCGCCCAGCCACCGTGCTGCATTTGCGGGGGCGTCTTTGTAATTGAGCCCGTATATCGGGACCGTTTTGCTCTCGGCGAGTTTGACCAGCAAGGGATGTTCGTCGCGGCACGGCGGACACCACGACGCAAAGACATTGACAAGAGAGACTTCGCCGCGAAGGTCCTGATCGGATAATCCAAGCGTCCTCCCTACGACCGGCGGTAGGCTGAATTTGGGGATTGGCTTGCCGACCAAAACTGACGGAATCGTGTTCGGCTTCCGCATGAGCCCAAAGCCCAGAACTGCCGCAAGGCCGCCAAAAACAACGGCGGGCACAATGTACAAGAATCCGCGACGATAGGGCTTTTGCACCGCAGCTGCGTCATTGGCGTTCTCGGAGTGGTTGTCAGACATCGCTATGGCCTGACGTCGAACACGAACAGACCGCCGCCCATTTGCGGGCCCTGATCTTCGTCGCTTGTCGCGACGGTCGCTGCGCGCGTAGTCGATCCCGTCACCCCGTCGAGTAATTGTTTGAGCGACCCGCCCGAACCGCGGGCGGCTGTCGAGGCCTCCGCGCTGCGGGTTGCCTGCGTGCGATCGAGCGTCGGCTGCACGAGTGAGCAAAGGCGCGGCGCAATCTTGGTTGCATCCTCGGGGATGGCGAGGATCACTGCATTTTCGACGCCTGTCGCCGCCGGGCGGCCCTTTGCAGCGTCCCAGGTGTTGATTTTGAACTTGTAAGTGATCGCGCCCTCGCTGCCACTGGGCAGCCTGCGCACGCATCCGCGATCGGCGTCCTTGGGGATCAAAGGTGAAACCCCGCCCAAGGCATCAACGTAAAAGCCGCCGACAAAATAGGTATAGTCGGTCGGATTGCGCACGCTGATTTCAACGTAATCGCAATTGCCCGCCGCATACGGGAGAAGTTGCGATAAGGCGGTACGCGGCAGCTTCGTATCCCCCTTGGTTGTGCAAACAGATTTGGCATCGTCGCCTTTGATGCCTGCGCGGTAGACCTCGGCCTTGATCTCGACGCTGCTGCCGGCTTCGATCGCGTTTTCGGAGGCAGCCCCTGTCACGCGGATGAGCTTGGCGGCGCGCGCCAGAAGCCAGACAGACTGCTTAATCTCCTCGGCGAGCACCGATGCACTTGTATCAAGGGCGAAGCTCGGCGTTTCGTCAAAGCTCCCGGCATCTGTGACCCAGGGGCGTTCGGGCCGGACGATCCACAAGCGGTTTTTGGCGAGACGAAGTTGGAGATCAGCCTGCGGATCACCGGGCGCGGCCATTTCGATACCGATGCTCGCGGCATCGCCGGCAGTCCCGAGACTCCTTTCGATCGCCTCTTTGACCATCCCCGCATGGGTGCCGAGTTCCGCCTCGGGTGGTGGCGCCACAGCGAAGCGGAATGTCACGGCAGGCTTGTCGACGGTAACAGGAAAAGCGCCCTCTTCGGGTACGGTGCCTGTTTTCCAGTTGATGTTTGTTGCCGTGCTGGTCACGGCTGTGGCGCTTAAAATCTCCGCCAGGGCGACGGGGTCCTTGTCGCCGGCCTTCCCGTAAATCGAGATCGTCGCTCCCGGGTCGAAGCCATGTAGCGTTCCCGCCGGAATCGACAGTTTCTGTTCCTTGAGGACCGCGACCATCCGGGGCGGCCCCGCCCCAAGGTTTCCGCCGAGAACGGGAAGATCGAGCGCGCCGTCGAAAACGGGCGGCGGCACGCGGCCGCCGGAACGATCGGCGGTAATATCGGCGACCACTTCCTGCGCAAGATCGCGATAAGACTGCGCGGTGCCGCGCTTCAATGCCCGGTCAAGGTGGTAGGTGAACACGCCCATGCGCTGCGTGTCGCCCTCACCCGTCATCGGTAAATCATAGCCGGTGAAGGGGCGTTCAATCGCCTGATCGTAAGCATCAACCGCATAAAAGCCGATGAGTTTGCCGTCCCCTTTTATCGAGATTGCGCCGGCACGCGTGCCGCCGCGCGTGGCCGAACGGGTCACCGTTTGCGGGATCCCCAATAAAGCGGGGTCGACGGAACGGGTGACATCGCTGCCGCGGGTGACGGTGCCCGAATGACAAGCATCGACGATCGCCCAGACAAGGGCACCCTTGGCTTGTATCGCTGAAAGCTTCTCGCCGAGCTCGTCGTCGACGAGTCCATTCTTGATGCCATCCTCCAGCGGATTGTACGGGCCGACATCGGCGGGCAGCAAAACCTGGTCTTGCCCGTCAGTTTCCGGCTCTTCTTCACTTGCCGGGTCGAGATCGGGCTGCCAGATGCCATGGCCCGAATAGTAGAATACGGCCGTATCTCCGGGCCGCGCGCGCACGGCCAGCTCGTCCAGCGCATTGACGATGGCTCTGTAACGCGGCGCATCATTCACCGGCGGGAAATCGGGCTGTGACGGCAGGCCGTCAGTCAGAACCGTGATGTCGGCAGGATTCACGTCGCGCGTTCTCAACATGCGCCACATGATGGTGACATCGTTACGCGGCCCGTGCAGATCGCGAATGCCGCTAGACGCATCGTAATCGGCGACGCCGACGAGCAGGCCAAGAGTCTTGGCCGCCGAGGCGGTGGGCAGCAGCCCGAGAAGCACCGCCACAACAAAAGCCGACCACTTCAGACGTCGTGTCGACATTCTCAACGCACCATCACAAAAGGAAAATCAGGAACAGTGTCCGGCTTGCGCGCGACCGGCGCCTGCCGCTTGTCGGTCAATTGCTTCACGCGTTCGGAGAGCCAGAGGTCGAGTTCGGCGATCGTAAGTGCGCCATCCTTGGTGTAGTCGGCAGAGCCGGAGAGACCCTCGAGCAAGGCTTCGGTAAAGGCGCCGTTCTGCCAGTCATCGCGCTCGATCGAGACCTGTCGGCCGGTCGAGGACGCGAACATGACGACGCCGTTCTCCGCGCTCGATAGCTCGTTGACCACCTGCGTAATGTCCGCCGATGGCCCCCGGGTTTTTTCACTATCAAGGCTATTGGCGGAATAGCATGCATCCACGAACATCAGCGCCTTGCCGGCAAGACTGCTCATCGTGTTGAGCATCTCGTCCTGCGATACAGCGGATGATCTCAGTTTCTCGGTATCGACATCGGTGGGAAGAAAGAAAAACCGCTGCCTTTTGTCGGTCACGCCATGGCCCGCGAGGAACACCATGCCGACGTCGCGGCTCGTGACCTCGCCCTCGAGCCATTCCAGAGCTTCAACAATGCCATCGCGGGTAGCGTCATCATCGGTGAGAAGCCGCGCCGAGACTTTTCCGTAAATGCCGCCTTGCTGACGGACAAGCCTCTCGGCAAAATCCTTCGCATCCTGCGCGGCGTATTTCAGTTTAAGATCGGCACTTTGATACTTGCTGACGCCGATCACGACCGCATAGAGTTTGGGCTTCAGCAGATCGGCAGTGGCGCCATCCCAATTCACTTTGACGATCTTGGCTTCGCTGGCGCCGGATTTTGTGCGTGCGATCAAGGCGATCTCGACGCTTTTTTGCGGAACGGGTACGCTGATATCGCGCGTTTCTTCGTCATCAGGCACCGGTATGGCGCCCCGCGCTTCAAGAGGCCGGCCATCAATCAGGATTTCGACAGATTCAACCGGCTCGCCGTTGGGCGAACGGACCCTGTATTTAACTTCGACAGGTGAAGTAGCGGTGTTTATCTCATCGCTCTCCATGACAAGCTCGACGACCGGCGGAAGAATCCCCCTCACCCCTTCCTGCACCGTCTCATCCTGACGCCCGGCGTCAGTATTAGCGGTTTGGATCGCCCCCTCTTCATCGAGCCCGACGAGGACATTTTGGACAATGTCGGGTCTGTAGAACGAACTACGGAAGCTTGATGCGGGAAAGAAATCTGGCGCAACCGTTTCGCCGCGATTGACGTTCCAGCCGATCAGGTTCTCGCCGCCCGCCGAGGCGGCGTAGTAACCGGCTGGCGTCCACAGAATCCACCGCTGGTCCAGAGTCTGGACGAAAAGCGAGAGCAGCGGTTTGCCATCGCTCGCGCGAAACCAGCGGATCGTGCCGTCGCCCACGGCGGCCATGATCAGCTTGCCGTCCTGGGCATAAGTCACACCCCACGCCGAACCGGCGACAGGGCTTCGCCATTGAGATTGCCCGTTCTTGTCGTACTGGCGGATGTACCAGGAGCTGCCGATTACGAACTTAGATTTATCGTCGGCGATCGAGAGCGAATGGCTTATCTCTGCAGTCTCGAATTCGAGCGGCTTACCGGCGAGTTCGGGCGTCGCAAAGGTTTTCCACTTGGTGAGCGGCAAACTGGTTGTATCGGCGCCTTTCAGCGTGTCAGGCACGCCGTTCATGTCCTTCAATTCGAGAGTCTTTAGATCGAACAGGAATTGCTGGCTTGCGCCGTAATCGAAAGCGAAGCGCACCTGCGTCCCATCTGCATTCGCGGTGATTGAGTCCTTGCCCATGAGGCCCATGCCGGCTGTAGCCGGGTAGATGCCCATGACCAACTGGCCACCCGCATAGATGTTGAGCGCCGGCTGACCATTGGCGAAGACCACGCCATCCTGCCCGTAAGGTTCGATGTCAAAGATGGTGTTGGCGGATAGATGGACCGTGCTGCGTTCACCATTGCCCTGACCGCTCCACCGAACGAGCTGATACCAACCCTTAGCGTCGCGCAGGCGCCCGCCAGCATATATGTACTGTCCATCCTGCGACCAGGCGGCGGCGCCTATGTCACCATTGTCGAAACCGGCGGTATCGGGAGAAGGAAGCCAGGAAAGATCGCTGACATTGAGAATGTCGATCAAGGGACCGTCGTTATACGTAACGGCCAGCTTATTGCCGTCCGGAGAAAACGCGATGTTCGATCCCTGCCGCCCACTTTTCGTCGGCACGCTGACGAGGAAGGTTCCGTCGGGATTGTAGAAACGGATCGACGCATCATGCGATGAAGTCGCGAAATATCCATCCGACCGGAAGGCAAGTCCCCGCGTTTCGCCGCCGTAATTGGAGTCCTCGAATTTCAGCTGCCCGCTCACAACATCCCAGATGCGCATGCCGACCTTGAGGTTGAACACGGCGGCAAGCGAGCGTCCGTCAGGTGAAAAGGAGATGTTGAGCAACGTCTCCTTATTGGGCCCATAGGCCCGGAGGATTTTTCCCGAGATGATATCGATCGTGTAGATGAATTGCTGCTTCATCCAGCCGCCGACCGCGAGGGTCTTCCCGTCCGGGCTTATCGCCAGCCCGAAGAGCGAGCCCTCAAACCCCTCTCCGATCGGCACACGCAACACCTTCAGAAGCCTGCCGTCAGGCACGCTCCACAGCCTCACAGTCTTGTCGAACGAGGCCGTGATCATCGTCTTTTGATCGGGCGTCAGGACGACATGCCGGACGGGCGCTGTGTGGGTGCCCGGCTCAATCAGAAGTGCCGGCTCTCCTCCGGTACCGGGCGCCGCAAGCTTACCGGGTGCAGGTTCGACCGCAGCCGTGTCCGGCGGGTCTGTCTGCTTGCCTGAACCGGGTTTGACGGCCCCTACGGTGTGTGTGACGCCTGTGAAAAGGAACAGCGCCCCGACGATAAACATCCGCACGCCGTGCCGCAGTGTCATGGCCGACAGGCCCCCGCGCTGCGGTCGCGGCCTGATCGGGATGTGAAAGCACCTTCGAGCAGGAGCAAGCCTGCGCCGCAGACGATGCCAATATCAGCGACATTGAACGTAGGCCAATGCCACTGCCCCACATAGAAATCCAGAAAGTCGGTGACGCCGCCGCGGCGCAGACGATCGATGATATTGCCGACCGCCCCGCCGATGACGAGCCCGAGGCCCGCCGCGCCCAGCAGCGTTTCCGTACGCCACAGCATGAACAGGAGAATACCGACAAGCGCTGCTCCCAACACGACCAGGAGCGATTGCGGACTGCCCGCAAAAAGCCCAAAGCTCACGCCCGTGTTGGCTCCGAGTACAATATTGAAGAATCCGGTCACCGGGATTTCGCGCGGCGGGACCATCACCCTTTCCAGAATCCACCAGTTTGAGACCTGATCGAACGCGCACCATAAAACGGCCGTGAGGAGACCGAGCGCCATGGTGCTCCTCAAGAGTGCTCGTCTGCCCATGACGGCAGGATGATGATCGGCGCTAATCAACGGAGGTCTCCAGAGCCCTACGTTACTTCAAGAGCGGATCGATTTTGCCGCGCAGGTTCTCGATCGTCGGCTCGCCTGTCACAAGCTCGCCATTCACAAAAAATGTCGGAATACCCTTCACGCCAAACGTTTCGGCCTTGTCGCGCACAGAGATGATCCCCTTCGCGACCGCCTCGTCCTTGAGACAGGCTTCAAAAGACTCCTTGGTGAAGCCCGCCATCTGCGCGATTGTGAAAAGCCCGTCACGCGGTGATTTAAGCCAGTTTTCCTGCTGCTCGAACATCATGTCGACCATCGGAAAGTATTTGTCCTGCGGGGCGCATCGCGCGATCATGAAGGCGGCAAGAGCGGCCTGGTTATGGGGAAATTCCCGGAAGATGAACCGGATTTTGCCGGTGTCGATATAGTCCTTCTTGAGGGTCTGGAAGGCGGTTTTGTAGAATTCGGCGCAATGCGGGCACGACGCCGAAGCATATTCGACAACGGTGACCTTGGCTGTCTCAGGTCCCAGAGCCATTTCGCCGATGGGGGACGGGGCGTGAAGGGCGGCCACGTCCACTTGTGCCATGGCGAAACCTGCCGGCAGGATTGCGGCCCCGAGCAAGGCGGCCGTAAAGGTGCGTCGATGAAGCGTCATGATAAAGTCTCCTTGTTAACCTGAAATCACACGTTCTAGTTTTTTTAGAGCCATCTCTTCCGCCTCGTGCCCGTCAATGATGGATTGGAAGTTGCCGTCGGCATCGAAGAGGAGAACGCCGCTTGTATGGTTCATCGTGTAAGAACCGCCCTCGCCCGCGACCTTCTCGTAGAAGACCCGGTAGCGCTTGGCGAAATCGGCGAGCTGTTCGGCCGTCCCCGTGAGACCGGTGATCCGGGGATCGAAGGCCTGCAGATATGAAGCAAGGACGTCCGGCGTATCACGTTCCGGATCAACGCTCACCAGAATGACATTGACCTTGTCAGCATCGGCGCCCAGCTGGTCCAAAAGGCTCGCCATGCGGGTGAGCATCGTCGGGCAAATATCCGGGCATGCAGTAAAGCCGAAAAAGACAGCGCGCGCCTTGCCTTGAAAATTCTTCTCCGAAACAGAACGTCCTCTGTGATCGGTCATCGAGAACGGGCCGCCGATTGTGACCAGGTTCTGTGGCACCGCCTGCTCACGGGCGGGCCATGCGATAAAAACCTCTGTCGCGAACACAAGGAGTGCGGCGGCGATAAATGCAATCCCGAGGATGAGAGGCCTGGTCATGGCCCGTGCGCCCGGTGTCTGGCGACCTTCGCGTTCGGCGGAAAGACCGGCACGTCGAACTGAAATAGGCCTGCGTCGCGGAATACCATCTCGACAGGCAGGGTGTCGCCGGGCTTAACCGCGCCCGGCAGCCCTGTAAGCACGATCCGGAGTCCGTTCGGCTGCATGATGACTTCGGCGTGGCTCGGCATGTCGAGGCCGCCGGGGACGGGTTCGGTGACTGCGACGCCGTCAGTTAGAACGGTGTCGTGGATGGCGGCAGTTTTGGCAGCCGGACTATCGACGGCCAGCAGGTAATCATCGGCGGACGACTTGTTGTGAATGACGAGATATGCCACCGCTCTATTGCCCGTCGCCTGCGCCCATGCCTGCTCTACGATAATCGAGCCGAAGGTCCAGGGACCGCCCAGCTTGTTTTCCGCGGCGCCTGTACCGGCCCCCAGGAACGTGAGGACAAAGCCGCTTATGAACGCTTTTTTCATGGCATTATTTTCGCAAAAGCCGGAGCGCGTTCGCGGTGACGAGGACCGTCGCGCCGGTATCCGCGAGGATGGCAATCCAGAGACCGGTAAAACCGAAAACCGTCGTGACGAGAAAGATCGCTTTGAGGCCGAGGGCGATGGCGACGTTCTGGTGAATGATGCGCATCGTGTCGCGCGAAAGACTGACAAAGCGCGCAACATCCCCGATCCGGTTATTGAGGATGGCGGCGTCGGCCGCTTCCAGAGCGACATCCGTGCCCGAGCCCATGGCGACCCCAACGGTCGCGGCGGCGAGCGCCGGCGCATCATTGATGCCATCGCCAACCTTGATAACGCCACCGTCTGCGACCAGCTGCTTGATCTTCGCCAGCTTGTCTTCGGGCAGCAGCTCGGCATGGACTTCCATGCCGAGAGCATGGCCCACGGCTTCCGCGTTCGCGCGATTGTCGCCCGTCAACATCACCGGGCGGATACCCAGGGCCTTGACCTCTTGGAGACCCTGGACGGCATCGGGACGCGGCTCGTCCCGCATGGCAATAAGGCCCACCAGACGATCATCGACACGGACGGCTGAAACGCTCTTGCCCTGTTGCTCGAGCGATTCCGCCTGAGCCGATACTTCGGCCTCTATCCCCTCAAGGCGTGCAGAGGCGGTTATGACGACGCGCTGCCCGCCCACCGTTGCGCGCAATCCCTTCCCCGGGATCGCCTCTGAGTCCGTAGAGGCCACGTAACGAATGCCTCTCGACTGGGCATATTCGACGATGGCAACAGCGAGTGGGTGCGACGACGCCGCTTCCGCCGCCGCCGCGAGTTTCATCAGCTGGTTTTTGTCCATGCCGCCGAACGTGATCACGTCGGTCACGATCGGCTTGCCCAGTGTCAGAGTGCCCGTTTTATCGAAGGCGATATGGCGGACCTTGCCGACGGCCTCGAGAACAGCGCCACCTTTGACAAGAAGGCCGCGCCGGGCGCCATTGGCGAGAGCCGAGGCGACAGCGGCGGGTGTTGCGATCACCAGCGCGCAGGGACAGCCGATCAGCAGCAAGGCCAGGGCGCGATAAATCCAGGTCTGCCACGGCTCACCCATAACGAGTGGGGGCCCGATCGCCACGAGGACAGCGACAACGCAAATCGCGGGCATGTAGTATTGCGCGAACTTGTCGATGAAGCGTTCGGTCGGCGTCTTGGCATCGGCGGCTTCTTCGACAAGGCGCACCACCCGGGCAATTACCGTGTCTTCGGCGGGCTTGGCGACTTGGCACCTCAGCGCGGCCTCGGTGTTGATTGAACCCGCCAATACGGTATCGCCAGGCCCCTTGGGACGCGGCATCGATTCCCCGGTGAGCGCCGATTCATTGACGGCCGAGTTGCCCGAGAGGACTGTCGAGTCGGCCGCCACGCGATCGCCCGGCCGTACAACGATGATCGAGCCGACTGACAGCTTTTCGATTGGTACTTCGGTAAGGCCCCCGTCCGTTTCGAGCATGGCCGTTTTGGGAACGATTGAAGCCAGAGCCTTGATGCCCGCGCGCGCGCGACCGGCGGCTACCGACTCGAGGAGCTCGCCCACGGCAAAGAGGAAGACGACGACGGCCGCCTCATCGACGGCGCCGATTGCGACCGCGCCGACGACGGCAATGCTCATAAGCATTTCGATCGTGAAAATGCTCCCGCGCCACGCCGCGGCGAAAGCCCGCTTGACGACCGGGACCGCGCCGCCGACACAAGCCACCAGCATGAGCAGCTGCGACCCGGTGGGCAGATAGTAAGAATAGGGATAGGCGGCGGCGATCATCACGCCCGTGAAGATGACCAGCTGGCCCTTCGCGGATTTGTACCATGGACCTTCGATCGGCTGGGCATGATCGTCAGGAACCGCATGTGTATGCTTATCGGCAGCTTCTCCCGCGTTGCGCTTCTTCATTGCAACAAGCTCTGGAGGCGCCGTAACCCCGTAGCCAAGGGCTTTGACGGCATCCACGAGACGATTGAGCTGCCCGTCAGGAAGGTTGACCGATAGCGTCTCTGTGTTGAGCCCGACGGTCGCATCCTTTGCGCCGGGAATCTGGTTCACGGCATTTTCAATTTTGCGCGCGCAGGCGGCGCAATCCATGCCGGTGACTTTAAACTTCAGGACGCTTGCCATAATCACACTAACTTTCTGGGACTGTTCAGTCGTCGTCCCTCAAACGGTCGAAAAGCCTGCGCCGTTTCTTCTTTATCTCGCGTGCGATCACGGAGCCGGATTGCACGACGACGACACGGGCGCCGATCCGCACGCGCTCATACAGATCGGCGACATCGGCATTGATCAGACGAATACAACCCGAGGAAACGGCCTTGCCGATCGATGTCGGCTGGTAAGTGCCGTGAATCCGGTAGAGCGTGTCGATGTCACCCTGAAACAGATATAGGGCGCGCGCGCCCAAAGGGTTACGCGGCCCTCCAGGCATACCGCCCGCCCATTCGGCGGCAAGGGGGTCGCGCTCCACCATTTCTGCGGGCGGAGTCCAGCGCGGCCATTTGGCCTTGCGGCTAATGATGGCTGTGCCCGCCCAGGAAAAACCCTGACGGCCAACGCCAATGCCATAACGCATCGCCGTGCCGCCTGACTGCACAAGATACAGATAGCGCTGGCGCGTATCGACGATGATCGTCCCTGGCGGCTCGTTTGTCGCTATGCGGACGGCCCTGCGCCTGAATTTCTTCGGCACGAGTTTGATTTCGCTCTGGTTGATGGGAAATTTCTCACCTGCGGCGATGCTTTCGCCGGCAGGTGCGCAGATCGCCGCAAGCGCCGCTCCCGCCGAAAGGGTGAGTAACGAACGCCGATTCACGTAGCCCTCCGAAGTAATCCCACAAAGCGCGGTCCTGATTCGACGAACATCTCTAAAGGTTCCAGCCCCTTTAGATTCAAGGGAAAACTGGCTGCGCGGCCGCGACATTTGCACGCCGCTTCACGCTGTTGTGAAGAGGCACCAGACCCCGTGCCGCGCGGCCAAAAGCGTGCCAAGGGTCTATCGAAGAAAACGGACCTGAAATCTCTACCTGCTGGAGCTTTTGACAGACGATGAAGCTGACGATTGGAAACCTCGCGGCGGACACACGAACCAAAGTGCAGACCATCCGCTACTACGAGGAGATGGGGCTAATGAAGCCGCCCGCGCGCACCGAAGGTGGGCATCGCCTTTATAGCGCGGATGACCGCCAGCGGCTCGCTTTCATCCGCCATGCCCGCGAGCTGGGCTTTACGCTCGAGGCGATCCGCGACCTGCTTGGTCTCGCCGATAACCCTGACATGAGTTGCGAAGCCGTCGATCAGATTGCGAAGAAGCAGCTCGATGAAGTAGAATTGCGTTTGGTGAAGTTGACGGCCTTGCGAGAAGAACTTCAGCGAATGATTGGCGAGTGCCGGCATGACCGGGTTTGCGATTGCCGTGTCATCGAGGTTCTGAGCGACCACCGGCATTGTGCAGGCGAGCATTAATACGTGGCGAAGGCGAGCGTTGGGCTTGGTTTCCGCTTCAGGTGCGGTGAAAACAGGATAACTGCGGCACCCGCAATGGCAACAGCACTGCCCGTAATGTACCATACATCGGGACGCTGATTTTCTGCGAGCCATAACCAGATGACGGAAGCGGCAATATAAATGCCCGCCGTAGGCCGCATAGGTACCCCGGCATGTTCACTGGGAACAAGGGTGACGAGATAGGCAAACAGCACCAGGCTGACAATGCCGGGCACCAGCCAGAGCGGAGATTTGCCGTTCCTTAGCCACGCACAAAACGCAAAGCAGCCGGCAATTTCAGCGATCGCTGTGGCAATAAATATAACGGCCGTGCTGAGTACAACGCTCATGTTCAACTTTACTTTTCAGAATATTGTTGCGAGCGATATAGCCCAGGACGGGAGGGAATTCTCCACGCTCGTCTGAATAGCACGGTCGTAGCCGGTAAGGGTAAGGAGGCCAGCGATAACCAGCAGGGCACCGACGACCATCTTTAGACCGCTCGATGCCTTGAGCATCTTGCCCCGCCAGCGCACCAGGAGTTCACGGGACAAAGCTGCCAGAAGTAACAATGGT
>JAEUMG010000064.1 GCA_016793355.1 Hyphomicrobiales bacterium
TTCGAGCCGGACCGGAATCTTCTGGCGCTCAGAACCGAGTTTGACGGCGTGTCGGGCAATGGCACGGCCGAATGGGACAAGGACACGCTGGCGGCCGTCATCGATCCCGCGACCAAGGCCGAACTCGATGCCAAGCGCGAGGCTGTGCTGAAGACCAATCCGGCGATCCGCGGCATAGGCTGGAATGAGATTTCCGCGCTCAGCAAGATGCCGAGTGCGCCCAAGCGCCTGAGCGATCGCGCCATAGCCTGGGGCAAGCGCAGCAAGGGCGATGACGGGGCACCGGAGGCCTTGGCGCTGGCCGTGAAGACGACGCGTTATGGCTGCGACTGGCATGGCGGGCATGGGGTCTATTCGAAGGCCGCGCAGGAGCTGCTGCAGAAGAAGTTCGCCGGCACGACCTGGGCCGCCCAGACGCCATATTGGTTCGACTGCATGAACCAGGAATGGCCTGAGGACCCCAATGCGCCGAGCAAGATCGCGACCTGCAAGCCGAAGACCTGGCCCAAGCAGCCGCTGCCGCGGTGATCGCGAATTTCATGCCGGTCGTTAGCTAAGTGTCTGTAGTAGCTTCAGAATCGCCCAAATCCGAACATCCAAAAATATTCCATAATATATATTATGCGAATGACTGATCCGACCCAAATGGACCCCCGCAGGATCGAGACGCTGCGCGCCATCATGAAAGCGCTGCGGACGCCCGGCTCGGGCTGCCCGTGGGATCTCGAGCAGAACTTCGAGACCATCGCGCCCTACACGATCGAGGAAGCCTATGAGGTGGCGGATGCGATCGCGCGTGGCGCAAGGTCCGAGCTTCGCGATGAGCTTGGCGATCTCCTGCTGCAGGCGGTTTACCATGCACAGCTTGCGGATGAGGAAGGCAGCTTCACCTTCGACGACGTGGTCGAGTCGATCAGCCGGAAGATGATCCGGCGCCACCCGCATGTCTTCGGCGACACCGAAGCCCGCTCCGCCACCCTCGCCAAGGGCTTCTGGGAGGACATCAAGTCGAAAGAGAAAAAGCCGCAGAAGGATGGGCTGCTTGGCGATGTGCCGGTCACTCTGCCCGGCTTGACGCGCGCCGTGAAACTGCAAGCCAAGGCCGCGAAGGTCGGTTTCGACTGGCCCGACATCAGCCATGTCTACGACAAGCTTGCTGAAGAGCTTGAAGAGCTGAAGGGCGCGACGCCCGAGAAGCAAGCCGAGGAATTCGGGGATTTGCTGTTCGTCGTCGCCAATCTGGCGCGCCATCTCGGCATTGATCCTGAGGCTGCCCTGCGCGCCGCCAACGCGAAATTCGAGAGGCGCTTTCGCTATATCGAACAAGCTCTTGAAAAACAGGGGCGAAAACCCGCTGACTCCAGCCTCGAAGAAATGGACAGCCTGTGGGACGAAGCGAAAGCCGAGGGCAGGTGAGGCGCCCTACTCCGCAGCCGCGCTCAGATCGACGTCCATTCGCATCGCGCGGCCGAAGCGCGCCTGCGCCTGTCCGGCCCGGTCTTGCGCGAGCCTTACCGTCAGCCTCACGCGACCGTCGGGATAAGTCTCGCGGGCCAGAACTTCGCCGCGATCATGCAGCCAGGCCTGGCCCTCGCCGTCACCGGGATCGAGAAATATCTGGTAGACCTCGTTTTCGGCGCCCAATCTGTCTTCGACCATCGACAGAAGCCTGGGCAGGCCTTCGCGGGTGAGAGCGGAGACGAGAACCAGGTTCTCATGGCGATGGGCCTGGGCCTCGCGCATGGCGCGGGCTTCCGTATCCAGAAGGTCGGCCTTGTTCCACACCTCGATGATCCGCTCGGCGCGCTCTTCGCCAATGCCGAGGTCTTGAAGAACCCTGGAAACGTCCTGCGCCTGCGCATCGCTCTCCGGATGGCTGATGTCTCTCACATGGAGAATGAGATCGGCACCGATCACCTCTTCGAGCGTGGCCCGAAATGCGGCGACCAACGAGGTCGGAAGATCGGAAATGAAACCGACCGTGTCGGAGAGAATGACTTTGCGGCCATGGGGAAGTGCGATGACCCGCATTGTCGGATCGAGCGTCGCGAACAGCAGGTCTTTGGCCAGAACGTCGGCGGCGGTAAGGGTGTTGAAGAGGGTCGATTTGCCGGCATTCGTGTAGCCGACCAGCGCAACCACGGGATATGGCACGCGCGCCCTGCCCTTGCGATGCAGCGTCCGTGTCTTCACGACGGATTCGAGCTGGCGCTCGATCCGCTTGATGCGTTCGTCGATCAGGCGACGGTCCGCTTCCAACTGGCTCTCGCCAGGGCCGCCGAGAAAACCGAAGCCGCCTCTTTGACGCTCAAGATGCGTCCATGATCGGACCAATCGGCTCTTCTGATACTGAAGATGCGCGAGTTCCACCTGCAAGGTGCCTTCCCGCGTTTGGGCTCTCCGGCCGAATATTTCGAGGATCAGGCCGGTGCGGTCGAGCACCTTGGCATCCCATGCCTTTTCGAGATTGCGTTGTTGAATGGGTGCGATCTGCGCGTTCACGACAATGAGATCGGCGCCCGTCTCCTCGCGCAACTTGCCGATCTCTGCGACCTTGCCTTCTCCCAGGAGCGTCGCCGGTCGCGGCGCTGCGATAACGGCGGTCAACTCGCCGACGATTTCGAGATCGATTGCCTGGGCGAGGCCCACAGCCTCTTGAAGCCGCGATTCGGCATCGCGCGTGACCGCCGTCCCGCCACCGCGCGATTTACGCTCGACATTGACGACGATGGCCCTGGTCGCCTTCGGGCCCTCGATCTGAAAGCGGACTTCCTGACCCCCGTGAGACTTGCGCCTCGCCGTCAAGCCGTGCCTTCCTCTTCGAACAGGCTGATCGGTCCCGCCGGCATGATGGTCGAGATGGCATGCTTGTAGACAAGTTGCGACATTCCATCGCGCCGAAGCAGCACGCAGAAATTGTCGAACCAGGTGATTACGCCTTGCAATTTCACGCCGTTAACGAGGAATACCGTAACAGGGACCTTTTGCTTTCGAACGTGATTAAGAAAAGTATCCTGCAAATTTTGTGGTTTTTCGTGTGCCATTCTTTGCCTCTTTGTCCGCCGGGACGAGCTACACGCTAGGATTGGACGGACAAGCTTAGCACAGGCCTTCCGACTATAAAAAGGGTGTAATTCCGCAATGCGCTTATGTATTGCCGGCCGGATGTGGCATCCTCAGTAGAATCCGACTTGTCTGGAGACCGGTTATGAAGATTTTTGGCGACATCATATCCCCGTTCGTCCGGATGACCTTGGTTTGCGCGCACGAGGCCGGGTTGGGTGAAAAGGTTGTGCTGGCTGAAGCAAAGGTCTCGCCAGTCGAAGCCAACGGCAGCCTGGTAGCTGTAGCCCCGCTCGGGAAAATCCCGGTTCTCATCACCGACCACGGCCATGCCGTTTATGATTCCCGCGTGATCATGGAATATCTCTGCCACGTGGCAGGCAATTCGACCCTCATTCCCGACGATGGCGTGAAGCGCTTCAGGGTTCTGACGCTTCAGGCGCTCGCCCAGGGCATGGGCGATGCCTCGGTCGGCTACCGCTATGAAACAGGGGTGCGGCCGAAGGAACTGCAATGGGCCGGCTGGATTGCCCGCCAGAGGGCTCGGGTCAAGGACTCGCTCGACGATCTCGACAGGAACTGGTCTGCAACCCTCGCCGAGGTGAATGTCGGCTCGATCGCCGTTGCCGTGGTGCTCGACTATATCGATTTTCGCATGCCGGACTGGGCGTGGGCGGAGGGCCGCCAGAACCTCAAGGCATTCCACGCGGATTTTTCGAAGCGGCCGTCCATGACCAGGTATCCCCTGCCGCCGAAATAGGCGATCAGGGACCACGCCAATCGAGCGGGCAGATCTCGGCCGATCTGCCCTTGAAATCCCAGTTGCGACCCAGAAAGCGGAAACGGCTTTTCTGGGCCTGGGCGACGATGATCTTGGGCCCGATCCAGTATTGGCTTCCCTCGATCGTTGTGTGCTGGCCGGCACTCTTGCCTGGCACGGGCACGATTTCCCCATCGATGATCTTCGGGATCGAGAAGCGGCGGACGTCGCCATCGACTTCGTATTTCACGTCTTCCTGCCAGACGCCGAGGAAGCGGCCGACAAGGATCGACAGAAGGTGCGTGGTGCCCCCCGCCTGCCCCGACATGATCCGTGTCAACGCCTTCACCTGATACACATCCGCGGCGTTGTCGATGAACACGCCGGCGGTCCAGTTGCCGCGGCTCATCTGGCCCGGGATTTCGATGACAAGTCCGAGTGCGAGGCCGGACAGGTCAACATCCCCGAATTTTCCGTCATCGATGCGAACGCCGCCCCAGGTCTGGCAATAGCCCTCCGTCGGCGGGTGCTTGCCGAGCGAAAGCACGCAGGGGCAAAAGACCGTGCAGTTACAGGACAAGAGCAACTCGCCCTTGATGTGCCAGCTTTCACGCGCTGTCATAAGCACTCCTATCCAAAGACGAGAACCAAAATGCCCGCTCCGATCAGGCCGAGCCCGCAGCCATAGACGACCGTCCTTGGGTCGGGGAGCGTCTTTTCAAGCATCGCCACGGCTCCGACCGCCGCCATCCAGGCGAGATTCATGAAGCCGGTAACGAGCGCGAGCGCCATCAGGGCCCAGCAGCACCCCAGGCAAAGTGCGCCCTGCTCCATACCCATGAGTAGCACCCTGTGCGGGCGATCCGACCAGTGGCGCAGGAAGTATGGCATCGGCGCGCGGCACTTGGTCAGGCAGGCGTGCTTGAGCGGGGTGAACTGGTAGACACCGGCGAGGATCAGAGCGGCACCCGCAAATCGCGCGGCGGGAAGCTCCAAAAAGCTTGCCGCGGCGATCTGAGCGCCGCTCATGATCAGCGCAAACGCGAACCATACGAGACAGTAGCCGGAGGCCAGGACGATCGGAGAAACGACCGCGATCGATTTCGCCCGGGCCGCCTCGGCGATGTCGAGATAGGTATCGATCATCGGAGTGGCGGAGGGCAGCATCATCGCCAATCCCATGGCGAGCCACATGAGGAACACGAGGGCGAAATCGCGCGCCGCCAATCCGATGGGCGTCGCCCGGCAAAGGGTCCGGAAAGCGTCCTGATTGGCGGCGAGATAAGCCCAGGCGGCAAGCGCGATCGTTGCGAGGCATAACCACATCAAGCTGCGCCTCGATGCGACCAAACTCCGGATGGCTTGAACCGTCATCGATCACCCTGTTCCGCGACAAGAGCATCCCTTGCCGGCCTGCCCCAGTCAACGCATCTTCGATCCATGACTGAGGAGCAATACGACGTCATTGTCGCAGGGGCCGGTCCGGCCGGCCTGGCCGCCGCCTGTCTGGCGTCCTCGGCCGGTCGCAAGGTCTCGCTCGTTGCCGGCAATGCGGCGGCCGAGGGCGATCCGCGCACGGTCGCGCTGATGCAGCCGGCGATAAATCTCCTGACCCATATCGGCCTTTGGCCGCAAGACCTCATCGCAAATTCGGCCCCGCTCAGGCGCTTGCGCCTCGTTGACGACATGAAGGGAACCATCGCGGCGCCCG
>JAEUMG010000068.1 GCA_016793355.1 Hyphomicrobiales bacterium
ACCATGAAGGCCTCGGCGACATGGATGCCGCGCTTCACTTTTTTAAGCTTCTGCGCCTCCTTGGCGGTGATGGCGATCGGCTTTTCGCAAAGCACGTGCTTGCCGGCGGCGGCCGCCTTGAGCGTCAAGGGCACATGGAGATGATTGGGCAGCGGATTATAGACCGCCTCGATCTCGGGATCGGCGAGGAGTTCCTCGTACGAGCCATAGGCTTTCGGAATGCCGAGCTTCTTCGCCGCCGCCTTTGCGGTTTTGAGATCGCGCGAGGCGATGGCGACGACTTCCAAATCCTTGCTCTTGAGCATGCCGGGAATGACTTTCTCGGTGCCGATCCTGGCGGTCGAGATGATTCCCCATTTCACTGGCGACATTGATGCGGGCCTCCCATTGAAGGGGCGCAATGTGGATCAATATCGAAGTCTTGTCATCCTCCACCCCTCTCCCCTTGTGGGAGAGGGCGACGAGGGCCGAAGGCCCGAGGCGGGTGAGGGGTGACGTGCGCGCGACGGGTAATTGTGAGTTTGATGCGCCCCCTCACCCGGCATGCTGGCGCATGCCGCCCTCTCCCACGAGGGGAGAGGGGAGTTGCAAATCCCCAATTCCTTATTGTACAACCGTTCAACAAGGAACCGCATGCGCAATCCCCGCTACGATATCCTGTTCCAGGAGATGAAGATCGGCCCGGTCACGGCGCCGAACCGCTTCTATCAGACGCCGCATGCAACCGGCATGGGCTGGCGCGCCCCCAGGGCATCGGCTGCGCTGCGCGGCATCAAGGCGGAAGGTGGCTGGGGGGTCGTCGCCACCGAATATTGCTCCATTCATCCGTCATCCGACGATTTTCCTTTCGGCTATTTGAGCCTGTGGGACGAGGACGATGTCCAGGCGCTGGCGAAGATCGCGGACGCCGTCCATGCGCATGGCAGCCTTGCGGCGGTCGAGCTCTGGCATGGCGGCTTCCATGCCAATAACCGCCTGACGCGCGAGCCGATGCTGTCGCCGTCGGGCCAGCGCGCCAAGTTCACCCAGCCGATGGGCGCGCGCGCCATGGACCAGGCCGATATCGCGGCGTTGCGCGACTGGCAGAGGCTTGCGGCCGAGCGCGCGATCAGGGCCGGCTACGACATCGTCTATGTCTATGCGGGGCATGACTACCTGCCGTTTCAATTTCTCTCGCCACGCACCAACCGGCGCACCGATGAATATGGCGGCTCGGTCGAGAACCGCACGCGCTTGTTGCGCGAAATGATCGAGGTCACGCGCGAGACCGTGCGCGGCAAAGCCGCTGTCGCGGTGCGCATGGCGGTCGACGAACTGCACGGACCGCAGGGCATCAGCGCCAGTGGCGAGGCGCGCGACATCATGGGACTGCTCGCGGAACTCCCCGATCTCTGGGATGTGAATGTCGCGGGCGCGCTCGGCAATGATTCGAAGAGCGCGCGCTTCTCGGAAGAAGGCTATCAGGACGAATACATTTCCTTCGTCAAGTCCATGACGTCCAAGCCGGTGGTCACCGTCGGGCGTTTCACCTCGCCCGATCTCATGGTGTCGCGGATCAGGCGCGGGCTTACCGATTTCATCGGCGCGGCGCGGCCCTCGATCGCCGATCCGTTCCTGCCGACGAAAATCCGCGAAGGCCGCGAGGATGAAATCCGCGAATGCATCGGCTGCAATATCTGCCGGGCCGCCAACAACGAAGCGGTGCCCTTGCGCTGCACGCAGAACCCGACCATGGGCGAGGAATGGCGGCGCGGCTGGCACCCGGAACGGATCGAGTCGAAACACGAGGACGCCCATGTGCTGGTCGTCGGCGGCGGGCCGGCCGGGCTCGAATGCGCGCTCGCTCTGGCCAAGCGCGGCTATGAGGTGACGCTCGCCGAGGCGGCATCGCAATTGGGCGGGCGGGCGCTCGCCGAATCGGCCCTGCCGGGATTGGGAACATGGATCCGGGTGCGCGATCATCGCCAATACATGCTCTCGAAGCTCAGCAATGTTTCGATCTATCGCGAAAGCCGATTGACCGCGGACGACGTGATCGGCTTCGACGCCGATCACGTGGTGCTGGCGACGGGAAGTTCCTGGCGCAAGGACGGGATCGGGGCGATGGGCGAGACGCCGATTGACATCGCCGACGACGCGCCGATTGCGACACCCGATGTATTGGACAATCTCGAAGGCTCGATCGTCATCTATGACGATGATCATTGTGCGGTGGCGAGCGCGCTGGCCGAAAAACTCAAATTGGGAGGCCATGACGTGACCTATGTCACGCCGGCTCCCACCGTCTCGTCCTGGACGGCGATGACCGACGAACAAGGCTTCATCCAGGCGCGATTGATGGGGCTCGGC
>JAEUMG010000082.1 GCA_016793355.1 Hyphomicrobiales bacterium
CGTCCGCACCCGCGAGGTCTGGCCGGGCGATTTGCGTTCCCAGGGAAAGCCTGTCGGAAACAGCGTCGACTTGCCCATCAGCCCGAGGCCGAAGACGAAGAGCGGCGCTGCGATCGCCGCCTGGCCGCGCAAGGTCAGGAAGCCGGCGCCGAGGATGCAGGCGACTCCGCCGATCTGGCGCGTGAGTTGGGCTGCCCGCTGCGGCGATGCGTTGGCGAATTGGCGGATGAGCCAGAATGCCCCGAATATAACCGCAGCGGCGATGAGCAGATTGATCATGGCTTAGCGAAGCTGCTCGAGGAGCAAGGTGGCGCTGCCGCCCTTGCTCCTGGAATGGCTCTCCAGCGCCTTCCGGCCTCCCGCCGCATAGACCGCGACCGCGGAAAGGAGATCGCGCAGGGCCTGTGCGGAGTTACTGTCGAGCCTGAAATAGGCACCGTGCGTCAGGCGCGCGATCTCGCGATAGGCACCGGCCACCGCGGCGTCGCTGCCTTCCTGGAACATGAAGATCGGAATGCCGAGAAGGCCGATCTCGCCCGCCTTGCCGCACAGGAGATCGATATTCTCTTCCATCGCATCGCCGACATAGACGACGGCACTGACCTTGGCCTTCGCCGCCTCGGCCTTGATGTGGGAGAGCACCTTGCCGATCTGCGTGTGGCCGCCGCGGCAATCGACGCCCGTCATCAGCCGCGCGAGAGCGGACGGCTCGCTGACCCATTTGGACGCGCGGCACTCGTTGAAGCCGCGAAAATAGACGAGTTGGACGTCGAGCCCGCCGATCCGCTCGGTCTCCTGGAACATTTCGCCCTGGATTTGCAGCGCCCGGTCCCAGGTCGGCTGCCGGCTCATGGTCGCGTCCATGGCGAAGATCAGCCGGCCGCTGGCCTCGCCCTGCCGTGACGGCGGCGGCATGGATCGCACCTGCGCGAGGAAGGCTTCGATATTATTCTCTTCGGCCGGAGGCTGGGCACCTTCGGCGGGAATGGGGGCTTTGGGATTCCCGGCAGTCATAATGTTGAAGATAATAGCAGGAACCTTAAATCAAAGCGCATTCGATTGCCTGAGCAAGGCCCGGGCTGCCTCCTCGCCCGCGATGATGGCGCCCTCGAACCAGCCGGCCTGGTCGGACGCGATGTCGGAGGTCGCGAAGGCAAGCCGGCCCTCGGGCTGCCAGTTGCCGGGATCGGCCATTTCCAGCATGTCGGCCGGGAGTGCCACCCAGGTGCCGCGGGCGTAAGAATCGGCGACCCAGTCGTGCCAGTCCCAGGCGACGAGATCGGCCTTGGGAAAGAAGCGCTGCAGGGCGCCGGCTATGGCGTGGCGGTCGTCGGGATTGAACTTCGGATCGGCAATGCCGAAGGAGACGATCAGCGTCGTGCCGTCCTCGGCCTTGCGCTCGGCGAACATCCAGGACAGTCCGTCTATGCCGCCGGTCGCCAATTCGCCCACCGCGACGCCGCGCGCCTTGATCCACACCTTGATCGCCTTGCCGCCGTGACCGCGGGCAATGGCAGCGCGCTTCACCGGCGACAGCGCGGGCGTGAAGCCAAGCGCGTTGAGGGCGTTGATCGGCAAGCAGACAATCGCGCCGCGCGCCTTCACGCTCTCGCCATTGGCACAGGTCGCAATGGTTTGATCCGTAGACTGATCGATAGAGACGACGGGAGATGAAAGCCTGAGTTCGGCGCCGGATTTCTCGATGATGCGGCTGGCGAGGATGCCGGCACCGGGAACAAGTGTGTCCTGCAACTTGTCGATCATGCCCTCCGGGCGGCCCTCGCCATAGGCGCAGCTCGAAAGGAACTCGCTTGCCGAAATTACCGCCGGATCGCCATTGCCGGACACGGTCCACCAGGCCATGACGTGATTGCGCGCCTCGGGGCCGGCATCGATGCGATCGAGATATTGATTGAGGCTGGCACGCATCATCGACTGGCCATCGGCATCGGTACGCTCGCCGGCCTTGTAGCGCAGGGCATCGGTTGCGATCCGCGCCATGGCGCGGTCGAAAGCGGCGCGGGCTTCCTTGCTCGCTGGCTCGCCGGACCTCACTGTCGTTCCGTCATTCCACCAGTGCGTGGTGACGGGGGAGCGCGGGCGAAGCGTCGTGCCGGTGAGTTCGGCATAGTGGCGCACACGATCATGCCAGGGGGTGATCCACGATCCTCCGAATTCGAGGAGGTCGCCGCCGGCGGAGAACGGGCGGGTGAAGGCCCTGCCCCCGGCGCGGTCGCGCGCTTCCAGAATAATCGCGGTCTTGCCCTGTCCGGTGACGATGCTCGCCGCGGCAGCGCCAGCGAGGCCGGCACCGATGATCACGATATCGCAGTCGAACCC
>JAEUMG010000177.1 GCA_016793355.1 Hyphomicrobiales bacterium
CTCGACATTCTTTACGTGACCTCCATGGCAAAGCCGCCCCTGCCGCGCTTTCCCGGCGATGGCGTGCTACGCGGCAGCCTCTTCGCCATACACGATCTTGGGATCAAGGGCGTGCCGGAACCGCGCTTCGGCGCCTGATGCACTCAAGGCTATGATGCGGCCCCTTTCTCGCCGCAGCACGACGGGTCGTGGCCGACACTACTTCTCGCAAGCCGGCGCGGCGAAAGATCGATCCCCATGCGTCCAGGAGTTCGCGGCAAGCGCGGTCGCCCTCAGGCTTGCCCGTGCCCTGCACAATCTTGCCCAGCCGGATGTTCTGGCCGCAGGCCCACGGCTATCGCTGGCATCTGTAACGCGGACATTGGCGCGAGAGCACCCATGCTTGCGGGACCATTGCCAACTCATCTAGTCTCGCCGACACTTAACAAGAAAGCCCGGGAGGACCGAATGACGAAGCCTTGGTATAGCGACCTGCCTAAATTCTATCAGCGTCAAATTGCGGCAGTCGGCCTGGATGAAGCCGGCCTGGCCCGCCGCCGCCTGCTGAAGGGCATGGCCGCCGCCTCGGTCGGCCTGGCCATGGGCACATTGTCGTCGCGCCAATCGCACGCCGCGTCGCAAATGACCTATATGTGCTGGGAGGGCTATAACGACCCCCGCATCGTCGACCCTTTCAAGAAAGCCAATGACGTCGATATCGCCTTCGACCTTATCGTCGACAGCCCCGGCGGCTTCGCCAAATTGCAGGCCGGTGCGTCGCGCGAAGTCGATATCGTCTCGAGCGATATGCCGTGGATCACCCGCATGGGGCCGGCGGGCCTGGCGCTGGAACTCAACCCAGACGACTATGCGGATGTCTATGCAACCTTCTACGACCAGTTCAAACCGCCCTTCGAGCCACTGCTGAATGACGGCAAGACGATAGGTGTCGCAACGCGCTGGGGCTGGGTCGGTCCCTGTCTCAATACCGATATCACCAAGCCCGAGCAGTGGAGGACCTATGATCCGGTCTTCGACGAAGCCAACAAGGGCAAGATCTGCGTGATGGACTGGGGCGATTGGCCGATCCTGCCGATGGCGCTCCATGCCGGCATCGACCCTTATCAGGAACTCGACCAGAATGCGCTTGAAGAGGTGCGCAAGGTTCTGCGCGCCATGTTCAAGAATACGCGAACCCTCGTGGCCGACCTCACCCAGGCGCAGAAGGGCCTGCTCGACGGCTCACTGCTCGGCTGCATCGGCGCCGGCTCCTATCTCACCTCGGCGGTGCGCAAGCAGGGCCATAAGAACATCATGGCCATTGTTCCCGAGCCCAAGAACGGCCTGAAGCAGGGCATCATCTGGGTCGAAGCGACGGCCATCCTGAAAGACACGGATCAGCCCGATCTGTCGCAGAAGCTCTTGAAGCATGTCGTGTCGAAGGAGGCGGGCCACATCCTCTCGCTGCTCGACACGACCTGCAATGTCGTGACCAACAAGGCGGTGGAAGAACTCTACACGCCCGAGGAACGCGAAATTCTGCAGACCGACTACATGTGGCATGCCTGGGACAATTCCCAGATGCATCGCATCGCGCCGAACATCGATGAAATGCTTGCGATCTGGCAGGAAGAACTGGCGGCGGCGCAGTAGACAAGACTGGAAGCGGAGCGCGGGCGACCTGCGCTCCCTTCACCGATCATTCCCATGCCAGCGGGCACCATCCTCACCGTCCAGGACGTCACCAAGACCTATGGCCGCTATGAAGCGCTGAAGGGCGTTTCGCTTAGCGTCGAAAAGGGTGAATTCGTGGCCCTTGTCGGACCCTCGGGCTGTGGCAAGACGACTCTTCTGAAACAGATTGCCGGATTCGAGGATCCGGCGTCCGGGCGCATCACGATCGCCGGAAAGGACATGGCAGGCGTGCCCGCCGCCAAGCGGCCGACCAGCATGGTCTTCCAGAAGCTCGCGCTCTTCCCGCATATGACGGTGGCGGAGAATATCGGCTTCCCGCTGAAGCTTCGGAAAATGGCGCCCGAGAAGATTGCCAGCCGCGTGGGCGAGATGATCGCGCTGATGCAGCTCAAGCCCGAATATCTCTCGCGCTATCCGCGCGAACTTTCGGGCGGCGAACAGCAGCGCGTGGCCCTAGCCCGGTCGATGGTCTCCTCGCCAGAATTGCTCCTGCTTGACGAACCGCTTTCCGCGCTCGACGTCAAATTGAAGAAAGTGCTCCAGGCCGAACTCAAGCGACTGCATCGTTCGGTCGGCGTCACCTTCGTCCACGTGACCCATGATCTCGAAGAAGCGATGATGCTCGCCGATCGCATCTGCGTCATGCGCGATGGCCGTATCCTGCAATTGGGCACGCCCGCCGACATCTATTACCGCCCCGCCGACCGCTTCGTCGCCGGCTTCATCGGCGAGACCAATCTTCTGCCCGTTACGGTCCTGTCGCATGATGCATCCGGGATCCGCTACCGCTCCGAGGATATTGCCGACGATACCGGTGCCGTCGCCGCAAGTTTCGTTGCCGACAATGTTGTGCCTGGCGAAGGCCTGATGATGGTCCGCCCCGAGCTCTTGAAACTGCTCAAAGCCGGCGAAACGGCCGACTGCACGCTGGAAGCAACCATTACCGAAGTCTTCGGCAAGGGCGGCACGATCCAGTACCGCGCGCGATCGAAGCAAGGCCAGGATCTCGTCATCGAGATTCCGGGAACGTCCTCCTTGCCGGTCGCAATCGGCGATCAGGTCAAGCTGGGCTGGGCGAAGAGCGATATCTACGTCTTCGCTTCCGCCGGAGCCTGACCATGCAGGATCTGCAGATCAGGCGCTGGAGCGACGGGGATTTGCTGGTCAAGGCATTGCCGACCGCCCTCCTGCAGACCACCTGCTTCCTCGCGCCACTGGTCATGACGTTTCTATTGACCTTCCAGCGCACCCGGAATTTCCAGCTGCAATGGACA
>JAEUMG010000185.1 GCA_016793355.1 Hyphomicrobiales bacterium
TCGCCGCCGGTCAGGAGGCAGATCTTCGCCGTCGTGCCGCCCATGTCGAAGGACAACACTTCATCAAGCCCGCATTCCTGCGCGATGCGGCCTGCCAGGATCGCACCTCCGGCCGGTCCCGATTCGACGAGGCGGATCGGAAACCGCGCCGCCGTTTCGAGGGTCGTGAGCCCGCCGCCCGACATCATGAGGAAGAGCGGCGCCTTCAGGCCCATCGCCCTCAGCGCATCACCCAATCGGTTGAGATAGCCCGACATCAAGGGCCGCACATAGGCATTGGCGACCGTCGTCGAGAACCGTTCATATTCGCGGATTTCCGGCGCGACCTCGCTCGAGACGCAGATCGTCACGTCCTTCGGCAGTTTCGCCCGCAGGAGTTCGCGCACGCGCTTCTCATGCGCGTCATGCGCATAGGCATGCAGAAGGCCGATCGCCACTGCGGTCACTTTCTCGGCGATGATTTTACCGGCAATCTCGGCGACATTGCTTTCGTCGAGCGGGATCAGCACATCGCCGGTAACCGCCAGCCTCTCGCGCACCGTGTAGCGGCGTGTGCGCGGCACCAGTGTCGCCGGCCGATCGATCATCAGATCGTAATGATCGAAGCGCTTTTCATAACCCTGCTCTATGATATCGCGAAAGCCCTCGGTGGTGATGAAGGCGGTCTTCGCCCCCTTGCGCTCGATCAGCGCATTGGTGGCGAGCGTCGTTCCGTGGATGACGACACCGACGTCTTTCGGTGCGATTTGCGCCTGCTCAAGCACCAGTCTGATGCCGTCGAGCACACCCAGTTCCGGCGCTTCCGTCGTGGTCAGAACCTTGCGGCTGAAGCGCTTCTTGCCGGCTTCGAGCACGATATCGGTGAAGGTGCCGCCGATATCGGCGGCAAGTTTGATGTCGCTCATGGAGAGATTATCGCCGCGTCTTTCAAATTTGCAAGGAACTTTCGCTATTGAAAGATCGGTCGACTTGGGAAATGATCGGGCCATGACCCGGGACCACGCTCTAGCCCTCGATAAAGCAGACAAATTGGCGTTTCTGCGCGATTTTTTCGAAGTGCCGGAGGATCTCATCCATCTCGATGCCAATTCGGTCGGCCCCATGCCGAAAGGCACCCGGGAAACTGCGAAGGGCCTTCTCGATGACTGGGTGACACTCCGCCGCCGCGGCTGGGCCGAGCGCCAATGGCTTGATATGCCTTCGCTTTTGGGCGACGCGATCGCCCCCATGATCGGCGCCGGCAAGGGCGAAGTCGTGATGTGCGACTCGACCACGCTCAACCAGTTCAAGGCCGTCGCGCATGCGCTATCGATCAATGCGAACCGCAATACGATCCTCACCCAGAGCGGCAATTTTCCCACCGATTTGCACGTTCTGGAGGGGCTGAAACACGTTTTTTCGCGCGATTTGCGCGTCATTTTCTGCGCCTCCGAAGACGAGGCCATCGCCGCATTGAATGAGGATACCGCCGTCGCTGCCGTGAGCCATGTGGATTACCGCTCGGGCGAGCGCTGGGACATGGCCCGTGTGACCAAAGCCGCGCATGACCAGGGCGTGCTGACCGTCTGGGACGTCTCGCATTCAGCCGGCGCCGTTTCGGTCGATGTGCGCGCCGCCGACGCCGATTTCGTCATCGGCTGCGGCTACAAATATCTCTGCTCGGGCCCTGGCGGTCCCGCCTTCATCTATGCCAAGCCTGGCCTCGCCGATCGCGCCCATCCGGCAATCGCCGGATGGATGGGCCATGCCGATGTCTTTGCCTTCGCAGGCAAGTATGAACCGCATCCGGGCGTCAAACGCTTCCTGACCGGAACGCCGCCAGTCGGTGCCAATGAACTGGCCAAACCCCTCCTCGACATCTGGCCCAAGGTCGATCCGCAAGCGCTTTGGGCCAAGCACAAATCGCTCACCGATTATCTGATCGCGCGTCTCAGAACCGAATGCGGCCCGCTTGGCGTGACCGTGACGTCGCCGGAAGATCACGCCCGCCGCGGCGGCAATGTCAGCTTTTCATCGCCGGGTGCCGGCTCCGTAGTTGAGGCGCTTCTCGACCAGGGCGTCGTGTCTTCCTTCCGCAAGCCCGGCGCGATCCGCTTCGGCGTCTCGCCGTTGGTCATACGCCATGTCGACATTTACGACGCCGTCCAGCGCCTCAAGCACGTGCTCAAAGCCGAAATCTGGAAACAGCCGAAATACGCCAAGGTCGCCGTATGACACGCCACCCGATCTCAGGTCCCAACAAATTCAAGCTCGGCATCTTCTCCGCCAACGCCGATGGCGGACTGACGCTAACCACGGTGCCCGAACGCTGGCAGGCGTACTGGGACGACATCGCCGATGTCGCTCGCATGGCCGATCGCGCCGGCATCGAATTCTTCTTGCCCATCGCGCGCTGGAGGGGTTTCGGCGGCGCAACCAATTCGCGCGAACATTCCTTCGAGACCTTCACCTTCGCCGCAGCCATTGCCGCGATCACCGAGAGGATCGGCGTCTTCTCGACCATCCATGTGCCGATGATCCATCCCGTCTATGCCGCGAAGGCCCTGGCGAGCGTCGACAATATCAGTCACGGCCGCGCCGGGCTCAATATCGTCGCCGGCTGGAATCCGGATGAATTTGCGATGTTCGGCATCGAAGCCGAAGCCGAGCGCTATGCCCAGGCACTCGAATGGTACGAGATCATCTGCCGGATCTATAACGAGCCGAAGCCTTTTGACTTTGACGGGCGCTATTACAAACTGCGCAATGTCTCCGGCAAACCGCGCCCCGTTCAATTGCCAAGGCCGGTGACACTCAATGCCGCCTTCGGACCGCCGGGCCGCGATTTCGCGGCAAAGTCATCGGATTTTCTGTTCACGACCTTCTCCGACATCGAGACCGGCAAGACACATATTGCCGATATCCGC
>JAEUMG010000204.1 GCA_016793355.1 Hyphomicrobiales bacterium
CCCACAGGAACCTAAATCCTGCGTGTCTGCCAATTTCACCACGCCCGCGCCATCACCTTCCGGGGGCCGTGCAATGGGCGCTGCCTATAGCAGAGCGATTTCGGCGATGCTAGCAGAATGACGGAATTATTGCGACAAAACAGCAGGGATAGCGGCGGGCAAATCTTCCGCGATCAAACCGGCCGACGGCAGGCGCCTGGCGGCTTGCCCATGAATCCATACGCCCGCGCAAGCCATTTCAAAAGCTGAGCTTTCCGGCTCGCACGCGAGAAGGCCGGTGATGATTCCGGCGAGCACGTCGCCGCTGCCGGCGGTGGCAAGGCTCGGCGGGGCGTTGGTGTTGACGGCGGCGAGACCGTCCGGCGCCGCGATGACGGTGTCGGACCCCTTCAGGACCATCACCGCACCGGAGCGCTCCGCGGCCTTGCGCGCGCGTTCGAGCTTCGATTCGCTTTCGTCCGCCAAATCCTTGAAAAGACGTGCGAATTCACCCTCATGCGGGGTCAGGACGACACCGCGATGCGGGTGCTTGGAGATCAGTTTGAAGAGCACGTTCGGGGTTTCGGCAAAGCTCGTCAGGGCATCGGCGTCGAGCACGACGGCCGCGCCCGATTCGAGGCAAGCGATCGTTTTCTCAGCCGTTTTTTCGCCAACGCCGGCGGCGGGGCCGACGCAGACGGCATTCTTGCGCCGGTCCTGAAGAAGCCGTGCCAGCGCGGGGGCATCATCGGCCTCGGACAACATGATCGCGGTCAGGTGAGACGCGTTTGTGATCAATGCGTTAGCCGGAGAAACGAGCGTCACGAGTCCGGCTCCGATGCGCAGCGCGGCCATGGCGGCGAGGCGGGCAGCGCCGGTGTGGGTCGCATCGCCGGAGACGATAACGGCGTGGCCTGAGGTGTATTTGTGGGCCCTCTGGCTGCGTTTTTTGAGCTCCGGAGGCCCGTTTTCGCGTGTTTTCGGATCGATTTCCGCGAGCACGGAAGCCGGGATGCCGATATCGGCGACGACCGTTTCGCCGCAGAAAAAGCGGCCCGGCGCGAGCACATGGCCCGGTTTCTTGCGGAAAAACGTGACTGTCAGATCGGCCTGGAAACAGTCCCCCAGGGGCTTTCCCGTCGCGCCATCGAGGCCCGAGGGTACATCGATGGCGACAACCGGAAACCGCATCCGGGCGGCCTCCCGAGCAAGCGCCATGGCCTCCGGAGGCAATGGTTTGGACAGCCCTGCACCGAACAAAGCATCGATGATGAGGGTATTTTCGCGCAATTTTGCGCCGCTTAAGGGCTTCGATTCAGCGCCCCACAGCGCTGCCATATGGGCCGCGTCGCCGCGATATTCTTTCATTCTGCAGAACGACAGAATGTCGACCGGCCAGCCCCAACCGCGCAGATAGCGCGCGGCGACGAAGCCGTCCCCGCCATTATTGCCCGGCCCTGCCAGAACCGTGACCGGCCGGGCGCCAAAACGGCGGACGATCTCGCCGGCGACCGCGCGGCCGGCATTCTCCATCAGGGTGAGCGGGGGCACGCCCGCCTTCACCGCCAGCGCATCGGCGCGGTACATCTCGGCGGGGGTGAGGAGGGCGCGGGAGGGGTTCATTTCGCCAGCTAAAGGTCTTGGACGCCGCTAAGAATTGCCGAGTATGCCGAAATCGTATTTGGAGGCTTGTTCACTGACGATCGCTACTCCATCTCTAAGCGGCCGTCACGCCAACTGGGCCACCTGAACCGCAACGCGTACGATCTCATAGTTTGAAACAGCGCCGCCCACAGCTCTTCCGGGATCGAAGAGCGCGAGGTTGATACCGTCGCTCACGGAGCTTCGATAAACGACACCATCGTACCCGCACTTCTTGATGAACTCGCAAAGATACTGGCTAGGTATGTAGTCGATCGCGGCCCGCTGCGGCAGGACTGGACGCGTCAACTCTTCACCTAAACGCTCCAGGAATGGAATATCGACCCGCAATTGGGAAATCGCGCCAGCACCTTCCAGGACGAATGGCGATACGACCTTTCGAGGATTTCGAAGATCGACGGCCCTGATGGCTCCTGCGATCGAAAAATCCGCCACACACGCAACCTCGCCAGTATGGGGACGCAACTCTGCGGCGGCGGTCTCCGGCAGCGAGCCCA
>JAEUMG010000249.1 GCA_016793355.1 Hyphomicrobiales bacterium
CTGTGGCATCGTGCCGGCCAGGGGCTGTTCGATCCCGAAAACGATGTGGCTGGCAACAAGTGGTTCTGGTGGGATGTGCCGGCCATGCTGGCCGAAATCTCGATCGGGGAGGGGCTCAAGACCGCGCCATTCATTCTCCATCTCGATCCGAAGCCCGAGGATCGCAGCTTCCCGCGGCCGGTTGCCCCGGGCGATTCCCTGCGCAACAACCACCTCCAATACGCCATAACATGGTTTGCGCTGGCGCTGGTACTTGCCCTATTTGCCGGGCTCGCTATCAGAAGCGATCTGAAACAGGGCGGGAGAACGCGTCCTTAGGCCACCCCAACCCGCTGGAGCATCCCGGACTTGCAATATCTCTCGACCCGCGGCGAAGCGGCTGAAATCGGCTTCGAGGACGCCATGCTGGCAGGCCTTGCGCCTGACGGCGGCCTCTATCTGCCCAGGCAATGGCCGCAGATATCGCTCGCCGAGTTCAAGGCGCTGCGCGGCCGCCCCTATCCCGAAATCGCCGAGGCCGTCATTTCGCGCTACAGCGCTGACGCCATTCCGCCGGAGCGGCTGCGCGCCATGCTTAACGAGGCTTACGCGCAGTTTCGCCATCCGGCCGTGGCGCCGCTCAAGCAGCTCGACAGCAATCTCTTTCTGCTTGAGCTGTTTCATGGGCCGACGCTCGCATTCAAGGATGTTGCGATGCAAATCCTGGCGCGGATGATGGAATTCGCGCTGGAGAAGCGAAACATTCATGCGACCATCATCGGCGCCACCTCGGGCGATACCGGAAGCGCCGCCATCGAAGCCTTCAAGTCAAGCAAGCGCGCCAGCATCTTCATTCTTCATCCGCATGGCCGGGTCAGCGAGGTCCAGCGCCGGCAGATGACGACTGTGGATTCGCCGTCCGTGCACAATATTGCGCTCGAAGGCAGCTTCGATGACTGCCAGGCGATCATCAAGACGCTGTTCGGGGACGCCGGTTTCCGCGACCGGCTTCGCCTGTCGGGGGTCAATTCGATCAACTGGGCGCGTATTGTCGCGCAGATCGTCTATTACGTCTCCTCCGCGCTCTCGCTGGGCGCGCCCGATCGCGCGGTGAGCTTTTGTGTACCGACCGGCAATTTCGGCGATATTTTTGCGGGCTACGCCGCCAAGCGGATGGGTTTGCCGATCGATCGCCTAATCATCGCGACCAATATCAACGATATCCTCGATCGGACATTGAGGACCGGACGCTACGACATCCACAAAGTGCTGCCGACGACCAGCCCCTCCATGGACATCCAGGTCTCGAGCAACTTCGAGCGCCTGCTCTTCGAGGCCTCCGGCCGGAATGGCGGCAAGGTCCGCGGCATGATGGCCAGTCTTGCTCAGAGCGGTTCTTTCACCCTTGATGGCGAAATCCTCGCGGCGATCCGCTCCGAATTCGATTCCGGTCATGCCGACGAAGCGACGGTGGCCCGTACGATCGCGACAACCCTTGATGCGACGGGTGAATTGCTGGACCCGCATTCGGCCATCGGTGTCGCGCTGGCCGGACGGTCGAAACCGGACCGAGGCCCGCTCATTTCCCTGGCAACGGCCCATCCGGCCAAATTCCCCGACGCCGTCGAGCAGGCCTGCGGAATTCGCCCTGCGCTACCCGCCCGGCTGGCTTACCTCATGTCGGCCAGGGAGAAATTTTCCATCTTGCCGAATGACCCGGAAGCTGTGAAATCTTTCATTCTCGCCCGCAGCGTCAGTTGAGTAATATGTCGGCATGAGTGTTCGCATTTCCCGGCTTCCCAACGGCCTTCACGTCGTGACCCATGCCATGCCGCATCTCGAAACGGTGGCGCTCGGAATTTGGGTCAAGGCGGGAGCCCGCGACGAGCTGCCGGAAGAAAACGGCATCGCCCATTTCCTCGAACATCTGGCATTCAAAGGGACGAAGCGGCGCAATGCCCAGCAGATCGCCGAGGAAATCGAGTCGTCAGGCGGCGAGATCAACGCCTCGACCGGCATGGAGACAACCACCTATTACGCCCGCGTCCTGAAAAACGACTGGGCCATGGCGCTGGATATCCTGGCGGACATTCTGACCGAGTCCGTGTTCGATCCGGCCGAGCTGGAGCGCGAGCGCGAAGTCATTCTCCAGGAGATCGCCGCCGCCAATGATGCGCCCGACGATCTTGTCTTCGATCTGGCCCAGGCGGCAAGCTTTGGCGCGCATCCGCTCGGCCGTCCGATCCTCGGCACCAGCGCGCTTGTGGAAAATGTCACCCGCGAGGGAATCATCGCCTGGCGCGACCGCCACTACTGCGCCTCGCGCATGGTCGTTGCCGCGGCAGGCCATATCGATCACGACCAGCTCGAAGCCGCGTGCACAAGGCTGCTCGGGCATTTGCCGCCGGGCGCCGCTCCGGCCCGCAGCCGCCCTGCTTTCGAGGCATCGCATCGTCAGGCCGGCAAGCCGCTCGATCAGACTCATGTCGTGCTCTCTTTCGCAGCCCCCGGCTATCGCGAGCCGGAAATCTACGCGCTTCAGGTCCTGTCGAGTCTGCTCGGCGGCGGCATGTCCTCGCGCCTCTTCCAGGAGGTGCGCGAGAAGCGCGGGCTTTGCTACAGCGTCTTCTCCTATGCCTCGGCCTATGAGGACGCGGGCCAGCTCGGCATCTATGCCGCGACATCGCCGGGCAATGCAAAGCAATTGATCGATGTGACCGCCGACGTCATGCTGAGCGCGGCGAGCGAAGTTACGGCGAGCGAGATCGCCCGCGCCAGGGCGCAGCTCAAGGCGAGCCTCGTGATGAACCTCGAAAGTGCATCCTCGCGCGCCGACCAGATCGCCCGTCAGTTTCTGGCCTTCGGCGAAGTGCCCGACGTGAGCCGGCTGGTCGCCAAGATCGAGGCTGTCGAGGTCGCAGGCGTCGGCGCCCTGGCCACCCGGATATTTCGCGGCCGCAAGCCCGCCTTGAGCGCGGTTGGACAGCTGTCGGGCCTCACATCGCACGAGGCCATCATTGCCCGGTTTGCGTGATGGTGTTTCTGCGCAGTCCTTTTTCGCCGGACCTGCCGCCCGTCCTCAAGGGTACGAAAGTGACGCTGCGCGTGCCGCAGGTGGCGGACTTCGAAGCCTGGGCGGAGTTGCGGACCGCAAGCCGCGAATTTCTCAGTCCCTGGGAGCCGACCTGGCCGCATGATGATCTGACGCGAACCGCCTTCCGCTTGCGCATCAAACGTTACTGGCGCGATATCGAGGACGACCTTGCCTATCCCTTCTTCATTCACGACATCCAGTCAGGCCAACTCCTCGGCGGCTTGACCCTGTCGAATGTTCGGCGCGGCGTCGCGCAAATGGCGTCATGCGGTTACTGGATCGGCGAGAGCTTCACCAGACGCGGTTACATGACGGATGCGGTCCGTACCGTCATCGCCTATGCCTTCGATCATTTGCGCCTGCATCGGCTCGAGGCTGCCTGCCTGCCTTCGAACGAAGCGTCGATCCGCTTGCTGAGGAAGTGCGGTTTTGTTGAGGAAGGCATCGCGCGGCGGTACCTCAAGATCAATGGCCGCTGGGAAGATCATCTTCTCTTTGGTCTGGTTTCAAGCGAGCATTCGCATTAGCCATAAGCTTGGCCTGGTGCGGCAAAGCTTGCCTGCCGGCGGCTTCGCAGCTACCAAGGACTTACCCGGCGAGAACGGAGCAGTTTCTGAGTATGGCGCAGTGGCGCGCAGTTTTGGCCATCGTCTGGTTCTTGCTTGTAGGCGGATCTCTTCCTGCCGCGGCTGACACGATCAATGCGGCGCTCGATGTGCCGAGCATCGAACTTCTGCCGCACCTTCAGGCCGTTACGACCGACCAGCCGGCGGTTTCGATCGAGGTTCCCTCGGCAACGCCGGGTCAGACCGTTCTGTTGCCGCTCGAAGCGAAAGGATTTGGCCCGAGCTATCGTTGGATCGTTGCAAGCCTGGCGAATCCTTCAAGCGCTCCCCAGGACGTCGTCATGCTTGTCCCGCATCAGGGCTTTGTCGGGTCCGGCATATTCTGGCCGAAGCCGCAGGGCACCCGCATCGTGAGTCTGACCAGTATCGGCGGCGCGGCACCGGTACCATTGGCCGACTATGGCGCCGATGCCTTGTCCTTGCGCATTGATCCGGGGCAGACCGTCACGGTAGCGCTCGAAATGGATTCCGGCGATGTGTCGGGCATGCGGCTGTGGCAGCGGCAGGCTTTCGATGCCAACTCCAATGCACAATCCTTCTTCCATGGTGTCATCCTCGGTCTTGCCATTCTTGTCGGTCTCGTCGCGATATCGCTCTATGCGGTGAGGATCAGTTCGGCCTTCCCCGCCGCGGCCCTCTTCGTGTGGGCGTCGGTCGGTTTCATAGCGATCGAGGCCGGCTACCTTCCCGCAATCAGAGGCTGGCTTGCCAGCTCCGGACTCACGGCCCAGGAAATCCGGGCCCTGATTGAGAGCCTGATGCTGACCGGGTTGGCCTTGTGCCTGGTCAGCTTCGTTGAACTGCGCAAGCGCATGCCCGTCGCGGGCAATCTTGTGCTGGCCTTTGCCTGCCTGACGCTTGCATTGCCCATCTACGGTCTCTTCGAGCCGTCCTACACGACCGGTCTTGCCCGCTTCGCATTTGCCGTCGTGGCGGTTGTCGGCTTTGTCATCATCGTCACGCTGTGGCGGGCGGGTTTTGCGCGCGCACAATCCTCATTGCTGAGCTGGGCTGCCCTAGTCATCTGGACCTTCGTGGCGGCGATCGCGGTGCTGTCGCCTGAAGATGACGCGGTTCTCAGGATGCTTATCCTGGCCGGCCTGACCCTCGTGCTTCTGATGATCGGGCTCACGCTTGTTCAATTCTCGCTGAGCCCCGGCGTCTTGTCGCGACGCACGTCCGAGGACGCGATGCGGCGCATGCGAGCCCTAGCCGGATCCCAGCAATATGTCTGGGAATGGAAAGTACTGGACCAGGAGCTCTTCGTAGGAGACGAGCTGGAGCGCGCGCTGGGCCTAAAGCGTGGTTATCTCGCGCAGGGCGGACAGCAAGCCTGGTTCGCATTGATCCATCCTGCCGATCGCCGGGCCTATCAGACGACGATCGAGACGGCCGAGCGGCGCGGCCGTGGCGGCTTCACGCAGGATTTCCGATTGCAGCGCGCCGACGGCTCCTATCGCTGGTTCCGATTGCGCGGCCGGGCCATGCCGGGCGCCGATCGCACCGCGCTTACCTGCGTCGGTACCTTGAGCGACGTGACAAGCGAGCGCCGCCTGCAGGACAGGCTGCTGAGCGACGCGGTCCATGACAGGGCGACCGGACTTCCCAATCGCGCCCTGCTTGTCGACCGGATCGCGCGCGCCATGGCAAAGTCCGGCGCGCCGGATGCCGGCGATGTCTATCTGCTCATCATCGATCTGGACCGGTTCAAATCGGTCAATGACGGTCTCGGCCACGAAACCGGCGATCAGCTTCTGAACATTACCGGACGGCGGCTTCTGGCGACGGCAAGTCCCGAGGACACGGTTGCCCGCCTGCCGGGCGACCAGTTCGCCATACTGCTCGATAATTCCAATCTGCCGCGGGATCCGGCTGGATTCGCCAAGACCATCCGTCGCGCCATATCGGTACCGATCAGGCTGCGCGAGCAGGAAATTTTCCTCACCGCTTGCATCGGCATCGCGAATGCGCGCGAATCGGGGCCAACGCCGGAAGATCTGCTGCGCGACGCGGCTGTTGCGCTCTATGAGGCGAAACGGCGGGGCAAGGATAGCGCCGAGCTGTTCCGCCCCGCCATGCGCGATGACCGTAACGAACTCGTAACCCTCGAAAGCGATCTGCGCCGGGCGGTGGAGCGCGGCGAGATCGAGGTTCACTACCAGCCGATCGCGCGTCTCTCCGACATGGATCTGGCCGGCTTCGAGGCGCTGGTCCGATGGCGCCACCCAAGCCTCGGGCTTCTCGGGCCGGAACGCTTTCTCAAGATTGCCGAACAGACCGGGCTGATCAAGGACCTGGGCCGCCATGTCCTGATCGAGGCGGGCCGTCAACTTGGAATCTGGCAGCGGGCCTTCCGGCCCACGCAGCCGCTATTCGTCGCGGTGAACGTCTCGTCCAGCCAGCTCGTCGGGAGTGCGCTGGTCGAAGACGTGCAGTCCGTTCTCGCGCGCGAATCCATCATCCGCGATACCTTCAAGATCGAGGTGACCGAATCCGTCGTGATGGAGAATCCCGAGCTTGCCGCGCAGATACTGGACCGGCTGAAGCTCCTGGGCGTCGGGCTCTCCTGCGATGATTTTGGAACCGGCTATTCTTCGCTGTCCAACCTCAGGCGCCTGCCGTTCGACACGCTCAAGATCGACCGCGCGTTTCTGGAAGCGGAGATGGTCGACGAGCGTGCCTATATCATCCTGCGCAACATTATCGCGCTCGCCCATGATCTGGGCCTCGTACTGGTCGCGGAAGGCATCGAGTCGCAAGAGCATATCGACCGGCTCAGCGCGCATGGCTGCCAGTATGGCCAGGGCTTCTTCATCGGCCAGCCGATGACCGCAAAGCAGGTCATCGATGCGTTGAGCGGCGTACCCTATTCCGGCTCCAAGAAGAACGTGATGACGCTGCTATGGGAGCGGATGGTCGGGGACAGATCGGATAAGCGGAAAGAAGAACCCGCGATTGCACCGCCACCATCCCTGATTGACAAGCGCGAAACCAGACGCCGCAGGCCGCCTCCGCCGCCGCCCGAGCCCGAACTGATCGAGGAGGAGGACGTCGAAGTGGAATCGCCAAGCGAGATGGAACCGATCAAGACCGCGCCCGAACTTGTGGCCGAAGAGCGAGTCGAACCAGAACCGGCGTCCGAGGCGGCTGTCGAAGCGGCGCCGGAAGCCGAACCATTGCCTGCCGAGGCGGTGGAGGAAGAGGCGTCCGAACCTTCGCCGATCGAACCGGAGGCGGTGGAACAAGCCGTGGCTGAGGAGCCGGCCGCCATAGTGCCGGCGGAGGATGTTGAGGTGGTGGCAGAATTGCCGCCGGAGGAGCCGATCGTGCAGAAGCCGCAGGCGGCTCTCCTCGGCGAACGTTTGCGCCGCCGTCAGCGCCGCCGCCAGGGCGGCAGGCCCGGCGCGGCTTAGGCGTGTCCGGCCTCCGCCGAGAGCATTGACGGATCGACGCCGATCTTGGCCAATGCCGCCGGGTATTTCGCGTCGAGATCGCTGTTGAAAAGCAGGTCCTCATCGGCCGCGCAATGAAGCCAGCCATTGTGATGGATCTCGCTCTCGAGCTGGCCCGGTCCCCAGCCGGCATAGCCGAGCGCCAGCAGCACCCGCCGCGGGCCTTCGCCGCCCGCTATGGCACGCAGGATATCGAGCGTTGCGGTAAGCGCGACGCGCTCGTCGATCGGCAGGGTCGTGTCGTTGGAGAAATAGTCGGAGGTGTGCAGCACGAAACCGCGCGCCGGCTCCACCGGGCCGCCGAAATGCACCTGCAAATCCCGGATATCGGGCGGCAGCCTGATTCGCTCCGCTTCGGGAATGACGTCGAGCCTGTCGAGCAGATCGGCGAAGGAGATCATCGGCGATTTCTTGTTGACGATGATGCCCATCGCGCCGTTTTCGGAATGCGCGCAAAGATAGATGACCGAACGCTCAAACCGCGGATCGCCGATCGTTGGCATCGCGATGAGCATCTGTCCGTCGAGATAGGTGGAAGGCTTCATGCGCGCTCCCGCTTTGGTGACAGGCTACTGTAGCAGGGCAGGCGTAACAAGGGCGCAACCTTACCGCTTTTTGATTGGATCGTGATAATACGCCATGGGTAGATGCGCCCCGTAATGGGAGATTGTGTGACCATGAACCGCCGCGCCGTCATTGCGGGCCTTCCTTTGGCTGTTCTCATGATACCAGGGGCGAAGGCCGGGATGGCCAGGCCCTATCGTCTCGCGTTGATGATCGCCGAGTACGATGCCGCGGCGAAATCCTATGTCGGCGGCCTTGAAATCGAACTCGATCGCGGCTGGAAAACCTATTGGCGGCTGCCGGGCGACGCCGGTATCCCGCCCCAATTCGACTGGTCGAGATCGAAGAACCTGAAATCGGTTGAGCTTCTCTGGCCCGCGCCGCAGCGCTTCAGCGATGCTGGCGGCGAGACGATCGGCTACAAGGATCGCGTGGTCTTTCCCTTGCGCATCGTTCCGGAAAATCCGGACGATCCCGTCGAGCTCAATCTGTCTTTATTCTTCGGGGTCTGTCAGGATATCTGCATCCCCGGCAATGGCGAGCTCAGCGCCACGACCGGTCGCGCCGATCCCGGGGCGGCCGCGTTGATCGCCGCTTTCGCCGCGAAGGTACCGCACAAGGCCGATGACGATTCGCCCTTTCGGGTGACCGAGGCCAAGCTGACGAAGGATCGCCCGAACTCGCTTTTCGTGCAGATCGAAGGCGAACGCCGCGGAGAACTCGACATCTTCGTGGAGGGTGCCGACTTTGCCTATTTCAAGGCGCCGGGCACGCCTTCCAAGTCCGATGGCTGGTTTCTGCCCTTTACCGGCGATCCCGCCCGATTGCAGGGCAGGCAGTTGAAACTCACAATGGTGACCCCCGATCTCGCGCTTGAACAGGACATCACCGTCGAGTAGGCCGACGCGGCAAATGAGTGCTGAAAGGGATACATGCGATGACCATCAAGATCGGCGACAAGCTGCCAAGTGTCGAGTTCACCACCATGACCGGGGATGGCCAGCAGAAGGTTTCGACCGATGCCATCTTCGCCGGCCGCAAGGTCGTGCTCTTCGCGGTGCCGGGCGCCTTCACGCCGACCTGCAGCATGAATCATCTTCCCGGTTTTGTGCAGAACGTTGCGGCGATCAGGGCCAAGGGCGTCGACACGGTGGCCTGCGTTTCCGTGAACGATGTCCACGTCATGAATGCGTGGGGCAAGTCCAGCGGCGCCGATGGCAAGATCCTGATGCTCGCCGACGGCAATGGCGATTTTGCGCGTGCCGTAGGCCTTGAGTTCGACCTCACCCAGGCCGGCATGGGCAAGCGTTCCCGGCGCTATTCGATGATCGTCGACAATGGCGTGGTGAAGGCCCTCAATGTCGAGGACAAGCCGGGCGTCAATGTGTCCGGCGCCGATACGGTCCTGACCCAGCTCTAGAAAGCCGTCCACTTCCGCTGCGACTTGAACGGCGCCATGCCTTCGCGAGCCAGTTCGTCGGCGCGCTCGTTTTCGTCATGGCCGGCATGGCCCTTCACCCAGTGGAAGCTCACTTCGTGGCGCTGCAGGGCCGCGTCGAGCCGCTGCCACAGCTCCATGTTCTTGACCGGCTTCTTGTCGGCGGTCTTCCAGCCATTGCGCTTCCAGCCATGAATCCACTTGGTGATGCCGTCGCGCAGATACTGCGAATCGGTATGAAGCTCGACCAGCGACGGCCGCGTCAGCGCTTCGAGCGCCATGATCGCGCCCATCAGTTCCATGCGGTTATTGGTGGTGTTGGCCTCGCCGCCCGACAATTCCTTGACCGTGCCGCCATAGCTGAGGATCGCACCCCAGCCGCCCGGCCCCGGATTGCCGGAACAGGCGCCGTCGGTATGGATGATGACCGGCCTTGCCGTCATGCGGCGGGCTTTGCCTCGCGCAATTCGCGCGGCA
>JAEUMG010000093.1 GCA_016793355.1 Hyphomicrobiales bacterium
GGCTTCTCGGGCGCCTTCAAGGTCACCGACGACTTCCAGATCGAGGGCGGTATCGCGGTCGGTCTCGAGAACAGCCAGGTTGGCGGACGTCTCGGCGGCATCTGGGCCTTCGGCAGCGCCCCGGCGCCGGTCTATACGAAGTAAGCACGGTTTGCTTCGGCGGCCGCCTGTGCTAGGCGGTTGGCATGAGGAAGCGAGCAAGGATCATGGTAGCGGGCGCTTCGGCGCTCGCTATCGTTTTCGGGGCAGGTCTGGCCGGTGCACCGGCCCAGACGCCCAACCAGCCGCCGCCGGCGAATTTCAGGTCCCTGCCGAAGCCGTCTCCCGAAAAGGTTTCGGGACCCGAGATCAGCATGCTGATCCGCACCACGCTGGTGGCGCTGCAGCAGGCCAATATCACGGGCAATTACACGGTCCTGCGGGATCTGGGCTCGAACTCGTTCCGGACCCTCAACAATCCCGTGCGGCTCGGAAATATCTATGGCAAGCTGCGCGAGGCGGAAATCGACCTGTCGCCGGTCGTCCTGCTCGATCCGCTCCTGACCAAGGCTCCGCTCATCGATGCCAACCAGGTTTTGATCATCGAGGGTTTCTTTCCGACCCTGCCGCTTAACATATTTTTCAAGATGGGTTTCCGCTTCGAGTTCGGCGCCTGGCGGCTGCTGACGCTCAGCGTCGGCGCGCAGGAACCGAAGGCGGAAGCGGCCAGCGACACAAAAAAGACGGCTTCGGGCCAGAAAGAGGCCTCCGGCAAGGCTAATCCCCCCTTGCCCAAGGAAAAGCCAGTCGTCGAACAGTAGAGGAAGTGGCGCCGGATGAAGGCCGTTTTGCTGCGATTAAGTGCCTGTGCCGCGCTGGGGCTGTTGCTGCTTTGCGACGGCCAGGTGAACGTTCAGGCCCAGGAGAGCGGCGCCGCCGTCCAGGCGCCGAAGCCGTTCAATCCGGCGGTCGCCGAGAAGCTCGTGAAATATGTGATCATTGCCGTCGACCAGGGCAATGCGACCGGCAATTATTCGGTCCTGCGCGAGCTCGGCACGGCGCGCTTCCAGGCGGCGACGTCGAGCGGCCGCCTCTCCGAGGCTTTTGCGAATCTGCGCAAGATGAAGCTCGACCTGAGCGCCCTGATGATGCTCAAGCCGGTCTTCACGAACCCGCCGGTGATCGACAACGGGCAGTTGCGGATTGCCGGCTATTTCGCAACCACCCCCATCCGCATCAATTTCACGATGTCCTTTGCCCAGCAGAACGGCGTGCCGCGGATCGCCAATCTCAATATCGTTCCGGTGAAGGCGACGGCCGCGGCCGGCGACGAGGCCCTGGGCGGGACCGGCAAGTCCGACGCGCAATAGTCTCAGACCCGCCGAATGTGGGTTCAGTCCGGTCCTGATCCGGATTAGGCTCCGGGCGTCTTTCCGCCATTGTGGAGGTGCGCCATGTCGCGACGTTTCTCGGGCCTCAGCCGCCGTCATTTCATGGGTGCGGCACTCGCAGGTGCCGCCTTTGGCCTGATACCGGCAGAGAGCGCCGGCGCCAATGACGGCGACGATCCGCTGCCGTCCTGGGCGAAGGGCGAGAGCAAGCAGGCGATCCTCGATTTCGTCGCGCGCGTGACCGACGAGGAGGGCAAGGATTTCGTCGACGAAGAGGATCGCATCGCGGTCTTCGACAATGACGGGACCTTGTGGGCGGAACAGCCGATCTATTTCCAGTTCGCCTTCGCGATCGACCGCGTCAAGGCGATGGCCGCACAGCATCCCGACTGGCAGACGACGGAGCCGTTCAAATCGGTGCTGACGGACAATGTGCCGGGCATCCTCGCGGCCGGGCATCGCGGCCTGCTCGAAATCCTTGCCGCGACGCATAGCGGCATCACCACGGCCGAATTCGCCAAGACGGTCGATGAATGGTTCGCCACGGCAAAACATCCGCGTTTCGACCGGCCCTATACCGATCTCGTCTACCAGCCGATGATCGAGCTCCTCAACTACCTGCGCGCCTCCGGCTTCAAGACCTTCATCGTGTCGGGCGGCGGCATCGAATTCATGCGGCAGTTCACCGAGAAATCCTACGGCATCCCGCCCGAACAGGTGGTCGGCTCGTCCGGCGTCACCAAGTATCAAATGGGCCCCGACAACAAGCCGGTGCTCATCAAGGAAGCGAAGGTCGAGTTCATCGACGACGGCCCGGGAAAGCCGGTCGGCATCAACCGCTTCATCGGCCGGCAGCCGATCTTCGCCTTCGGCAATTCCGACGGCGACAAGGAAATGTTGGAATGGACGGCTGCCGCTTCAGGGCCTTCCTTCATGGGTCTCGTCCATCACACCGATGCGGTGCGCGAATGGGCCTACGACCGCAATTCCGACATCGGCCGGCTCGACAAGGCCTGGGATGAGGCGGTGGCGCGCGGCTGGACCGTGGTCGACATGAAGAACGACTGGGCGAAGGTTTTCCCCTTCGACACGTAGCGGGTTATTCGCCGTAAGGGATCCAGATGTTCTTGACCTGCGTCGCGCGGCGCAGGAATTCGCGGCCGCGCGCCTGCGCATCCGAGGTCCAGTCAATGGCGCTGCCGTGACCGATCCAGGTCGCTTTCAGATTTCCAGCCGATAAGCGCTCGACATCGGCGCCGCCGGCGGCAGTCCCGAAATACCACAGCGCCGCGACATCATCATGCCCGGCAAGCGTGCGGGCGAGGGCTTCGCGATCGCCGGTCACGATGTTGACGACACCCGCCGGCACGTCGCTGGTATCGATCACCTGGTAGAAATCGGTGGCAAGCAGGGGCGCGGCGGGCGAGGGCGTCACCACGACACGATTGCCCATGGCGATCGCCGGCGCGACCAGCGAGATGAATGCGAGAAGCGGCGCCTCATCGGGGCAGCAAATCCCCATCACACCCCAGGGCTCGTTCATGGCGAGCGTGACATGGCGCGAGAGGGTCGAATGAACCTGCCCATCATGCTTGTCGGCAAAGGCAGCGTAATAGGTCAACCGCCCGATCGCTTGCGCGACCTGGGCCTGTGCCGATCTTCGCGTGCCACTCTCCAGTTCCAGCACCCGGGAGGCGAATTCGTCGCTGCGCGCTTCGAGGTTTTCCGCCAGGTAGTAAAGGATCTGCGCGCGCGCATGGCCGCTCAGGGCGCTCCAGGCACTTGCCTTGTGCGCCGCCTCCACCGCATTGCGGATGTCCTTGCGGTTGCCGAGCCCGGCCTGGCCAATGGCGCGGCCACGCGCATTGCGAATCGTGTAACTATGGCCCGAATCCGGCCGCGTCTGCTTGCCGCCGATATGCAGCTTGGCGGTGCGATCGAGACGCGGCAATCCATGCACCGGCTCGGGCAATGCCGGGCTTGGCGCCGTCGTGAAATCGGCCGTTCGCGACTTGCCTTTTGAGGCCGGCCGGGAGAGCGCGGCCGATCTTCGGTATTCCCACAGGCCTTCGCGCCCGCCCTCGCGGCCGAAGCCGCTCTCGCGATAGCCGCCGAAGCCCGATGCCGCGTCGAACATATTGGTGGCGTTGATCCACACGACACCGGCCTTGAGCCGTGCGGCGACATCGAGACAGACATTGATGTTCTCCGACCAGACGGAGGCTGCAAGACCGTAACGGGAGTTATTGGCAAGCGCGACCGCCTCATCCTGGGTGCGGAAAGTCATGGCAACCAGCACAGGGCCGAAGATCTCCTCCTGCGCGATGCGTGCGGCGGGCGCGACGCCCGTCAGCAAGGTCGGCGGATAGAACAGCCCCTGGCGCGGCAGGCCCGGCGGCTCCTGCCAGCAATGCATAGCTTCGCTCTTCCCGGCATCGACGAGACTTGCGATCCTTTCGCGCTGGATGCGCGACACGATGGCGCCGACATCGGTCGACTTGTCGAGCGGATCGCCGACCTTGAGGGTTTTCATGCGGCGCCGGATTTTGGCGTAGAGACGCTCCGCCACGGCTTCCTGGACCAGGAGCCGCGAACCGGCGCAGCAGACCTGGCCCTGATTGAACCAGATAGCGTCCACAATACCCTCGACGACCGAATCGAGATCGGCGTCGTCAAACACAATAAACGGCGACTTGCCACCCAGTTCGAGCGACAGTTTCTTGCCGGTTCCGGCGGTTGCGGTGCGTATCAGGCGGCCGACCTCGGTCGAACCGGTGAAGGCGATCTTGTCGATTCCGGGATGTTCGGCAATGAGCGCGCCGGTCGTGCCGTCGCCGGTGACGATGTTCACCACGCCCTCGGGCAGTCCGGCCTCGCGGCAGAGCGCGGCGAAAGCAAGCGCGGTCAGCGGCGTGTATTCGGCAGGTTTCAGCACCACGCTATTGCCGGCGGCAAGCGCGGGGGCGATCTTCCAGGCGAGCATCAACAGGGGAAAATTCCACGGGATGATCTGCCCGCAGACACCCAGCGGCATGGTGCCGGGAAACTCCTCCGCGACGAGCTCCGCCCAGCCGGCATGGTGATAGAAATGCCGGATCGCCAATGGAATGTCGATGTCGCGGCTCTCGCGGATCGGCTTGCCGTTGTTCATCGTTTCAAGCACGGCGAAGAAGCGGGCGCGCTTGTGCAGGAGCCGGGCAATCGCATAGAGGTAACGGGCGCGCGCGGCGCCCGGCAATGCCGACCACGACTTGAAGGCCTTTCGGGCGGCCGCAACCGCAGAATCAACGTCGGACTTCGATCCTTGGGCGCATGAGGCAAGGCGCTCTTCGGTCGCCGGATTGATGACCTCGAAAGATGTGCCATCTCGCGGAGCGGTGAAGCGACCGCCAATAAAATGCGAAAAGCGGCCCTCATGGCTTGCGAGCCAGGCCCTCACTTCGCCATCGGCTTCCGGCGACGGTCCGTAGTCCATGGTTGCGAGAATTTCCCGAACGCCCGGCATGATGCTCACTCAACCCATCGCATGGCGGAAATCGGCGGAATAACGCCCGGTGACAAAGTGTTCGATCTGCCGGTTGATATCGCCGAGAAGCGCACTTGCGCCGATGCGGAAGAGGGAGGGTCTGAGCCAGTCATTGCCAAGTTCTTCCTTCATCAGGATCTGCCAGGCCAAGGCGTCCTTCGCGCCGCGCAGGCCGCCGGCAGGCTTGAAGCCGACTTTCATGCCGGTCAGATCGAGATAGTCCCGAATGGCACGGACCATCACGAGGCTGACCGGCAAGGTCGCATTGACATCCTCCTTGCCCGTCGAGGTTTTGATGAAATCGGCGCCGGCCATCATCGCCACCATGCTGGCGCGATAGACATTGCGCAGGCTCTTCAGGTCGCCGGTGGCGAGAATGCATTTGAGGTGCGCGGCACCGCAGGCGCGGCGGAAGCCGGCAACTTCGTCGTAAAGCGCTTTCCAGTCGTGATCGAGAACATGGGCGCGGGTGATCACCATATCGATCTCCTGCGCGCCCTCTGCCAATGCATAACGGACCTCCTCCAGGCGGGCGGACATGGGCGTCAGGCCAGCCGGAAAGCCCGTCGCGACCGAGGCCACGGGAATATTGGCGCCTTGGAGAGCACGGACGGCGGCGCCCACCATGGTCGGGTAAACGCAGACCGCGCCAACCCGCGGCGGAGCATCCAGCGACAGCGCCTCCACGAGATCGGAGCGCAACGGCTGACGGGCCTTCGCACAAAGGCGGCGCACGCGCTCTGGCGTGTCGTCACCCGAAAGCGTGGTAAGGTCGATACAGCCGATCGCCTGCACAAGCCATGCGGCTTGCCATTCCTTCTTCACGCTGCGGCGGGTCGTCAGAGTTGATGTCCGGCGCGCGATCGCGCTCAGATTGGCGCGGCCGCGCTCAAGCCAATCGACATGCAGCGGCGTCCCTTCGTTGCGCCCAGCTTCCGCCTCGGATTCTTTGGGGCTTGAGGGTCGTATGGTCACGATTCTCTCGCCTGGCATGACGCAACTCCACCGGTCGGTTTGCTTGCGCGTATATACCGCAGGTCTGCGGCGCCACGAAACGGTGTGCGCCGCAGCTTCAGTTTCGCAGCGCACATCAAGCCTTTTGGATTGACAGGCCGCGAAGGCCGCGCCTAGCCTTGTGGTATAATAGGTATACCAAAGTGGTCGCCATTCGCCGCAGCAAGCTCTATGAGCAGGTCGCCCAGTCGGTGGAGCAGCGGATCCGGGAGGAAGATCTCATGCCTGGCGAGGCGCTGCCTTCCGAGCGCGAGATGATGCGCGAATTCGGTGTCGGGCGCCCCGCCGTGCGCGAGGCATTGTTTCATTTGCAGCGCATGGGCCTCATCGAATTGAAAGCCGGCGCGCGCGCCCGGGTGGCCGCGCCGACGCCAAGGGCAGTCGTCGAAAACCTGTCCGGCAGCGTCCGCTATCTGCTCTCCTCGCAGGACGGCATCCGGCATTTTCAGGAGGCGCGCGCCTTTCTGGAAATCGGCCTTGCGCGCTACGCCGCACAGCATGCCAGCGCAGCAGAGGTCGACGCACTCAAATCGGCACTCGATGCGAACCACGCGGCCTTGAAAGATCTTGCGAAATTCGAAAAGACCGATGTCGATTTCCACTATGTGCTGGCAGTCATTCCGAAAAATCCCATATTCCCGGCCCTCCATGCGGCCTTTGTCGAGTGGCTGGTGGAACAACGTCATGTGACCCTGAACTGGCCGGGCCGGAAAGACACGGCGCGGGCGGCCTATGACGCGCATGCGGCCATCTACGAGGCCATTGCAGCAAGAGATCCGGACCGGGCGGAATCCGCGATGCGCAAGCATCTGGAAGAGATTGCCGGCGTTTACTGGGAAGCGAGGCGGGGAGGGGCATGAGCGGCTATGTGATCATGGTGGACTTCCGACTGAAGCCGGGTTCGCTCAAGGCCTTTCGTGCATTGATCGACGAGAATGCGACGATGTCCTGCGCTACCGAGGCGGGCTGCCGGCGCTTCGACGTGCTCGAGCCCAGGGAAGGCGGAGACCGCGTCATTCTTTACGAAATCTATGACGATCGCGCCGCCTTCGAGGAGCACATCAAGACTGCGCATTTCCACAAATTCAACACGGCCAGCATGCCGCTCGTGGCCGAGAAGACCGTCAGCGATTACAATCTCGTCTGCGAAGGTTCCATGGTGACGAGCGGCGACTGACCGAACGGAGGGAAGAGAAAATGGCTGATCGCGGCCTCAAGGCCATGACAAAGTCGACGAAGACGCCGAAATTCGGTCATCTCGTCGTGGAGTTCGCTACGCCCGGCATCGGGCACATCATGAAGTCGGCGGGTTGCGACTTCACCTTTTTCGATCTCGAACATTCGGGATTCAGCCTGGAGACGGTGAAAAGCGCTTTGCGCTATTTCGAAGCCGCCGATCTTCCGGCCATCGTGCGCATGCCGAGCAAAGACTACCATCATATCGCACGCGCCATGGATATGGGCGTCGAAGGCCTGATGCTCCCGATGGTCGGCAATGTCGATGAAGTGCGGCATATACTCGACTCGATGAAGTATCACCCGATGGGCAAGCGCGGCGTGGCCCTGCAGATCGCCCATGACCACTATCGGCCGGGAGCGGTCGCCGACAAGTTCGCCGCCGCCAACGAGCACTCGACATTCTTCTGCCTCATCGAAACGGCCGAGGGCGTCGAGAATGCCGACAAGATGGCGGCGATCGATGGCGTCGACTGTCTGTGGGTCGGTCATTTCGACCTTTCCGTGTCGCTCGGCATTCCGGGGCAATTCGACCATCGCGATTTCAAGAGGGCGATGGACACGATCATCGGAGCGGCCAAGAAGCACAAGAAATCGCTGGGGCGCCTCGTGCCCAATGTCGAGCAGGGCGTCACTTACGCCAAGGAGGGCTTCGACTTCATCTGCTATTCCGGCGATGTCTGGCTGTTGCACGATGCGCTGGCGGATGGAATCGCGAAGCTCAAAGAGAAGTGCAAGGTGAAGTGATGGCGGGCAAGTTCAGGGTCGCGCTCTCCGGCGACTTCAAGAAGGCGGATGGATCGCCGACCTATCCTGATTTCGATCTTGGGCCGCTCAAGTCGGCGCCCGGAATCGAGATGTCCTTCATCGATTCAACAAGCCCGATCAAAGGCGAACAGCTCGAGGATTTCGACGCGCTGATCCTGCTCGCGCATCGCTTCGGGCGCGAAAGTGTCCCAAAGAGCGGCAGGCTTGCCGTCATCGCGCGCTTTGGCGTCGGCTATGACACCGTCGATGTCGATGCCTGTACCGACGCCGATATTGCGCTGGTCATCACGCCGGACGGGGTGAGGCGACCGGTCGCGGTTTCGATTGTCACGCTGCTGCTGGCGCTGACCGGCAAGCTGATGGTCAAGGACAGGCTTGCGCGCGAGGCGGCTACGGGTTTCGCCAAGCGGTCGGATCATATGGGCGTCGGCCTTGTCGGGCGCACGCTCGGCGGGCTCGGCATCGGCAATATCGGCGCCGAGCTGTTCCGGCTGATGAAGCCCTTCGACATGACATTCATCGCGCATGATCCTTATGCCGACAAGGCCGTGGCCGCGGAGCTCGGGATCGAGCTGGTTTCGATCGAGGACCTGTTCCGCCGGTCCGACGTTCTGTCGGTAAGCTGTCCGTTGACGCCCGAGACGCGCCACATCGTCAATGCCGAGCGCCTCGCGCTGATGAAGCCGACAGCCTATATCATAAACACGGCGCGCGGACCGATCATCGACCAGAAGGCGCTGACCGAGGTCCTGCAGCAACGTAAAATCGCCGGGGCGGGGCTCGATGTGCTCGAGGTCGAGCCGCCCGATCCGGACGATCCCATTCTCAAGCTCGACAATGTG
>JAEUMG010000288.1 GCA_016793355.1 Hyphomicrobiales bacterium
CCCGCTGACTGCCCGCCGGCCGGTTCCGGGATCGGCATTGCCGATGAATCGTTGCTCAAGCCCGTCTGGCCGGAGGGAGCAACCGGCTCGGGAAGCATTCCGGAATTATCCGGCTGCGGCGCCGCCGGCTCGACGAGCGACGGCGGCTCTTCTGTCGGCACCATCTGGCCGCCGGCGTCGGCCTCTCCAAGGATACGGTCATAGATCTTCTTCTTTGCCGTCGAGGCCGGCTCCAGGTCGGTTCCGGTCGCTTCGGCACTCGGTTCCGGATTGACCTTGGCAGGTTCGGACGGTGCGGCAATGACGGGCACCGATCCGCCGCTCGTGACCGAAACCGGCTTCATGTGAAAATAATAGTACCAGAGCGCCGTCACGAAGAGACCGGCTACTACGAGGATCGCGAGAAGAATCAGCAGCGGGCCGCTGGACCGGCGGCGCGGTGCCTCATCCCGCTCGGCCTCGTCATATTCCTGATAGGCCTGGTTGTAGTCGCGGGCATTGGCGCGGCGGCGCGGCTGCGGCGCCTCGTCCTCGAATACATCGCCCAGCTCCTCGTCATAGTCGGGCCTGCGGCCGCGCGCGGCGCCGCGCCGCGGTTCGGCACGCAGCGTGTCGGAACGCAGAGCCGGCTCCGGCCGGCGCCGGAAATCCTCAGCCGGCTCGCGGCGGCGCGGATCGCCGAATCCGTTGTCGCCAAAGCTCGGCCGCGGCGCGTTAAAGCCCCCACGCTGCGTCGGCTGGCTGCCTATTCCGCGCTTGAGGGCGCTTTGAAAGCTTGGCGGGTCGAGCGGACGATAGCCGAGCGCTGGCTGCGAGCCGGCACCGACCTGCCCCGTCAGGCGTCGTGTGTCGATGCCAGTGCCGGCGATCGGCTTTTCGCCACCCAGCGTCGGACGCGGCGGCGTAACCGTCGGACCATTCATTGGCGGCGGCGGAGGTGGCGGCTTGCGGAACAGTCCGGCCTGGAACTCCTTGCCCCCGCCCGACGGCGCCTCTCGCTTGGCGGCCGCGATCTCTTCTTCGGCAAAAGTGAATTTGGGCTTGTCGGACGGCACTGGCGCCGGACGCGGCTGATCGTTGCGCGCCGAATCAACTGCCCGCGCCTCGGCTTTTTCGCGCGCCATCGACACGCGCTGTTCGGCAAGTTTCTCGGCCGCCTGCCGCTGCGCCTTCAGGCGTTCGGCAAGACTATCCTGGGCGACGGCGACGGCTGGCTTGGCGGCCGTGGGAGCGGGCGACGGCTTGGCCTGGGGCATGCTGCGGGCGCCGGGTGTTCGCGGCGCCATCGGAGCAAGTTTTGTAACGGGTTGCGGCGCGCGGGGCGCTGTCCCTGGCGCTTTCGGCGCAGGCTTGGGCTCGGCAGGAGTCGGCTTAAATTCGTCGGCGATTTTCGGCATTTCCTTCTTACCGTTTCCAAGGCCAAGCTTTTCGCGCCAGCTCCCCTTGCTCGGTCCATTGGTGGCGTTTTGATCCATAAACCCCATCCCGCACTACATCTCGTCGACGGGCCTCACCCCGAGGATTCGAAGGCCATTTGCAAGAACATAGCGAATCGCGCGCAAGAATGCGAGCCGTGCGATAGTCGTCTCAACATCCGCTTTGACGATGAAACGCAATTGCGGCGCTTCTTTGCCCTTGTTCCAGAGCGCGTGAAAATCGCTCGCTAAATCATGCAGATAAAAGGCGACCCTGTGCGGTTCGTGAGCCGCTGCCGCAGATTCCACGATCCGCGGCCAGGCGCAGACGCGCCGCACGACGGCCATTTCGGCGGGGTCGCCGGATAAGGTGAATCGCGCAAGGTCAGGCGTCAGCCCCGCTTCCGCCGGCGCATGTCTGAACACGGAGCAAATCCGGGCATGCGCGTACTGAACATAAAAAACCGGATTGTCTTTCGAGGCTTCGGTGACCTTCTTGAAGTCAAAATCAAGCGGAGCCTCATTCTTGCGGAACAGCATGATGAACCTGACGACATCCGGTCCGACCTCATCGACGACATCCCGTAACGTCACGAACTCGCCGGCCCGCTTTGACATCCGCACCGGCTCGCCGCCGCGGAACAATTTAACCAGTTGGCACAGCCGGACGATGACCTCAACGGCGTCCCCGGCATGGGCCGCCGCGACAGCTTGAAGCCGCTTGACGTAGCCGCCGTGATCGGCGCCGAGGACGTAGATGAGCTCCTTGAAACCGCGCCGGATCTTGTCGCGGCTATAGGCCACATCCGACGCGAAATAGGTGTAGGAGCCGTCCGACTTCACCAGCGGCCGGTCGATATCGTCGCCGAATTCCGTCGCCCGAAAGAGGAGTTGCTCGCGATCCTCCCAGTCTTCCGGCACCTCGCCCTTGGGCGGCGGCAGCCGCCCCCGATACACATGGCCAGCCTGGCGCAAGGCCTCCACCGTTTCCGCAACCGCCCCGCTCTCATGCAGAGCCCGTTCGGAGGCGAACAATTCGTGCCGAATGTTCAGCGCTGCGAGATCGTCGCGAATCAGATCCATCATCATCCGGATGGCGGTCGCTCGTACCGGCTCAAGCCAGACGGACTCATCGGCATTGTAAAATTTTCGGCCGAATTCGCGGACCAACGCCTGACCCACGGGCTTCAAATACTCGCCCGGGTAAAGTCCCGCCGGTATCTCGCCGATCTTGTCGCCCAGCGCCTCGCGGTAGCGCAGATAAGCGGATCGCGCCAGGATGTCGACCTGAGCACCGGCATCGTTGATGTAGTACTCCTTGGTGACGTCATAGCCAGCCTCGCTGAGCAGGCTGGCCAGCGCATCGCCGAACACCGCGCCGCGGCAGTGGCCGACATGCAGTGGCCCGGTCGGATTGGCCGAGACATACTCGACATTGACCTTCAACCCCTGCCCCATGGTTGAGCGCCCATAGGCATCGCCGAGATCGAGCGCGGCGAGAAGCACCTTGGGCCAGAATTCAGGCTTGAGCGTGAGGTTGATGAAGCCCGGCCCCGCAACGTCCGTGGACTGAACGTCCGGATTGGCGGCGAGCTTCGCAGCAAGCTTCTCGGCGAGGGCGCGTGGCGCCATGCGTGCGGGCTTGGCAAGTACCATGGCGGCATTGGTCGCGACATCGCCATGGGCGGCATCGCGCGGCGGTTCCACCGCTACCTTGCTCAGATCGAGGCCTTCCGGAAGAGCGCCTTCGGCCGTGAGAGCGGCAAGTGCCTCGGCCACGACTTGCTCGAAATGGGCAAAAAGATTCATGATTAGCGCACAATCAGACACGTCGTAGAGGGAATGAGCGGGCCGTAGCGGAAAAGGACAGGCGGCGCAACCGGCCCGGTCAGCGCAAGAGCGGTTCGAGGTCGTATAGCCGTTTGTGCTGGTCGAGTGCGTAGCGGTCGGTCATGCCGGCGATGAAATCGCAGACCTGGCGCGCAAAGCGGCTGCGATCATCGGTGAAAGAGTCTTCCCGCCAGTCCTTCGGCAGAAGTTCGGGATCGGCCATGTAGGCTTCAAAGAGATCGCGAATGACGCGGCGCGCCCGATCGGTGATGGCAAGAACCCGCTCATGGCGATACATGCGCTTCGACAGGAAGGCCTGCAGCACGCGATTGTTCTCGCGCATCTGCAGGCTGAAAGCCACAAGCGGCTCTCCCAGCGACCTCACCGCATCGGCGGACCCGGGAGTGAACCTGGCTGCCCGGCTGTTCGTCTCGGCCAGGAGATCGCCGACCATGGCAGAGATCACCCGCCGCACCGTCTCGTGAACAAGGCGTGCGCGGTCGAGCTTGGGATAGGTCTTGAGCACCTCGGCCAGCGCCGTCCCGACCAATGGCACGTCGCCAAGATCGATCACCTCGAAGAGATGGGCGCGCAGCCCGTCATCGATATCATGCGCGTTATAGGCAATATCGTCCGAGAGTGCGGCGACCTGCGCCTCGGCCGACGGCCATGAGGCAAGGGCGAGATCATGCACCTCGGCATATTCGACAATCGCCGCCGGAAGGCCTGATTCGCGGTAATGGCCGAGCGCGTGGCCTTCGGCATCGATCAGGGGTCCGTTATGCTTGACCAGGCCCTCGAGCGTCTCCCAGGTGAGATTGAGACCGTCGAAACTGGCATAGCGATGCTCGAGCCGGGTCACGATCCTGAGCGTCTGCGCATTGTGATCGAAGCCGCCATAGGGCTTCATCAGCGCATCGAGTTCGCGCTCACCGGCATGGCCGAACGGCGTGTGGCCGAGATCATGCGCCAGGGCCAGGGCTTCGGTCAGATCTTCATCGAGGCCGAGAGCCCGGGCGATTGACCGGGCGATCTGGGCAACTTCGATCGAGTGGGTCAGGCGCGTCCGGTAATGATCGCCCTCGTGATAGACGAACACCTGCGTCTTGTGCTTCAGCCGACGGAAGGCCGAGGAATGAATGATCCGGTCGCGATCGCGCGCGAAGGCCGTTCGGGGCGGGCTTTCCGCCTCCGGAACGAGGCGTCCCCGGCTGACCGCCGGATCGGACGCAAACCGCGCCCTAGCGGCAATCACGGCCTGCCCCGTTGACAAGGCGGGTGGGGGCGCCGACATAAAGCGGCATGAGCCAAACCGTTTCCGTCACCGAGCGGGCAGCCTCGCGCATCAAGGAAATCCTTGCTGCCGAGCCGGGCAAGCGTGCCTTGCGCGTCTCGGTCAACGGCGGCGGCTGTTCCGGCTTCCAATACGGTTTTGAGCTCGAGGACATGCGTAATGACGACGACCTCGTCATCGAGAGGAATGGCGCCACCGTTCTGATCGATTCCACGTCCCTCGTCTACCTGAGCGGCTCCCAAATCGACTTCGTCGACGACCTCATCGGCCAGGCCTTCAAGATTACCAATCCCAACGCGACCTCCTCTTGTGGTTGCGGCACCAGCTTCTCGATCTAGCCCCCGGCACCGGCTCGATGCGCATTGCGACCTGGAACGTCAATTCGGTCAAGGCCAGGCTCGAAACCGTGCTCGCCTGGTTCAAGGAGGCGGCGCCCGACGTCGTTTGCCTCCAGGAAATCAAATGCGAGGATCAGGCCTTCCCGCGGGCGCCTTTCGAGGAGCTTGGCTACAACCTCGCGATCCACGGCCAGAAGACCTACAACGGCGTTGCCATCCTGTCGAAACTGCCGCTCGAAGACGTAACGCCGCGCCTGCCCGGCGGCGATGGTGACGACCATGCCCGCTATCTCGAGGCCGTAATCGCCGGCAGACGCGACGCCGTTCGCGTAGCCTCGATCTATCTGCCCAATGGTAATCCACCGAACACGGACAAATACGACTACAAACTCGCCTGGATGGACCGCCTTGTCGCGCGCAGCCGTGAACTCCTGGCCCTCGAACAGCCGGTGGTGCTTGCCGGCGATTTCAATGTCATTCCGGCGCCGATCGACGCGAAGAATCCGCAAGCCTGGGTCAATGATGCACTCTTCCTGCCCAAGACCCGCGCCCAGTTCCGCCGTCTTCTGGCGTTGGGACTTACCGACGCGGTGCGCGCCGCCTTGCCCGGCCCGGGCGTCTACACGTTCTGGGACTACCAGGCCGGTGCCTGGCAGAAGAACAACGGCATCCGCATCGACCATTGCCTCCTGTCGCCGCAGGCCGCCGACCGCTTCGTCAGCGCACGGATTGACAAGCATGTGCGCGGTTGGGAGAAGCCGTCCGACCA
>JAEUMG010000293.1 GCA_016793355.1 Hyphomicrobiales bacterium
GAAGGCGATGATCGAGCCGGTAAAGGTGATCGCGCCGATCGCCGCGCCGAGCGACATTTCGATGCGGCTTTGGCCGTGAATCTCGCCCGCCGTCGCGATTCCGAATGCATCCGGCGCATAGAATGCGGCCGCCGCCACGAACACCGCGGCAAGCCCGACCAGCGAATGGAAGGCGGCAACGAGCTGCGGCATCGCCGTCATGGCGATGCGCCTGGCGATCACCGCGCCGATGGCGCCGCCGATGCCGAGGCCGGCAATGATGAGGATCCACGGCAGGACGCCCTTGGGCGCGGCGAGAGCGAGCGTCGTCACGATGGCGACCGCCATGCCGATCATGCCGTAGACATTGCCCTGGCGCGATGTGACCGGGCTTGAGAGCCCGCGCAGGGCCATGATGAACAGGCCGCCGGCGATCAGGTAGAGAAGTGCAGCGAGATTGGCCGACATTCCCCTACTTCCCCTTCTTCTTGTACATCGCCAGCATGCGCTGGGTGACCAGGAAGCCGCCGAAAATGTTCACCGAGGCTAGGATCAGCGCGAAGAAGCCGAAGATCATCGCGATGGTCGAGCCTGAGGCGATGGCCCCTGCCCCGACCGCCAGCAAGGCGCCCACCACGATCACCGAGGAGATGGCATTGGTCACCGACATCAAGGGCGTGTGCAGCGCCGGCGTCACGTTCCACACCACGTAATAGCCGACGAACACGGCCAATACGAAAATGGCGAGCAGCGAGATGAAGGGATCGACCGAATGCGCCAACTGTTCCATGGGATCCTCAGGCTTTGAAGATGGGATGAACCAATGCGCCGTCTTTGGCGATCAAGGTCCCCTTGATGATCTCGTCGTCGAAATCGACCTTGAGCGTGCCGTCCTTGGCAACCAGCAGGTCGACGAAATTCGCGAGATTCTTGGCGAAGAGCGGCGAGGCGTTGCCGGCAAGCTTGCCCGCCAGATTGACGGTGCCGATGATGCTCACCCCATGATGGACGACGATCTCGTCGGCTCGCGAGAGAGGACAATTGCCGCCGCGCTCGACCGCGAGATCGACGATGACCGAACCCGGCTTCATGCTTTCGACCATCTCCTGCGTGACGAGCACCGGCGCCGGACGCCCGGGAATCAGCGCGGTGGTAATCACCACGTCCTGCGTCTTCACATGCTGGGCAATGAGAGCCGCCTGTTTCTGCTTGTCTTCCGCCGACAATTCCTTGGCATAACCGCCCGCGGTCGCGGCATCCGCGACATCGGCGAAAACGAACTTCGCACCAAGGCTCTTGACCTGTTCTTCCGTCGCCTTGCGCACGTCGGTCGCCGAGACGATGGCGCCGAGGCGCCGTGCCGTGGCGATCGCCTGCAGACCCGCAACGCCGACACCCATGATGAAGACCTTGGCCGCCGGCACCGTGCCGGCCGCCGTCATCATCATCGGGAAGGCACGGCCGAAATGGGCGGCGGCATCGATCACCGCCTTGTAGCCGGCAAGATTGGCCTGGCTTGAAAGAATATCCATGGCCTGCGCACGGGTAATGCGCGGCATGAGTTCCATGGCGAAGAGCGTGGCGCCGGACTTGGCGAGGCTGTCGAGCCCGTCGCGCTCGCCATAGGGCTCGAGCCCTCCGGCGATGAGGGCACCCTTCTTGAACGTCTTGACCAGCGCCTCGCCCGGCCGCCGGACGGTCAGGATGATATCGGCGTCGCCGAAGCCGTCCGGGCCCGTGACGATCTCGGCACCCGCCGCCGCGAAAGCCTCATCGCCAATGAAGGCCTTTGCGCCTGCACCGGATTGAACGGCGACCTTGAGGCCTTTCTTGGCATAGGCCTTGACCGTGTCGGGAGAAGCAGCGACGCGGCTCTCGCCCGGATGGCTCTCGGCCGGAATGGCGATTTTCATGGGTGGCGGGGGATCAGCCGGCGCTCATGGCGGTGAGCAGGCCGAAAACGACCAGCGCCCCGCCCGACAGGAACCACTTCTGGCCGCCGGTCTTGAGGTCGACCAGCACGGTCACGACGCCAACGATCAATCCGGCAAAGCCGAGAAAAACACCCCACCCGCCTGCGAAGCGGAAGGCCACCAGCGCGACCAGCGTAAAGAAACACAGGATCGTCAGCGCAACGGCACCCTTGATGAAGCCAGCATAGGTTGCCTTGTGCGCGGCAAAGTTGCTCGCGGAAGAACCGCCGTGAGCCGAATGATCCGCCATCGTCGAAAGTCCCCTGTCGATTTCGTGCGGGGCCATACCTAGCCCACCTTCAAGCCGCGCCGCAAGGCGAAGGACATGACGCGTCGTTGAGTCTCAGCCGGGCCAAAACCCGCCATATTTGCTTATTCTAGTGCCGGCAGGCGACGGTGAAGCATGAAATCAATGCCAGACAGCCGGCTTTTGCCCCTTCTGTGGGCATTATCGCTGCTCGTCGCGATGCTGTTTGCGGCGCCGGCCTATCCGCAAGACTACTCGATCCCGTCGCTCCTGTCCCAGGCCCGGTCCGGCAATGTCGAAGCGATGACGCTGCTCGGCGATGCCTATCGCTTGGGCCAGGGCGTCGATCCAAGCCCCGCCGAAGCGCTGCGCTGGTACGAGCAGGCGGCCGCCGCGGGCGACGGCTATGGGCTCTTCTATATGGGCATGCTGCTCAAGGACCGGCAGCAGCCGGGCGATCTCGACCGCGCGATGAAGGCCTTCGAACGGGTGCTCCCGATCTATCGCAAGGCGCTTGGTCCCAACCATCCGCAACTTGCGCTTGTCTACAACCAGATCGGTATCGTCGAGGGCATCCGCAACAACTTCGCCGGGGCGCTCGCTGCCTATCGCAAGGGCTACGTTATCCGCCGCAAGGCGCTGGGCCAGCGGAACGTCGAAACCGCCGGCATGCTGAACAACATCGGCAATGCCTTACAGTCCCTCGGCAAACTTGATGAAGCGCGCAAGGCCTATCGCGAAGTCCTCGCCATTTACGGCGAGAATGACGTGGACTTGTCGATCACCCTCATGAATCTGGGCGCGCTCGAGCGCAAATCCGGCAATTTCGCCGCAGCCCATGATCTCTATCGGCAGGCCCTGCGGCTGCGATTGCAACAGAAGCCGCGCGATCCCGCCGCGCTTGGCGACATCCACTACAACATCGGATTCATGGAGCTGGAACTCGGCCTCATCGACGACGCGCTCGCCGCCGAGGACGAGGCGCTGCAGCACTACCGCGAGGCCTTCGGAAACGATCACCCGATGGTCGCAACCGTCCAGAACATTCGCGCCGGCCTGCTCGAGCGCATGGGCCGCATCGACGAAGCACTTGCCGCCGTGCGCCAGGCATTGGCCATTCGCGAGGCAAGCTTCGGACCCGATCATCCCGAGACCGCAACGTCGCGCTCCAATCTCGCCGTGGTGCTGGCCGCCGCCGGCGAGACCGAAGAGGCCCTCGCTGAAGATCACAAAGCTCTCGCGCAATATGAGAAGCTCTACGGCCCTGCAAATCCCGAAGCGGCCCGCGTCCTGCAGAACATTGCCGCCCTCGAATATGATCGCGGCCGCATGGAGGAATCGCTTGCCCAGGCGGTCAAGAGCATCGCCATCCGTTCGGCCGATACCAGCCTCGATGCCACGCCGGCCTCCTACGCCATCCTTGCCAACCTGATGATGAAGCAGGAGAATCCGGTCGGCGCGCGTCTCTTCTCCAAGCTGATCATCAATGCCGCGCAGGGCCTGCGCGAGGCTGTCGACGCTGACGCCACCCTCTCCGCCAGGGTCGATCAGAGCTTTACCGCCCCGTTCGATTATCTCACCGATCAACTGACAGCCGAGGGCGCGTTTTCGGAAGCGCAGTTCGTCGCAAGCCTGCTCAAGACCCGCGAACTCGCCGACTACACGCGGGGCGGTGCGAAGCCGTCGTCATCCCTCGCCCGCGTCAAGCTTCTACCCAGCGAGGAGAAGCTCGCGAGAAGCTTCACGGCGCTCTTCGCGCCGGCCCACACGCTCATCCGGCGCATCAGGTCCGAGCTGCGGAAAAAGCCCGGGACCGAACGCGATCGCAAACTTCGATCGCTCGAAGCCGACCTCGACAAGGCCTACGCCAAGCTCGCCGCCGATGTTGCTTCGCTCTTTGCGTCGGCCGAACAGGCGCGGCGCGCCGGCCAGGCGGAGCGCCTCGCCCTCAATGCACGCTACGCCGACGAGCTTGCGAAGGAACTGGCGAGATTTGGCGGCGGCGTCGCACTTTACCAGGCCATTGCGACCGACAGGGCCCTCCACCTCTTCGTCACCGCGCCCGGCCGCGAGACGATCCATCGCGAAGTTTCGATCGCCCGTGGCGATCTTGCTCGAATGGTCCGCGGCACGGTCGCTTCCGTCGAAACCCGGGCCGCGGATGCCGATGACAGGCTTGCCCGGCTCCATGAACTGCTGATCGCGCCGGTTTCGGCGGACTTGATCGCCGCAAATCCGCGCGTGCTGATGCTCAATCTCTCAGGCTTCCTGCGCTATGTGCCCTATGCCGCCCTCAAGTCGGAGCATGGCTACCTGGTCGAGGATTACGCACTCGCGCTTTATACCCCCGGCGCCGATCCTGCCCTGGTGCAGCCGGACCCGCCGTCGGCGGCGGCCGCCGGCTTCGGCGTTTCGATGGCGCATGAGAGCTTTCCGCCGCTTCCCGGCGTCGCGCGCGAACTGGAATCGATCTTCACCGGCGCAGATGCCATCGGCCCGCTTGATGGCAAGCCGCGCCTCGACAAGGCCTTCGACGCGCCTGCCTTGAAGGCCGCCCTGCGCGACAAGCCGCGCTATCTGCACATTGCCAGCCACTTCAGATTCCTGCCTGGTAACGAAAGCAAGTCCTTCCTGCTGCTCGGCACAGGCGAGCATCTGGGGCTCGGCCAACTGCGCGCCGATCCGGAATTGCGTTTTGCCGGCGTCGATCTGCTGACACTTTCGGCCTGCGAAACCGCGCGCGGCGGCGGCGCGGAGGGCGAGGAGATCGAGAGCTTCGGCGCGCTGGCCCAGCACAACGGCGCCTCCGCCGTCCTGGCAACGCTGTGGCAGATCGCCGATGAATCGACCGCGACGCTGATGGCGGATTTCTATCACGGCCGCGTCGCCGGAGGTCTCGACAAGGCGACAGCCCTTCAGCGCGCCCAGATCGCCATGATCACGGGCAAGCCCGCGACCGAAATCGCTTCCCGGGGCGAGCGATCCATGACATTGGTCGAAGGCGCGGAGCCCGCCGGCGATACCGCCTCTCCAACCTCTCACCCCTATTACTGGTCGGCCTTCATCCTGATGGGCGACTGGCGTTGAACTCAGCCAGCACAATCTCATCGCCGACACGGAGCCGCCCCGGCTCAATCACGCTGCAGTAGAGTCCAAGATTGCCGTCGAGTCGCTGCGAGATCGCAGTGTGGACGCGCTTGTCGAAGGGGAGATCGGGCTCCTGCGCCAGGGATGTGAAGGCGCAGCGCGCGCAGGGCTCGCTCCCTTCAAGCACGACACCGCCGATCGACAATCGCTTGCCGAGCCATGCCTGCTCGACAGGCTCGGCCCCGGCTTGCGTTTCGATCACCAGGTTGCAGCGAAAGCGCCGCGCGTCGATCGTCGCGTCGGGTAGAATCCGCTGCAGTGCCGCCATCGAACTCGTCGTCAGAAGGTGGATCGGTGAAAGTTCATAAAGCGACCTTGCCTGCTCGGTTCCGTCATAAGCGCGAAACTCGACCCGGAAACCGAGATAGGCCGAAAGCGCCAGGGCCCCTTGCTCCGCGCCGATCCATGTCGCCCGATCCAGGCTGATCTCGACGCCGTCGCGCCCGAGCCGCGCCAGCACATTCGCCAAGGGCCGCCAGTGCCTGTGCCGTCCCGGTGCCGCGACTTCCCCGGTTTCGGTCGCAAACAGCCCGATCTTGCGATCGCCGGCGAGACCGCCGCTCTCGACCTCGGCCTCTGTCAACAATTCGCCGCCCATCGAGCTGACCGGATAGCGCCTTATATCGCGCACCCGCCCGACCACCCTGCCGCCCGAAGCATGATCCTGCGCCACTCAATCGATCCTTATGAATGCAAAATCCTCGCCGGTGCGCGGCCGGTCCATAACCACATTCTGCCCGCCGCCGGCCAGCAACGCCACCAGCGCCATTTGCACGCGCAGCAAATTGAGCATCATCAGCGCGTGACTTTTCGACAATGATGCTCGTCAAATTCAGAGCGACGCCATGATCTTGCGATAAGCGTCTTCGGAATAGGCCTTGAGCGTCGTTGTCCTGATGTTGCCGGTCGCGCCCGTCGCCAGCGCGAACTTGGCCAGAGCCTCGTCATTTGGAGCTTCCAGAAGAGCTACGGCGTCATAGGGCCCGATCGTCATGAAGAACGAGCCCAATTCGCATCCGAGCTTCTTTGCGGCCTCGCGCGCCGCATCGAGCCGCTTGGGCGATTCCTTGACGTTCCTGATGCCTTGTTCGGTCCAGTTCATCAGCACGATATAGGTAGCCATGGCACTCCTCCCCTTTGACCAGCGGGAAGGAGCCTAGCATGGAAAAGGACCTTCGGCGATTGCCCTTAAGGCGTGCGCTTGATCTGCCAACAGGCGACGACTTTGGTGGTCGGATAGAGGTGGTGGTAGCACATGTCGATCGTATTCGGATCGACCAGCGTCATGGCATATTGTCCATCGTCATCGAGCATGACGGCGGTGTGGCCGTCGGGCGCCAGCATCCCGATGATGGTCTCGGAAAATTTCCCGCCGGAAGACTTGCCCGCGAACCGCTTGTCGTGCTGCTCGGTGATGTCATAAGTGAACTCGATCTCATTCGTCGGGAACTGAACCCCGTTGCCATCGGCGACCCGATAGGGATTGGCGCCGATATGAACGGCGAGAGTCTTTCCCTTCCAGACGCCGACCAGGTTCGGAATTTCCTTCTCCTGCGCCACTGCCGTTCCGGTCAGTCCGGCACAAATCACGGCACTGGCGAGCAGCTTGAGCATCATTCGCATGGTGATTGCCTCCTTGTTGCGAAGGGGGCGAATCTAACGTGAGGCCTATATCGCGGCAATGACAAGTCCGGCCCTGTTTAAGGCTTGTGCCTGTCTCTCCGCCACGGCAGGAACCGAAAAGCCCTGCAACGCCTCGTTGAAGAGCCGGAAGAAGTTCAACTCCGCGCGCAGGTGAATGAACACGCCCCCGAGGCCGATCGCCGCGCGGTCCATGAACACGAATTCGCGAGGGATCCGCACCGGGCCTTTCTCCTTCAACGCCTTGTGCACCTCGAAGGCCTGGCGCCGTCCGTATTCGGCGGGCTTCACGCCATCGGCAATCGCCCGCACGCGGTCTTCCATAAGGGGTCCGTAGATGAAGCGCGCCCAGATATTGAGAATGTCGATCAGTTCGTTGGAGAGGCCCTTGAAGCCCCAGGTCTCATAGGCATGGACGACGCGCGCCCGATCATCCTGCCGCAAGCCTTCATAGAGATCGACCACGCCGCCGACGAAAGACGGCGGGAAAATGCGGATGCAGCCATAGTCGAGGAGATTGAGTCCTTGCGGAACGCCCTTCTCATCGAGGGCTGCGCTGTAATTGCCGAGATGCGGATCGCCGTGAATGACGGCATGGCCGCAGAAGGGATGCCACCACGCCTTGAACAGGAGCGATGCGAGGAGATTGCGCGTCTCGAGCGACGCCTCCTTGAAGTCGAGGAGCCTCTGGCCCTCGAGCCAGCTCATGGTGATCAACCGCCGCGTGGAAAGATCCGGCATGACCTCCGGCACATTGATACCGGCAACGCCATCGAGAATATCGCGATAGAGCGCCATGTGCCGGGCCTCGCGCCCGTAATCGAGTTCCTCGCGCAGCCGCGCCCCGATCTCTTCGGCGATCTCGCTGGTATCGATCACCGGATCCATCCGCTTGTGGATGGCGAAGACGAGCTGCAATTGCCGCAAATCCGCTTCGACCGCCGAGTCCATGTCCGGATATTGCAGCTTGGCGGCGAGCGGCCTGCCGTCGAGACTCGTCGCGCGATGCACCTGGCCCAATGAAGCCGCATGCGCCGCCTCATGGCTGAACGAGCTGTATTTCGACTGCCAGTCGCGCCCGAGTTCCGCCGCCATGCGCCGCTTCACGAAAGCCCAGCCCATCGGCGGCGCCTGCGACTGCAATTGCGAAAGCTCCGCCGCATAGGCGGCCGGCAGCAGATCGGGGATGGTCGAGGCAAGCTGCGCCACTTTCATGAGCGGGCCCTTGAGGCCGCCCAACGTGCTCGACAGGAGTTTCGCTTCGGCGCTCGATCCCTTCTCGCCGCCCATCAGGCGCCCGGCCGCGATCCGCGCCGCGGCGCTGCCGACACCGGCGCCGACGCTCGCATAGCGCGCGAGCCGGCCGGTCAAACGATCGGATTCGGTGTCTTTCTCCTCCGCCAAATCCGTCACCCCAGCGAAAGCTGGGGTCCCCTGAATCGTTGATGAGGCTGAAGACGGCTCAGGGGATGCCAGCTTTCGCTGGCATGACGGAGAGACTGCATGCCTTCACTTCCCCTCCATCGTCTCCAATTCGTCGATCATGCCGGAAATGATCGACAGGCCCTTCTGCCAGAAATCCGGATCCGCCGCATTGAGTCCGAAGGGTTTGAGCAACTCGCTGTGATGCTTGGTGCCGCCGGCTTTCAGCATCTCGAAATACTTCTCCTGGAAGCCCGCCTCGCTCTCGCG
>JAEUMG010000308.1 GCA_016793355.1 Hyphomicrobiales bacterium
GGATAGCTCGTATAGCGCGGGACAGGGCTTGCGTATTTCGCAAGCAGTTCGTCCGGTCCCGCCGCTTCCAGCCAGCCGCAACCCGCCTTGACGCTGCAGGGCGGCGCTCCGGCGTGGACAGTTCCTTGATGAATCATGGGAAATCTATCGATGCGATGCGGGAACATCTCCTTGACCTAGATCAAGGTGGAGAAACCCGATCTCGCTATTTTTCAAAAATCAGCAAACACTGAGGAAAGGAGGCTTTGATGACCAGATCATTCCTTCCAACACTTTTCGGGCGCGGCGGCAATGGCGATACGCTCGACACGCTTCATGACGAGATCAACCGGGTGTTTCGCGAATTTTCGCGCGGCTGGCCGGGGCCGGCCTTCCCAGGCGGCGTCGGCCTCAGCCTCGATGTGGCGGAGACCGACAAGGCGCTTGAGATCACCGCCGAGATTCCCGGCGTCGATGCCAAGGATATCGATGTTTCGATCGCCAATGGCATTTTGACGATCAAGGGCGAGAAGCGGTCGCAGCGCGACGAAAAAACCAAGGACTATCAGCTTGTCGAGCGCAGCTTCGGCAGTTTCCAGCGCGCGGTCAGCCTGCCGTTCGATGCCGATCCGCAGAAGATCGAAGCGAAATTCGACAAGGGCGTTCTCAGCATTTCGGTGCCGAAGCCGCCGGAAGTCGCCGCCAAGGTTCAGAAAATCGCCGTAAAGCAGGCAGCCTGATTCCCCTGCCCCCTCCGGGGCGCGGAGCTCGCGGGCGGAGTGCCGCCAGTCATTCCCCCGCGGGTTCCGCAAACTTGTCGCGCGCGTGACAATTCGACCCGCCACGGCTATCTTGTAACCATCGGCCCAAAACGCGACATTGCGTATCGGATTGGCCATGGTAACAGCGCATTCAAATCACGCGACATTGCCCGATTCGATGCTGCGCTGCCGCCAATGCACAGTGCGGCATCGCGCCGTTTGCGGAGCGATGGACGACGATCAACTCGTCAAGCTGAGTGCCATTGCCCATCGCCGCAAGGTGCCGAGTGGCCAGATCATCATGTCGGATCAGGAGCCGGCTTCGTTCTTTGCCAATCTCATTTCCGGCACGGTCAAGCTGACAAAGACGACCTCCGACGGGCGCCAGCAGATTGTCGGCCTCCTGTTTCCCCCCGATTTTCTCGGCCGCTCCTTTCGTCCCAGCAATCCCTATTTCGCGGAAGCCGCGAGCGATCTCGAAATCTGCGTGTTTCCGAAGGACGCGTTCGAGCGGCTGGCGGGTGAGTATCCCGAGCTGGAACATCGCCTGTTCGAGCGCACCCTCGATGAACTCGATGCGGCACGCGAATGGATGCTGCTGCTCGGACGCAAGACGGCGGAGGAAAAAGTCGCAGATTTTCTATACCTTCTGGCGCGCCGCAGCCTGCTGACGCATTGCGCCGATCATGCCACCGCCAGCTTTGAGCTCCCCTTGAGCCGGGCCGACATCGCCGATTATCTCGGACTTACCATCGAGACGGTAAGCCGGCAGCTTACACGGCTCAAGACATCCGGCGTTATCCGCCTGATCAACAATCGCCTTATTGAGGTTCCCAGTCTTGACGCGCTAAGTCTGGTGGCCGGGCAGGACAGCCCGCATCCGTATTGATCTAGGCCAAAGCGCCAGGTCCGGCGGCGTGGCAAGTTGGTGCCAACGCAGCTTTCCGGGAGTCGAAAATGGCCTTCAAAACAATCCTCGTCGGTCTCAATGAGACTGAGCGCAATGATGCGCTGCTTTCTCAGGCTGCGTTCCTCGCGCGAAGTTTCGATGCGCATATTGCCGGTCTCTATGTCATTCCGGCGGTGCAGCTTTATCCTTCCACCGCCTTCGAGGCGATGCCGGTCATCTTCGAGGCGCATCGCGAGTATTTCAAGACGCGGCTCGATACGGTCAAAACGAGATTCCTCGATTGTCTGCGCCGGGAAGGCGTGCGCGGCGACATCGCGGTCGTCGATTCCTCCAGTCCGCTCATCTCCGATGCGACCATTGAGCATGGGCGGGTCAGCGACATTCTGCTGCTGAGCCAGGTCGACGCGACCGGCAATCAGGGCGTCGAACTCGACTTCGTCGACCGCGTGGTCATGGGAGTCGGCCGGCCGGTGCTGGTCCTGCCACTCGCCGCAAAGCCGGTCGAAGGCTTCGGCACCGCCATCGTTGCCTGGAATGGCAGCTGCGAGGCGGCGCGTGCCGCCTTCGACAGCCTGCCATTGCTCCGGCTGGCAAGAGAGGTGCGGGTGGTCCGGGTCGATCCCCAGCGCGACGAGCAGGGGCCAGGCTCGATTGCCGGAAGCGAACTCGCCGAGGCCTTGGCGCGCCACGGTATCAACGCCGTCGCCGAGCCGATCAGCAGCAATGGCCAGGAAGCCGGTATTGCGCTCCTGACCAAGGTCTTCGATACCGGCGCCGATCTTCTCGTCATGGGCGCCTATGGCCACACCAGGCTCAGGGAGTTCATTCTTGGCGGTGCCACACGGGAAGCGCTGAAGAATATGCGGGTGCCAGTGCTGTTCTCGCACTGATTTGGCCGCCATCCCTGTCGCAATCCGCCGCGCTCAGGTCGTTTCGCCTCACGTCGGTTGAGCGGCGCTCACTAATGTGCCCTCAATCGAAGCTCCAGGGCTCCAAGCACAAGGGAAACGGCCGATGAAGACGAGTGCGCGCGTGGTGGTGATCGGCGGCGGCGTGGTGGGCGTTTCGACGCTCTATCATCTGGCAAAGAAAGGCTGGAGCGATGTCGTCCTGGTCGAGCGCCATGAACTGACCTCGGGCTCGACCTGGCATGCGGCGGGCCTCCTGCCGCTCTTCAACCTCTCCTACTCTGTCGGACAGATCCACAAATACTCGGTCAATCTCTACAAGAGCCTCGAAGCCGAAACCGGCCAGAATGTCGGCTTCAAGGTCTGTTCCAACATCCGGCTTGCCCGTACCAGGGATCGCTGGGACGAGTTCATGTATTACGCGGGCGTCGCCGAAACGATCGGCGTCAAGGTCAACAAGCTCACCCCCGCGCAAGTGAAGGAAATCTGGCCGCTCTGCGAGACGGACGGCCTGCTCGGCGCCATCCAGCATCCCGATGACGGTTATATCCAGCCCGCCGATCTCACCCAGGCATTGGCCAAGGGGGCACGCAATCGCGGTGCGGAAATCTATCGCAACACCGCCGTCATCGGCATAGAGAAGAAGCCCTCGGGCGAATGGCTGGTCAAGACAGACAAGGGCGACATCTCTTGCGAACATATTGTCTCGGCGACCGGCAATTTCGTGCGCCAGACCGGCAAGATGCTGGGGCTGGACATTCCGGTCATCCCCGTCGAGCACCAGTATATCGTGACCGAACCGCATCCGCTCATCCAGGAACGACAGAGGAAGGGCCTGCCGGAAATGGGCGTGCTGCGCGAGGCCGATTCGTCCTGGTATATGCGCGAGGAGAATGGCGGACTGCTGCTCGGGCCTTACGAGAAGGGCGCCCCCTGCTGCTATATCGACGGGCCGACGCCGGAAGCCGAATATGAGCTCTTTCAGGAGGATCTCGACCGGCTCGCGCCGCATATCGAAACGGCGATCGCGCGCGTTCCGGCCTTCGGCGAAGTCGGCATCAAAAAGGTCTATAATGGCGCCATCGCCTATACGCCGGATGGCTCGCCGATCGTCGGGCCGGCCTGGGATCTCAAGAATGTCTGGCTCAACGAAGGCCATTCCTTCGGCGTCACGGCGGCGGGCGGCGCCGGCTGGCAATTGGCGGAGTGGATCGTCGAGGGCGAACCCACCATCGACATGATGGGTGTCGATCCCCGCCGCTTCGGTCCCTACGCCTCGCGCGGCTATCTGAAGGTGAAGAACGAAGAAGCCTATGCCAATGTCTTCACCCTGCACTACCCGGACGAAGAACGCCCGGCGGCGCGGCCCCTGAAGACCGTTCCCAATTACGATCGCATGAAGGCGCTCGGGGCCGTGTTCGGCAGCGTTTATGGCTGGGAGCGGCCGGGCTGGTTCGCGCCCAAGGGCTATTCGCTCTCGGAAAAGGATCTCGACATGCCGGATACACTGCTCCGGCACAATCATGCTCCGCCTACGGAGGATGGCCGAATCGTCGAGAAATGGTCGTTCCGCCGCTCCAATTACTTCCCCTTCGTTGGCGAGGAGTGCCTGGCGGTTCGCGACTCCGTCGGGCTGCAAGACATGTCGCCCTTCGCCAAGATGGAAGTTTCGGGGCCCAAGGCGCGCGAATGGCTCGATTCCATTCTGGCCAACCGCATCCCGAAGAAGCAGGGCCGCATCGCGCTCTGCCACCTGCTGACCCCGCGCGGCGGCGTGCGTTCGGAATTCACCGTCTATGAATGGGCGCCGGGCCGTTTCTATCTCGTCTCCGCCGGTGCCTATGAGCGGCATGACCATGACACTTTGAAGAAACTTGCGCCAACCGACGGTTCGGTGATCCTCAATCCGATCACCACGCGGCTCGGCGTGCTGGTGCTGGCCGGACCCAACAGCCGCAACGTCCTGCAGAAGCTAACCGACGCCGACCTATCGAACGAAGCCTTCCCGTGGCTCTCGGGCCAGCCGATCTCGGTCGGCCATACGAGCTGCCATGCCTTGCGCGTCAATTTCGTCGGCGAGCTCGGCTGGGAATTCCATCATCCGATCGAACAGCAGAACGCCTTGTTCGACCTCCTGATGGAGGCGGGCAAGGAGTTCGGCATAAGGCCGTATGGCATCAAGGCGATGTCGGCGCTCTCGATCGAAAAGAGCTACCGGCTCATCCCGCGCGAATTGTCGATCGAATACTCGGCCTACGAGTCCGGTCTCGACCGCTTCGTCCATCCCAACAAGGGCAATTTCATCGGCCGCGACGCGTTGGTGAAAAGCCGCGAGCAGGGTCTGGCGTGGAATTTCGTGACGCTCGAAGTCCAGGGCGTGAAGGATGTCGACGCGCGGGGATCCGAACCGATCTATTCGAAGGGCAAGCTGATTGGTCGCGCCACCAATGGCGGCTTTGGCTGGCGGGTCAACAAGTCGCTGGCGCTGGCGATGGTAAAGCCTGAATTCGCGCCCGCCGGCACCGAGCTCGAAATCAAGATCCTCGACAAGATCTACGTGGCGACCGTCATCAACGAGAGCCCCTACGATCCGGACAATGCCAAGCTGAGGGCTTGATTGATAAGTGGCGCGGCCGGTTTGACGGGTCTGCAAGTTTAATTCAACGCTGGAGTTAGCGGCAGTTAACTTCGACAATACTGACGCCTTTGCGATATGCCTCTGCTAGATTGCCCCCGGAATAGGGGACAGGGATGGTTGAGCAGAGTTACGGGCGCGGCGTTTTCTATGTGCTGCTCGCCGTGCTCGGCTGGTCGCTCTCCGGCGTCTTCGTGCGCTTCCTTCCCGATCTCAGCGGCTGGCAGATCAATTGCTGGCGCGGCTACTGGATGTCGGTGGCGCTGCTCATCTATCTCGTCGCCGCCTATGGCCGCGATACGCCGCGCCGGTTCTCCGAAATCCCCCTTGCGGGTCTGGTCGGCGCGGCCTTCTTCTTCGCCTTGGGCTCGACGCTCTACGTGACCTCGCTCACCTATGCGAGCACCGCCGTCGTCTCGGTGATCGGCGCGCTCTCGCCGATATTTGCGGGGCTCATGGCGCCATGGATCATCGGCGAGCGCGCCGGGATCAGCGCCTGGATCGCCGCCGGCATGGCGCTCATCGGCGTTGCCGTCATCGGCTGGGACGGGCTTTCGAGCGGTACGCTTATCGGTCTCATACTTTCTCTCGGGGTACCGATCTGCTTTGCCGGTCAGACAGTGATGCTCAGACGCTATCGCGCCCATGACATGATGCCGGCAATCTGCATCGGGGGCTTTGCGACCTTTCTCATCGCCGGCCTGTTCGGCGGCGGTTTCCATGTGACGCTCTACGAGGTGCTGATCCTGGCGCTGATGGGGCCGGTTCAGCTTGCGATCCCGCTCATTTTCTACGGCAAGGGCGCGCGTTCGGTGCCGGCGGTCGCCCTGAGCCTCATCGTCATGCTCGACGTCATCCTCAATCCCCTGTGGTCATGGATCGGTGTCGGCGAGAAGCCGGGACTCTCGGCCTTCATCGGTGGGGCGATCATCGTCGCGGCGGTCATCCTGTGCATTCTGGGCGAGCGGGTCTTTGCCTTCCGCGCCACGCTTGCCGCGCGGGGGCGTAGGGCGCCGCAGACGGGCTAGTCTTTACTTCGGCTTGCCGCTTGCCGGATAAGGGTGGGTACGAAAAGGCGAATCGTACCCCATGGCATCGATCTACGACATCAAACCCAGATTCCAGGCGCTGCTCCGGCCTGTCACCGAAAAGCTCGCGGCTGCCAACGTTACCGCCAACCAGGTGACGGTCGCGGCCATGGCTCTCAGCATCGGGCATGGATTGCTGATCGCCTTCGCCCCCTGGCAAAGGCTTTGGCTCCTGCTGCTCCCCGTCACCCTCTTTCTGCGCATGGCGCTCAATGCCATAGACGGCATGCTGGCGCGCGAACACAAACAAAAAAGCCGGCTTGGCGCGATGCTGAACGAGCTTTCGGATGTCATTTCCGATGCGGCGCTCTATCTGCCCTTTGCCCTCGTCGCGCCCTTGTCGCCAACGCTCGCGGTCATCGCCGTCGTACTGGCCGGGCTCACCGAAATGACCGGCGTCACCGGCCAGACGATCGGCAGCACGCGGCGCTATGACGGGCCGATGGGGAAAAGCGATCGCGCCTTCGCCTATGGCCTGCTCGCCTTCCTGCTCGCCATCGGGCTTGGCGGAGCGCTGTGGACGCATCTCTATCAATGGGCGATCGTGTTGCTGCTTGCGGTCACGATCTGGAACCGCGCGCGAAAGGCGCTTCAGGCATGATCGTGCGCTTTGCCGAATGGGCCGGTCTCGCCACGCCCGTCGTCGCGGCTGTGCTCGGCGTCTATGCGCTGCTCATCATCGCTTCGGTCCTGGCCCATCTGCTTCAGAGAAGGAGCGGCGGCGCCCAGGCCGAGCTCGTATCGCGGGTCAGGTCCTGGTGGGTGATGGTGACGGTCTTCACCGTCGCGGTGTTCATCTATCAGCCCTTGTCCGCTGTCTTTCTCGCGCTCATCTCGTATCTCGGCCTGAAAGAGTATTTCTCGATGATCCCGACGCGCAAGATCGATCGCGTCGTGCTGCTCATCGCCTATCTGGCCGTGCCGGTGCAATTCTACTTCGCCTATCGCGGAGAATTCGGCCTGTTCATGGTCTTCATCCCGGTGTGGATCTTCCTGCTGCTTCCGACCGCCATGGCGCTCCATGGCGAAACATCCGGTTACATCCGCGCCGTCGGCACGGTGAGCTGGGGCCTGATGATGACGGTCTTCACCATCTCGCACATGGCCTTCCTGCTGTTTGCGATGGGGCCGGCCAATCCGATCGCCGGCGGGGCGGGGCTTCTTTTCTTCCTCGTCTTCATCGCGCAGTTCAACGATGTCGCGCAATATACCTGGGGCAAGCGCTTCGGGAAGCACAAGATCACACCCACGGTGAGTCCGAAGAAAACCTGGGAAGGCTTCCTCGGCGGCGCCATCACCTCCGTCGTTGTCGCGGGGCTCATCGGGCCTTATCTGACGCCCATGGATTTCGTCTGGTCCGGCCTGGCCGGCGGCATCATCGCGGTTGCAGGCTTTCTCGGCGATATCACAGAATCGGCGGTGAAGCGCGATCTCGGCGTCAAGGATGCGGGCCAGCTTATCCCCGGCCATGGCGGCGTGCTCGACAGGATCGACAGCCTCACCTATGCGGCGCCGGTCTTCACCCACTTCTTCCGCTATTTCTTCACATGAACGACTGGCTGCGCTGGCTGTTCTTTGCCGGGCCGGTGCGATTGCTTGTCCTGCTCGTGCTCGGGCTCAATGTCCGGCATCGTGAGCGACTGCCCGCGCAAGGGCCGGCGATTATCGTCGCTAATCACAATTCGCATCTTGATACTCTGACGTTGATCTCGCTCATGCCGTTGTCGCTTCTGCCGAAAGTCAGACCCGTCGCGGCGCTCGATTACTTCATGAAGACCAAGCTTCTCGCCTGGTTCGCGACGCGGATCATCGGAATTTTGCCCATCGACCGGCAGGGCGGCGGCAATCCCTTGGCGGGGCCGAATGCCGCCTTGAAGCGCGGTGAAATTCTCGTGCTCTTTCCCGAAGGCTCGCGTGGCGAGCCCGAGACGCTCACCGAGTTCAAGCGCGGTGTCGCTCTTTTGGTGAAAGAGAATCCGGATGTGCCGGTGATCCCGGTCTTCATGCATGGGCTCGGCAAGTCGTTGCCGAAAGGCACCTGGGTCATCGTGCCGTTCATCTGCGATATCTTCATTGGCGAGCGCGTGGCATGGCCGGGCTCGACCAAGCGCTTCATGAACGACCTGCGCCAGGCGATCGACGGGCTTGCCGCCGAGGGGCACTTCCCGCCGTGGGAGTGATGCTGGCGATCGCCGCGCTATGGGGTTTTGCGGAGGCGACGGTCTTCTTCATCGTGCCGGATGTGTGGATCAGCTATGTCGCCATGCGGCGCGGCTGGAAAGCGGGTCTACTCGCGGCGTGTCTTGCCTGCATCGGCGCGCTGATCGGGGGTGCCCTTATGTATCTTTGGGGCAACCGCGATCCGGAATCGGTGCGGCATCTCCTCGACATGATCCCAGCCATCTCGCCGGGGATGATCTGGATGACCGGATACGAGCTCAATCATAAAGGCCTGGCGAGCATGATCCTCGGTGCCTTCACCGGCGTTCCGTTCAAGATCTATGCGGTGGAGGCGGGCGCCATGGGAGCCGGGTTGAGCGCCTTTCTCGGCATGGCTGTGATTGCGCGCCTCGTGCGCTTTGTCCTCGGTGCGTTGATCGCCGCCGCCGCTGCAAACATCCTGCGCCGCTTCTATGGCGAGCGAACGATCTTAACGCTGCTCGCCGGCTTCTGGGCTCTGTTCTATGCGTGGTACTTCACTGTGACGGGGTAGCAGCCGTCATCCCAGCGGAAGCGGTGTGACGCCAATTCCCGCTGTCATCGCCGGACTTGGTCCGGCGATCCATTCCTCCGCTTACTGATAAAGTGGAGGTCCGGCATAGTGGATCCCCGGAACAAGTCGGGGATGACAAATCTGGTATACTGCGTTCCAAGTCTCTCCATGGCGGCCCTTGAGGCGGCCTTCCAGTCTGAATCGGCGGGTCGAGCCCGCCGATGGGGAGCAATACCTAGAACAACCCTGCAATCTGGCCCTTTTCGTCGAGGCCGATGATCTCGGCCGACGGCACCTTGGGCAGGCCCGGCATGGTCATGATGTCACCGCAGATGACCACGATGAACTCGGCCCCCGCCGACAATCTGACCTCGCGGATCGGCACGACATGGTTGGTCGGCGCGCCTTTGAGGTTCGGGTCGGTCGAGAAGGAATATTGCGTCTTCGCCATGCAGATCGGGAACTTGCCGTAACCCTGCGCCTCGAAGGTCTTCAACTGATCGCGCACGCTCTTGTCGGCGACGATGTCGTCGGCGCGGTAGATTTCGCGCGCGATAGTCTTGACCTTGTCCCAGAGCGGAAGATCGTCGCCATAGATCGGATAGAACTGGGCGGTCTCCTTGTCGGCCAGCGTCGCGACATGGCGGGCCAGTTCTTCTGCGCCCTTGCCGCCTTCCGCCCAATGCCGGCAGTTGAAGGCCTCAACGCCAAGCTCCTTGCAATACTGGCGCACCGCCGCGATCTCGGCATCGGTATCGGAGATGAAGTGGTTGACGGCAACCGCGATCGGCACGCCAAACTTCTTCACATTCTCGATATGGCGGCCGAGATTGGCGAGACCCTTCTTCAAGGCCTCGACATTCTCCTTCTTGAGATCGTCCTTGCCGACGCCGCCATGCATCTTGAGCGCGCGGACCGTCGCGACAATGACGGTCGCCGCCGGATGAAGGCCGGCCTTGCGGCATTTGATGTCGAAGAATTTTTCCGCACCGAGATCGGCGCCGAAGCCCGCTTCGGTCACGACATAATCGGCAAGCTTGAGGGCCGCCTGCGTCGCCATAACCGAATTGCAGCCATGGGCGATATTGGCGAAGGGACCGCCATGCACGAAGGCGGGATTGTTCTCAAGCGTCTGCACCAGATTGGGCATCAGTGCGTCTTTGAGCAGCACGGTCATGGCGCCCGGCGCCTTCAAATCCCTGGCGAGCACCTGGCCCTTGTCGCGCTTGGCGGCAACGACAATCTGGCCGAGGCGGCGCTCGAGATCGGCGATCGAGGTCGAAAGGCACAGGATCGCCATGATCTCGGAGGCGACGGTGATGTCGAAGCCGGCCTCGCGCGGGAAGCCATTGGCGACGCCGCCGAGCGAACAGACGATCTGGCGCAAGGCGCGGTCGTTCATGTCCATCACGCGGCGCCAGGCGACGCGGCGGATGTCGATGCCGAGTTCATTGCCCCAATAGATGTGGTTGTCGATCATCGCCGACAGCAAATTGTGCGCCGAGGTGATGGCGTGAAAATCGCCGGTGAAATGAAGGTTTATGTCCTCCATCGGCACGATCTGCGCATAGCCGCCGCCGGCTGCGCCGCCCTTCATGCCGAAGCAGGGGCCGAGCGAGGGTTCGCGCAGGCAGATCATCGCCTTCTTGCCGACGCGGTTGAGCGCATCGCCAAGGCCGACGGTGGTCGTCGTCTTGCCTTCACCGGCCGGCGTCGGGCTGATGGCGGTGACGAGGATGAGCTTGCCGTTCTTTTTCTTGGCCAGGCTGTCGATATAGTCGAGGCTCACCTTTGCCTTGGTATGGCCGAAGGGGATCAGGTCCTTTTCGGGGATGCCGAGCTTCTTGCCGATCTCCATGATCGGTTTCATCTTGGCTTCACGGGCGATCTCAATGTCGCTCTTGACCGTCATAGGGCGCTCCTCGGGTTTTGAATTGCTGGGCAGGCGGGGGAAGATAGCGATGGCGGCAGTCCGAAGGCGGTGCCTTCCGACATGTTCGCGCGATTTACGACCTTCCTGTCGCCCAATCCAGACCAATTTCGGACCATTGCCAATCCGCCCCATGGCATTCGGCCGGGCAAGGCACTAGCCTGCCGACGCTTACGGAGGCTTCATGCGCGATCTGCAACTGCCCGGCCGCTCGGCCGCCTATGGAATGAACGGCATGGCCGCGACCTCGTCGCCGCTGGCGACTCTGGCGGCGGTCGATGTGCTGCGGGCAGGCGGCAATGCGGTCGATGCGGCGGTCACCGCCTCGGCGGTTTTGTGCATGACCGAACCGCACATGACCGGGATCGGCGGCGACTGTTTCGTCCTCCTCGGGTTTCCGGATGGCAAGGTGGTAGGGCTGAACGGGTCAGGCCGGGCGGCCATGGCCGCCGACGCCGACTGGCTCAAGTCGTCCAGGCTGACCGAAATCGGCTTCCAGAGCGTCCATTCGGTGACGGTTCCGGGTGCCATCGATGCCTGGGATCGGCTCCTCAAGCGGTATGGCTCGATGTCGCTCGGCGATGCCCTGGCGCCGGCGATCCGGCTCGGTGAGGAGGGCGTGCCGATCACGCCACGGGTTGCCTTCGACTGGACATTCGAGGTCGAAATGCTGTCGCGCGATCCGGGTGGAAGGCAGCACTACCTCAGGGACGGCCAGGCGCCCAAAACCGGCGATGTCATGCACTATCCGGCGCTCGCCGCGACCTTCAAGACGCTGGCGAAGGAAGGTCGCGATGCCTTTTATGCGGGGGCGATCGTCGCGGACATGATCGGCGAATTGCGCCAACGCGGCAGCCTTCTGACGCCTGAAGATTTCGCCCGTACCGAGGCGACTTGGGTGGAGCCGATCGCGACATCCTTTGCCGGCCATGAAATCCTCGAGATACCGCCTAACGGACAGGGTATTACCGCCTTGATTGCGCTCAATATCCTGTCGCGTTTCGATCTTGCACGGTATGCCCCGGAAAGCGTCGAGCGCCGGCATCTCGAGATCGAGGCGATCAAGCTCGCCTGGGTCTATCGCAACCGCTACATCGCCGATCCCGGCCAGGTCGCGGTGCCGGTGGCGGAGATGCTGAGCAGCACTACCGCCGATCGGTTGGCAAGCCTCATCGACATGAACCAGGCGATCGAAGATCCGGCCCTGAAAGTGGCTCTACCGCGCTCCGACACGGTCTATCTGACGGTCGTCGACAAGGACGGCCTGGCGGTCTCCTTCATCAATTCGATCTATGCGAGTTTCGGCTCCGGAATCGTGACCGGTAAGACCGGTATTGCCCTGCAAAATCGCGGCTGCAATTTTGTCACCACCCCGGGCCACCCCAATTGCATCGGGCCCGGCAAGCGACCCCTGCACACGATCATTCCGGCCATGGTGCGCAAGGACGGCAGGATCGCCATGAGCTATGGGGTGATGGGGGGCGCCTATCAGCCGATGGGCCATGTCGCGGTAGCGCTCAACCGGTATGTCCATGGCATGGATCCGCAGGAGGCAATCGATTTTCCTCGCTGTTTTCCGGATTTCGGCCAGGTCGAGATGGAGCACACGATTCCGGCCGTGGTTGCCGCGGGGCTTGCCGCGAAAGGGCACAAGCTCACCAAGGCGGTCGAGCCTCTGGGTGGCGGCCAGGCGATCGAGATCAGACCGAACGGCATGCTCATCGGCGGCTCGGACCCGCGCAAGGATGGCTGCGCGCTCGGCTTTTAGGCGGGCTTACCTCGCGTTTCGCATCTGTTTACCACTCCCGGCCTAGGCTCTGCGGTGATTCACCCGCGCTGCGTGGAGGCCCCGTGAGCGATCCCTCGTCACACCAAATCTTCTCCTTCTCGCCGGAGACGGAGAAGGCGGCCGGTCTCCCCGCACCGGCCCCGAGACATGCGGTCGAGAAACTGTCCCAGGTCTTCGCCACCCGCGAACTCGAGGAAATCGGCCGTGCCGTGATCTCCGCCGGCGAGGCGGCCTATCACTGGATCATCGAGACCGATACCATTTCCTGGAGCAGCAATTCCGCCGATGTGCTGGGCTGCGACATTGCCGAACTCGGCAGCGGGCGGTCCTTCTCGCACCTGCTCGATGCCGACAATTTTACCAGCCGCTATGACACGGTGATGCGCAGCAAGGCGCGCGACGAAGGCGCGGGCGTGCCGTTCCAGATCGAATATGTGTTTCGCCCGCAAGGCCGCGCCGGCAAGCAGGCGATCTGGCTTGAGGATTGCGGACGCTGGTTTGCCGGCACCGACGGCCGTCCGGCGGAAGTCTATGGTATTGTGCGGCGCATCGATGACCGGCACCGCCGTGACCGCCACCTGAGCTTCCTCGGCAATTGCGATCCTCTGACGGGCATGATGAATCGCGGCCGCATGGCGGAGGCGCTCGGCGAGGCGATCAGCGTGGCCGAGCGCAACGCGCTCTCCTGCGCCTTCGCGGTCGCGGCCATCAACAATCTTGCGGTGGTCAATGATGCCTATGGTTTCGAGATCGCCGATGAGGTGATCGTGGCGGTCGGGCGCCGCCTGCGCCAGGTGATGCGTGCCGGCGATGCGCTGGCGCGCTATTCGGGCAGCAGGTTCGGCATCATTCTCAATCACTGCAACGAAGAGGAACTGCGCATCGCCGCCGAACGCCTGCTCAATGTGGCGCGCGAAAGCGTGATCGAGACGGCGCGCGGGCCGGTGTGGGCCATGCTGTCGATTGGCGGGGTAATCCTGCCGCGCCATGCCAGCGAGGCCAACACCGCGATGGCGCGTGCCGAGGAGGCGCTCACCGAGGCAAAGAAACTGCCCACCGACGGATTTGTGCTGTTCCGGCCGTCGGCGCAGCGCATCTCGGAACGCGATCTCAATGCGCGCTGCGCGACCGAAATCGTCGCCTGTCTCAAGGAGAACCGCTTTCAACTCGCCTATCAGCCGATTGTCGATGCCCGCGCTGGCCGGGTGGTCATGCACGAGGCGCTGCTGCGCATGGCCGATTTCGACGGTGCCATGATCGCCGCGGCGCATCTCGTCCCGATCGCCGAGAAGCTCGGCCTCGTCCGCCTGATCGATCGCAATGTGATGCAATTGGCGGTGGGCGTTCTGCTTGACTATCCGCAGGCGCGGCTGGCGCTCAACGTATCGGGGATTACCGCCACCGATCCGCGCTGGTACAGCCAGCTTATCGAAATGCTCGCCGCGCATCGCGAGCTTGCCGGACGCCTGACGATCGAGATCAACGAGGCGGCCGCTCTTGCCGATGTTGCGGAAACGGCGCGTTTTACGCGCGCGCTGCACGAGGCCGGCTGCGGTGTGGCGATCGATGATTTCGGTGCCGGCGCAAGTTCGTTTCGCAGTCTCAAGGTTCTCGAGCCCGACTTCATCAAGATCGACGGCTCGTTCAGCGAGCGCCTGGCGTCGAATGCGGACAATCAGTATTTCATCCGCTCGCTAATCGAGATGGCGGAGAAATTCTCGATCAAGACGATCGCGGAATGGGTGCAGACCGAAGAGGACGCGGATTACCTGCGGCAATGGGGCGTCGACTATCTGCAGGGCAATCTCTTCGGAAGCGCCGGCATGGCACTGCCATGGGCGGCGGGCGAGGGTGAAGCGGAACTTCCGGTGGCGGAGGCGATGCCGATAGGCGCAGCGCCGGCAGACGAAGCATCATTGCAGCCCAGTCTTGACCGGCCCGGCCTCGATTTCGCTCGCCTGCGCGCGGCACTCTCAACGCTTGATGAGACGTTCCACCGTTCGCCCAAGCAATATTCCCGCCCTCGCTTCGCCGATGTGCTTAACGGCGATAGTGCGCGCTAGGCGCTATTTATCTCCGGCCAGCATATCGAGGCGGCGCTGCATGGCGGAGAGCTGATCCTTCAGGGCCTGCAAGTCCTCCTTCGAATTGCCCGGATTTGAAGCGGGCGCTTCGGGCGGCTTGGCATTGCCGGCCATGGCGGTGAAGGGGTTGAACAGGCGCATGGCGTCGGAAAACATCGCCATGTTGCGCTTGGAATGCTCCTCGATCGCCTTGAAGGGATCGGCACCCCAGGCTTCCATCATCTGCTGGCGGAACTTGTCCTGCTCGCGGGTCAGGGATTCGAGCGAAAATTCGAGAAAGCCCGGCACAAAGGCCTGCATGCTGTCGCCATAGAAGCGGATGAGCTGACGCAGGAACTTGATGGGCAGCAGGTTCTGGCCCTTGCTTTCTTCCTCGAAAATGATCTGGGTGAGGACCGAGCGGGTGATCTCCTCGCCGGTCTTGGCATCATAGACAACGAAATCGGTGCCCTTCTTCACCATCTCGGCCAGGTCTTCGAGGGTGACATAGGTGCTGGTCGCCGTATTGTAGAGCCGCCGGTTGGCGTATTTCTTGATGACGACCGCGCCTTGCGGCGCCGTTGCCTGATCGTTCATTGCAGCTGCTCCTGCCATCGCTTCCCGCTTCGGTTGGGTCCTTGACTGCACTGCGAAAGGTTGCGCTGCGCAATGCACAATTGCAAGCGCAAAAACGCTTGAGAGCTGGAGGCTTAGGCAGGGTCAAAACGGACCATTGCAGACGCGGCGGGGGCCTAGTAGACCACCGGCAACACAACCGAAGGAGAGAGCGGTATGGCTGGTTCAGATTCCCAGGTGGTCATCGTTTCGGCGGCGCGCACGCCGGTTGGCTCCTTCAATGGTGCGCTGTCGACCCTTCCCGCCCATGCATTGGGGGCGGTGGCGCTCAAAGCGGCCATGGAACGCGCCAAGGTCGAGCCGAAAGAGGTCGACGAAGTGATCATGGGCCAGATCCTGACCGCCGGTCAGGGTCAGAACCCGGCGCGCCAGGCTTCTATCGGCGCCGGAATTCCGGTCGAAAGCCCGGCCTGGGGCGTCAACCAACTCTGCGGTTCAGGCCTTCGCGCCGTGGCGCTCGGTCTCCAGCAGATTGCCGGCGGCGACGCCAGAATCGTCGCGGCGGGCGGCCAGGAATCGATGAGCATGGCGCCGCACTGCCAGCACCTGCGCAGCGGCATCAAGATGGGCGACTTCCAGATGATCGACACGATGATCAAGGACGGCCTGTGGGATGCGTTCAACGGCTATCACATGGGCAACACGGCCGAGAACGTGGCGCGGCAATGGCAGATCACCCGGGACGAGCAGGACAAGTTCGCCGTCGCCTCGCAGAACAAGGCGGAAGCCGCGCAGAAGGCCGGCCGCTTCAAGGATGAGATCGCGCCCGTCACCGTTGCCTCGCGCAAGGGCGATGTCGTCGTCGATCAGGACGAGTATATCCGCCACGGCGCGGCCCTCGACCAGGTGGCGAAATTGCGGGCCGCCTTCCAGAAGGACGGAACAGTCACGGCCGGCAATGCGTCCGGCATCAATGACGGCGCCGCGGCTGTGATCCTCATGTCGGCCAAGGAAGCCGAAGCGCGCAAGCTCACGCCGCTGGCACGGATCGTCTCCTGGGCGCATGCCGGCGTTGATCCGGCGATCATGGGCACGGGCCCGATCCCGGCATCGCGCGCCGCGCTCAAAAAGGCCGGCTGGAAGCCCGACGATCTCGATCTCATCGAGGCAAACGAAGCCTTCGCGGCGCAGGCCTGCGCGGTCAACAAGGATATGGGCTGGAATCCGGCCAAGGTGAATGTCAATGGCGGTGCAATCGCCATCGGCCATCCGATCGGCGCATCGGGTGCGCGCGTCTTGACGACGCTGCTCTATGAAATGGGGAAGCGCGACGCCAAGAAAGGGCTTGCAACGCTGTGCATCGGCGGCGGCATGGGCATCGCCATGTGCGTCGCGCGCGACTGACGAAACCTCGCAGCAAAAAGGGAGGCAGCGAATGGCCCGCATCGCGATCGTGACCGGTGGCACCCGTGGCATCGGCGCCGCCATTTCCAGGGCGCTGAAAGAGGAAGGCTATCGCGTCATCGCCAATTATGCCGGTAATGACGAGGCGGCACACAAGTTCAAGGCCGAGACCGGTATCGATGTGCGCAAATGGGATGTCAGCGACTATGCCGCCTGCGAGAGCAATCTCAAGGCGATCGAAAACGAGGTCGGTCCGGTCGATATCCTGGTGAACAATGCCGGCATCACCCGCGATGCCATGTTCCACAAGATGACGCCGGAACAGTGGTATCAGGTGATCAATACCAATCTCAATTCATTGTTCAACATGACGCGCCCCTTGTGGGACGGCATGCGGGCACGGAGCTTCGGCCGCATCATCTGCATTTCGTCGATCAACGGCCAGAAGGGCCAGATGGGCCAGGCGAACTACTCCGCCGCCAAGGCCGGCGATATCGGCTTCGTCAAGGCCCTGGCGCAGGAGGGTGCCGCCAAGGGCATCACCGTCAATGCGATCTGTCCCGGCTATATCGGTACCGAAATGGTCCGCGCCGTGCCGCAGGACGTGCTCGAGAAACGCATCCTGCCGCACATCCCGGTCGGGCGCCTCGGCGAGCCGGAAGAGATCGCACGCTGTGTCGTGTTCCTCGCCTCCGATCAATCGGGCTTCATCACCGGCACGACGCTCACCGTGAATGGCGGTCAATACATGGTGTAATGGCGATGACCGGCACCGAAGAGCCGGCGCCGACGCAGGCGCTGTTTCTCGAAGAATGGCAAGTCTATCGCAAGATGGTCGACAACGACTATCTCTTCCACCGCGACGCCTATGATTGCCTGCATCGCTATCTGCGCGACGAAGTAACAGGGCCGTTTCGTTTCCTCGAAGCGGCCTGCGGCGATGCCGGCATGAGTTCGCAAGCGCTGCTCGGAACCAAAGTATCATCCTATCACGGCATCGATATTTCGAAGCAAGCGCTGGAGATCGCCGAACGCAACTTGGCGCGGCTTCCCTGTCCGGTTGTCTTGGAGGAGGGGGATTTCGTCAGCGGGCTGCGCAATTGGCGGCATCCCGCCGATGTCGTGTGGATCGGATTGTCACTGCATCATCTGCTGGCGCCCGCGAAGGCTGAGACATTGCGCGACATCCGGCGGATTGTCGGCGCCAACGGGCGGTTGCTCATCTATGAGGATGCAAGTCCCGACGGCGAGAGCCGGGAAGAGTGGCTCGCGCGCTGGGATGCGCAGGAGCCGGACTGGCCCGCCTATTCGCACCGCGAATGGACGATGGTCAATGACCATGTTCATAGCTCCGACTTTCCGGAGACAGATTCGACCTGGCATGCCTTGGGAAAGAGCGCGGGATTCGCGCACGTGAAAACGCTTTTCGTCTCGCCGACCGATCTGCTGCGGCTTTATCTCTTCCAAGCATAGACAGCGCTGGGATCGCCACTGATGTCGCGAAGGGCGGCCACACTCGTCGGGCTGATTGCCGTCCTGATGTGGGCGGTGCTCGCGCTCCTGAGCGCGGCGAGCGGTGACGTGCCGCCGTTCCAGCTTGCGGCGATGACATTCCTCATCGGCGGATTGCTCGGTGTCGCTTCCTGGCCGTTTCGGCCGGGCGCCGTCGCAAGCCTTGCACAAGACTGGCGCGTCTGGGCGCTCGGCGTGGCCGGGCTGTTCGGCTACCACTTCGTCTATTTCTCGGCGATCCGTGCCGCGCCGCCGGTCGAGGTCAGCCTCCTCGCCTATCTCTGGCCTCTTTTCCTCGTCGTCTTCTCGGCCCTGCTGCCGGGCGAGCGCCTGCGATGGTATCACATTGCCGGTGTCGTGCTGGGGCTTTGCGGGGCGCTTCTCGTCATCAGCAGCGGCGATGCGCAATCGCTGGCGCGGGAATGGCGCTTCGGCCATCTGCTCGGCTTTGCCTGTGCGATCATCTGGTCCGGCTATTCGGTATTGTCGCGGCGCTTCGCCGGCGTGCCCACCGATATCGTCGCCGGATTTTGTGTTGCGACGGCTGCGCTCGCGGGCGTCTGTCATCTCCTTTTTGAATCCACCGTGTGGCCGGAAGGCGCGATGCAATGGCTCGCGGTCATCGGCCTTGGCCTCATGCCGGTCGGTGCCGCGTTCTATAGCTGGGACTACGGCGTCAAGCATGGCGACATCATGGTACTCGGCGCCTTGTCCTACCTGTCGCCTCTGGTCTCGACACTGATACTCGTGTCGGCAGGCTTCGCGCCGGCGACCTGGTCGGTGGCAGTCGCGTGCCTACTGATTACAGCCGGCGCTGTGATCGCCGCGAAGGACATGTTTTTCCGGCGCCGTTAGAGACCCGGCTTCCAATCCGGTGCGGCAAGTTCAAAATGTGAGAATTCGAATCCGGGTGAGACCGTACAGCCGACCAATGTCCATGTGCCCAGTGATTTCGCGGACTGCCAGACATCGCGCGGCACGATGAGCTGCGGTGCCTGGTCACTTTCAAGATCGGGGCCCAGAACATGCGTTTCAACTCCGCGGCCGTCGGACGACACAGAAAGCTCCAAGGGCGCACCGCGATAGAAATGCCAGATCTCGGCCGCATCGACGCGATGCCAATGGCTCACTTCGCCTTCGGCCAGGAGGAAATAAATGGCGGTGCCGGCGGCGCGCTCGCCCGCCACGGCATCCGCCTTCCAGGTCTGCCGGTAATGGCCGCCTTCGGGGTGCGGTTTCAAGTCAAGCGCGGCGATGACGTCGCGCGCCGAGAGCGTCACTTGAAGCTATCCTTGCGGCGGCGCGTCTCGGCGAAGACTTCCGCGTCGCTGGCGTTTTCGAGGCCGAGCTTCTTGCGAATCTCGGGACTTTCCGGCCTGAGGAACACATTGGTCTTGAGCTCCTCGCCGATCGTCGTCGGCAGGGTCATCTCGCCCTTGGTGCGCTGTGCCGCCACGATTCCGGCGCGTTGCTGCAGGGCGCGGTTGCCGGGCTCGATCGACAGCCCGAAGCGGGCATTGGCCTCGCTATATTCATGGCCGACGTGAACTATGGTGTGGGTCGGCAGTTTGCGTAACTGATCGAGCGATTGCCACATTTGCTCCAGCGTGCCCTCGATCACCCGGCCGCAGCCCATCTCGAAAAGAGTATCGCCGGCGAAGAGCACGTGTTCGCTGGGCAGGTAATAGACGATATGCCCCTTGGTATGGCCGGGCGTGTCCATGACGCGCACTTCGCGGCCGGCGAAAGTGAAGGTATCGCCGCCGGCGACCGCTTTATCCATGCCCGGAATCTCGCCGTCATTGCGCGGACCGATGATGGTGCAGCCGAATGCTTCCTTCAGTGCGAGATTGCCTTCGACATGATCGCCATGATGATGGGTAGTGAGGATATGGGTGAGCTGCCAGCCCTTGGTTTTCAAGGCGCGCTCGACGGCCAATGCATCGGGGGCATCGATCGAGGCGGTGGCGCCGCTCCGGTGGTCGTGGGCGAGGACACCGTAATTATCCTCGCGGCAGATGAAGTGGTGAAGGTCGAGATGCGCCATTGCGTAAGCCCCTAAAGTTTCCCGAAACTCGGTAGATGACCCTTTACCACGGAGCGCCTATTTTGGGTCCATGGATGTCGTCGAACTTCGGGATTTCTACGCGAGCCGGCTCGGTCTGGCCAGCCGGCGCCTGATCGCGCACCGTCTGCGCCGACGCTGGTCGTCGCTGGGGGGGGCCACTGTCATGGGGCTTGGCTTTGCGACGCCCTATCTCGAATCGTGGAATGCCGAAGCCGCCCGCAGCTTCGGCTTCATGATGGCACGGCAAGGCGTCATCCACTGGCCGCAGGAAGGCGCCAGCGCCACCGCACTGGTCGATGAATTCGACCTGCCGCTTCTCGAAAGCACGGTCGATTTCGCCCTGATCGTCCATGGACTCGAGCTCACCGACAATCCTGAAGAGATGCTGGAGGAAGTGTGGCGGGTGATGGCGCCGCAGGGCCGGTTGATGCTGATCGTGCCCAACCGGCGCGGCATGTGGGCCAGATTCGATTCAACGCCCTTCGGGTATGGCCAGCCCTTCTCGCGGCCGCAGCTCGGCAAGCTCCTGAAGGATACGCGCTTCACCGCCGTCGCCTGGAGTCAGGCGCTGTTCATGCCGCCCTTCGAAAAGAGCATGCTGTTGAGTTCGGCGCCGGCCTGGGAGCGGCTCGGTTCCTGGCTGTCGCCGGCCTTTTCCGGCGTCATCATCGTGGAGGCGGTGAAACAGGTCTATGCCATCCCGCCGGGCAAGCGGGCGCGCCGCCTGGTGCCGCGCCTGCGGCCGGCGCTTTCGCCGCATCCCGCCACCGCGCCGCCCTTCACGCGATCCTGACCGGCCCCTTTGCTTTTGGCGGCGGCCTGCTTATGAAGAGGCCCGATTTTGTGAAGGATTTTTGACGTCATGGATACCCCGACCGCGGGCGCGCTCGACCGGATTCGCGAAGAGATCGACGCCATCGATGACGCGATGCTGGTCTTGCTCGGCAAGCGCTTCGCCGCGGTCGAGGAGGTCAAGCGGGTCAAGTCCGTGAACGGTGCCATCGCGCAATCGCCGATCCGGCCGGCGCGCGAGGCGGCGATCCTGCGCCGGCTCGTTCGCGCCAGGCCGGACGCGGTTCCGGCGGAATTCAGGATCAGGCTTTGGCGGGCCATCATTTCGGCATCGACCCTGATGCAGGCCCCGATCCGGATCCATCTCGGCGCGGGGCTTTTTGATTCCGTGTCTGCGCGGCTCATGCTGCACGACCATTTCGGCGCGACGCCGCTTGCCGAACATCAAGGAGAGGCGCAGGTGCTGGCGGCACTTGCCGGCCAGCCCGGCGATATCGCGGTCGTGGCGCTCGAATCCCCCTGGCTCGAGCCCTATCTCGATGGCCGCGCCGGCCAGGCGCGGGTCATTGCCACTTTGCCGCAGATTGCGTCGGGTGCCCTCCCCAAAATGCTGGTGTTCGGTACAGCCGCACCCGAGCCCACCGGCGATGACGAGACCCTGCTCGTTACCTCCGGCCAGTTGCCGCGCGATTTCGCCCCGGCGCCGCTCTGGCAAATGCCGCTCGGCAACCGCCATCTCGCCAGCCTGCCGGGTTTTTTGTCCGAATCGGGCCTGCCGCTGATCGGTCTCGTGCGCTCCAATGTCCCGCTTGCGCTGACCTTGCTTGGCCGTTACCCAAGCCCGATCGAGGTTAGATCATGACATCCCCCGCTCCACGCCCCCGGCCGCAGGCAAAGCCGGGGATCAGCGAAATCGCGCCCTATGTGCCGGGAAAAAGCGGCGCCAAGGGTGCCCGCGTCTTCAAGTTGTCGTCCAACGAGACGCCCTTGGGCCCGAGCCCCAAGGCGATCGAGGCCTTCGCCGCGGCGGCCAGGACGCTGGCGCTTTATCCCGACGGAGCGGCGAGCGAGCTTCGCGAGGCGATCGCCCAGCGCTACGGCCTCAATGCGGCACGTATCGTCTGCGGCGCGGGTTCGGATGAATTGCTGCAGCTTATCGCCCATGCCTATCTCGGGCCCGGCGACGAGGCGATCCATACAGAGCACGGCTTCCTCGTCTATCCGATCGCCATCAAGGCGAATGGCGCGACGGCCGTCGTCGCGCCCGAGCGCGACTTCCATGCCGATGTCGATGCGATCCTCGCGCGTGTTACGGCGAGGACGCGCGTCATTTTTCTCGCCAATCCCAACAACCCGACCGGCACCTATCTGCCCTTCGATGAAGTGAAGCGATTGCATGCGGGGCTGCCGCCCGACTGCCTGCTCGTCCTCGATGCGGCCTATGCCGAATATGTGCGGCGCAACGACTACGAGGCGGGTGTCGAGCTCGTCTCGCAGTTCGACAATGTCGTGATGACGCGGACGTTTTCGAAGATTCACGGGCTAGCCGCCCTGCGGCTCGGCTGGGCCTATTGTCCGGAGCATGTCGCCGATACGCTCAACCGCATTCGCGGGCCGTTCAACGTTTCGGCTCCGGCGCTTGCCGCGGGTGTCGGCGCCATCACGGATCGCGATTTCGCCGAGACGGCGATCGCCCACAATGAGAACTGGCTCGCCTGGCTCACCACGGAGCTTACCGCACTTGGCCTCACCGTAACGCCAAGCGTCGGCAATTTCCTGCTGGTGCATTTCCCCAAAGACGCGGGCCGCAATGCTCCGGCGGCGGATGAATTCTTGACCAGCCGTGGCATCGTCTTGCGGCGCATGGAAGGCTATGGGCTTCCGGGCGCGCTACGCCTCACCATCGGCGATGAGGAAGCCAATCGCGCCGTCGTCGCGGCCTTGGCGGAGTTCCTGCGATGAGCGCGCAATTCAAGCGCGTCGCACTGATCGGGCTTGGCCTGATCGGCTCGTCGCTCAGCCATGTCATGCGCCAGAAGGGCCTCGCTGAGCATATTTCCGGCTATGCGCGATCGGCGGCGACGCGCGCCAAGGCGGTCGAGATCGGTCTCGTCGACAGTATCCATGAGAGTGCCGCCGCCGCAGTCCAGGATGCCGATCTTGTTGTCCTGTGCGTGCCGGTCGGCGCCTGCGGTGAGGTGGCGGGAGAGATCGGGCCCTCACTGAAGCACGGCGCGATCGTGACCGATGTCGGCTCGGTCAAGACGGCGATCGTTCGCGATGTTGCGCCGCATCTGCCGGGGCATGTGCATTTCGTGCCGGGCCATCCGGTGGCCGGCACGGAGCAGTCGGGGCCTGAATCGGGCTTTGCCGAACTCTTCGTCAATCGCTGGTGCATCCTCACGCCGTTGCCCGACTGCGATCCCGCGGCGGTCAAGAAGCTCGAGGAGTTCTGGCGCGCCTGCGGCTCCAATGTCGAGACGATGAGCCCTGAGCACCACGATCTGGTGCTCGCCATCACCAGCCATCTGCCGCATCTCATCGCCTATAATATCGTGGCGACGGCGGCGGATGTCGAAGAAGTCACCAATTCGGAGGTCATCAAGTTCTCGGCCGGTGGCTTTCGCGACTTCACCCGCATCGCCGCATCCGATCCGATCATGTGGCGCGACGTCTTCCTCAACAACAAGGATGCCGTTCTCGAAATGCTCGGGCGCTTCTCGGAGGATCTCTCGGTCTTGCAGCGGGCCATCCGCTGGGGTGACGGCGAGACATTGGTCAATCTCTTTACGCGCTCGCGCCAGATCCGGCGCAGCATCATCGCGGCGGGCCAGGAAACCGCCGCCCCCGATTTCGGCCGCCGTCCGGCGAAGAATTAGAACAGCGGCTCCATCGTTCCGATCTTGAAGGCGCTCCAGTAGATATCGCCATTCTGGAAGCGCAGATCGACGGGGACCGAGCGGCCGCCCGTCGTTCCGGCGAGCACGCCGCCCAAAGCCCGCAATTCGCCGATCTCGCGCTCGCTCAAG